>CAZEZV010000021.1:0-23499 GCA_964516725.1 uncultured Phycisphaeraceae bacterium
ACTTCAACAACGACACGTCGCTGTTTGATCCGTGCGATATCAGTTCGTTCCTCCTGATGTACAGCGAGGGACCGTGCACGGCGTGTGGGACTTGATCGGGGGCATGCAGCCGGACCGTCAGGGAGGGCTTCGAACTGCAAGGCGCGTCCAAGCCCTCCCTAACGGTCGGGCTGCATGTTGGATACAGCGAAGGGCCGTGTGCGGCGTGCGGCTTGTAACAAGAGTCGCCCCGCGAGTGCGCCCGCGAAGCACTGGGCGTGGGCGGCAACGTGGATCGGATACAGGCGGAGGCTCTGCCGGCGGCTTGCGCCGCGCGGCTCTTGTTCAACGAGTCCCCCCGCCAACGCCCGATAGCCGCCCTGAAATCGCCAAGATTTTGTGTCGCACTCCGCCGCGACGCTTCGCTTGATCAATAGCATTCCTTCAACTCGCAAGTCCGAAGTCATTCAACGCGCAGATCGGAGCCACGATGTCTCTTCGCCACTTCTCCGCCAGCATTGTCGTTCTCGCCGCTGCCCAAGCGGCACACGCCCAGATCACCGCCGTGTCTCTGCACCCGGCACAAGCATTTGGCTCCGCTGCGTTCAGAGTCAAAGCCGGGCAGCAGGTTGGCACCGCTTCCATCAATGGCGGTTCGCACGCGATGTTGTGGAATAGTTCCTCAACGTCCTGGGTTGATCTGAACCCGCAGGGATCAAACAACTCATTTACCTACGACACCACCGGCGGCGGGGCGGGCCAAACGCAGGTTGGTTACTTCAGCACAAGCACCGCCGTTCATGCCTGTCTGTGGAGCGGCACGGCGGCGTCGATGGTGAGTCTTCACCCGATGGGCGCGACCGAATCCCGTGCGACGGGTGTGTTCGGATCGCAGCAAGTTGGCTACGCGGTGTTAGCCAACGTGTATCGCGCGAGTCTCTGGACAGGCTCAGCGAGTTCGCGCGTGGACCTCCACCCTGCCGGCGCCGTGCTTTCGTGGGTCAATGCCGTGTCCAATGGTCAGCAAGTTGGCTACGCGCTCCTCAACAATGTGTACCGTGCGGGACTGTGGAATGGCTCCGCCGAAACATGGACGCTGCTGCATCCGGCGAGCGCGTCGGAGTCAGCCGCGTCTGACACGACCGGAACGCATCAGGTTGGGTACGTGGTGATCGATGATGTCCGTCGGGCAAGCCTCTGGTCCGGCACTCCTGAGTCGCGGATCGACCTGCACCCGGCGGACGCGACCACTTCAGCCGCGACCGGCGTCTTTGGCGACTATCAAGTCGGTTATGCGATCATCGATGGCGTCACTCACGCGAGCCTCTGGAACTCCAGCGCAGCAACGTGGGTGGACCTCAACGTCCCGCTGGGAAGTTCCTTCAGCGACGTCAGCGCGGGTGGTATTTGGAGCGACGGCACAACGCTCTACATCGCGGGCAACGGGTACAACACGCAGGCTCAACAGCTTGAGGCGATCCTGTGGACCGGAACTCTTGGCCAGGCCTGCGACAGCATCGACTTCAATAACGACACGAGCCTCTTTGATCCGCAGGATATCGACGCGTTCCTGAGCGTGTACAGCGAAGGCCCGTGCGTCCCAGACACCGCCTCCTGCAACGACATCGACTTCAACAACGACAGTTCGCTCTTTGATCCGTGCGATATCGATGCGTTTTTGCTTGTGTTCAGCGAAGGGCCGTGCACGCTGTGTGGGCAGTAGCGAAGCCATTTGCTCTTTGCAATCGCGAGTCTGCGTTGTCACGCGACTAACACTTTGAAAAGTATTGGTTATCTTGAGTGTGTTGGTCTCCTTGTCGCATGTTTCGGCGTGAACAGAGACTACCATCAGGAAGTGACCGGGCACCGATGAAAAGAGGTCCCAATGCTTCACAAAACTCACCTGTTTCGAGCCGCCGCGCTCTACGCTGTTGTGTGCTTTGCTGGCGCAGCAAGTGCTCAGTATCAGTTTACCGACTTGGGGCACTACGCGCCGTTTGCTGAGAGCCGCGCACTTGCGGTCACGGAGGATGGCCTCGTAGCTGGAGTTGCTTCTGAGCCGGGATCGCGTGTGTTCCGCTGGACTCCCGAATTCGGATTCGTGCCCGTCTTCGGAGCATCAAGCGTCACGGATATAAACGGAACGGGACACGTCATGGTTGGCCCATCGGGTCGATGGAGTCGTACGACAGGAACGTGGCAAGCGCTCATCGGAGATGAATGTCACGACTTCTGCCCGCCCGACGGATGCATCGTCTGCGGCACGCTTCGCGAAGTAAACGCCGTGAGCAGCGATGGACGCATCGTGGTGGGCCGTGCGGACAATACTCCTCTGCCGGGCGGCGAACCCCGCCCTTGCGAGTGGTACCCGTGGTCTCCCAACGCCTTTGAACTGCCCGCGAGTTGTATCGATCCGTACAACAACGAGATTCGTGTGTTCGCTGCGCGATGCATCAGCGCGAACGGGCGTTTCACGGGTGGAATCGACTTCTCGCGCAAGATGGGTGTTGCCTGCGGTGGTGGGAAGACGTGGGACAACCAAACAGGCGCAGTGCGAGCGATCGCTCTGTTCAATCTCGATTATGGCGAAGTCCGCGCAATTACGTCGGACGGAGCGTGGCTCGCCGGCATTCATTCTGTCGGCGTGCCCATCAGCGGGCCGTTTGGCCCGATCGCGAGACGGATTGCGAGCGATGGTTCGTCGATCATCGACATCGACGGAGACAATCCCCCGACCGGTGCGTACAGACCGGTGATCTCGGGCATGACTGACGATGGCTCACGCATGGTTGGCTATCGCGTCAGTCCAACCAATGTGAAGCACACGGCATGGATCTGGATCGACGGACAAGGTAAGAGCAATCTTGGCGACTTCATGGCAAGCAATGGTCTTCCAGTTGCCGGCTGGACCTTCACCGCTGTCTACGACATTTCGTTCAACGGTCGCTTCGTCGTGGGCGAAGGTCTGAATCCCAGCGGCCAAGTGACCGCATGGCGGCTGGAGATGCCCATGTCCAGCGTCATCTGCGACACTATCGACTTCAACTCTGATACAAGCCTCTTCGATCCGCAAGACATCGACGCATTTCTCAGTGTGTACTCAGAAGGCCCCTGCATTCCTGCGAACGCAAGTTGCAACGACATCGACTTCAACAACGACGGCTCGCTCTTTGATCCGTGCGATATCGATGCGTTTTTGCTTGTGTTCAGCGAAGGGCCGTGCACGCCTTGCGGGCAATAGACACTCGCCTCATTCACGCGCTGGCAATTCAGTCTGCAGCACCAGACACGAACCCAGCACCGGATAATCCTGGCGCACGCGGAACAATTCGTAGTCGCTGAGAGGCCATCCCAACCGGCGGAAGCAGTGCGCAAGGGCTTGCTCATACGCGGGTGCTTCGCCGAGCCTTGCCGCGAGTAAACCCCGCCCCATGCGTTCCACCGAGATCGACGTCGGCAACACGTGCCACTCTTCCGGCTTCTGCACCAACGGATCGATCGCGATGGCGCTGACCACCAAAGCGCGATGCTTGTTGGCAAAAGTTGCTGGTGCCCACAGGTCGATCACGCCCAAGCCAACCGGGTCACGGATCGTCATCATGATCGCGTTGGACGTGTTTGCTTCTGTTCGCCAACGCGCGCCCGCCAAGTTGCGGCGAACTTCGCCCGTAAACACAGTCACCCCTGATTGCTCGCCCAACGCCTGTTCCGCGAAGCGATACTCGATGTTCTTGTCGGGCAACTCAAACGCCGCGAGTTTGGGCAAGGGTTTGGTCGAAAATTCCGGCAGCAGCGGCACCCCGCCCACCACGCTCTCGGGCTCGATCGGCAAGGCCATCGCTCGGCGCGGCCCAGGATTGTCCGTATCGTGCTCGACCGTGCGCGACAGTCGAATGACTCCTTCTTTGCGAACACGGCGTGCCCGAACATGGGCCCGCAGCGTCGCGAAGTCCACCAATTCATCGCCAACCGGCGTTACAATCCCAGCCAACACGCGAGCGGCTGTCTGCACGCCCCACGTGTATCCTGCGCTGCGGTACGCGGCTCGACGTGCGACCCGCAGTTCGCCAGCATCCTCCTTGAGAGACGCGAGGCTCATCGCCATCACTTCAAATGATGCTCTGTCGCCAGCATGATGTTTCACGACAGCCCTGTACCGTGTGGTTACTTCTCGCACCGCGTCCAGGATGGGCTTCTCTACACCCCGCCCACCGGCTGCACGCAGGAACTTTTCCATCCCCTCATCGCCCGGCATGTACGGTGCCGCAGCCAGCGGCTCCCGCGCGTAAGCAACCTGCAAGACCCTCCAGCACAATGTCTTATGAAGCTTCAGCTCGCGCGCCAGATCGCGCGGTGCCACTTCTCCTGGCTGTATGCGAGACAACACCGCCCGCAATCGCTCGCCGACATCCGATAATACAAGCTCCGCTCCCTCGCGCAAGCCCGAGCCGAGGGCGGTGTCCGTGGAATGGAGCAGTGAAGAGCGGCTCATTCGTCTCAGTATACCACAAAACGCAAGATGTCACAAATCGTTTTTCAGAAACGATCACAAAAACGCTTGACGCGCGTCTTCGCATCTGGTAAATTCATCACTATTAAGGTTGGATCTCGCAAGCGCACACCGGAGACGTCACGATGAAGAACACACATGAAGCAAGGCGATTCGCCGCCAGCATTAAGAGTTGTTGTCTGCTCATCCTCGCCGGCTTGGCCACCAATGCCCAAGCCCAGTTCCAAGACGACTGTTTGAGCGTCCCCACAGTCAGTGAAGGACTGTTCGCCTTCGACCTCACCAGCGCCACCAGCGGCTCCAACCCATTCTCCCCCAGTTGCGGCAACGGTGCACTGATCGATCAATGGATCAAGTACGCGCCCACCGTCGCCGGCACTGTCTCGATCTCCACGCTTGGTTTGAGCACGGGCGACACAGTGATCTCCGTCCACGACGTGAACAACAACGATCTCGAGTTCGACTGCGCATTCGCACCGGTCCAAGTGCGCGCGTGCGACGACGATGCCCAGGGCACCGCGCAAAGCCAGGTGCTGCTCAACCTCTTTCCCGGCGCGACGTACCTCGTTCGCATCTCCGGCGCGAACGAGTCCAGACCTGTCGGCTCGGTCCGCATCGAGCAGTTCATTCCCGACGCGGGCGACACCTGCGCCAATCCTCTCGTCGCCCTCGACGGCGTCAACACATAGGACGCGACCCAGGCGGTGATCAACAGCTTTGTTGGAGCCTGCTCTGGCCTTCGTGACCTCTTCTACACCTACACGCCCACCCAGACCGGCGCGCTCACTGTCTCGGCCTGCGACCAGGCGACCGACGCGAACCTCACCATCATCGCCGGCTGTGGCTCGAATGACACGATCCTCGGTTGCTCGGAGTTTGGTGAGTGCTTTGTGGGCACCAGCGTGCAGGCGGGCGTGCCCGTCATTATCCGCGTCGCCAACGACCAGGCCACCGGCCCCCAGCAATTCACGGTCACGCTCGATCCCAACGGCATCCCCGCCAACGACACCTGCAACTCGCCAACCGTCGCGCAATTGGGCGACACCGCCTTCGACAACACCTACGCGACAACCCAGACTTTCCTGAGCTGTGACAGCAACCCCTTCCCATTCACCGCCGGGCTTGACGTGTGGTTCGAGTTCACCCCCGCCATCACAGGTACTTACGACATCAGCACCGAGAACAGCCCGGGCCTGTCCGATACGCAGCTCGCGATCTTCGATTCGTGCTCCAGCGCTCCATTCGCCTGCAACGACAACGCCCGCGGGTTCTTGAGCTTCATCCGCACGTCACTCGTCGGCGGCCACACCTATGCGATCGTCGTCACCGGCAATGGCCTGCCCAACGGCGGCACGCCCGTAGATCGTGGCGCGGGCATTCTGAGCATCCGCCAGTCAATCCCGCCTTCCAACGATGGGTGTGAGAGCGCCCTGCCGGTAGTCGCGGGGATCACGCCCTACGACGTGTACGACGCAACCACCGGTCCACAAGTCCCCTCGTGCGTGCCACAATTCCTCACGACCTCCAACGACATCTGGTTTGAGTATGTCCCTGCCACCAATGGCCCCGTCGAGGCCAACCTCTCGCCCGATGGCGCAGCGGGGAGTCTTGCTCTGTTTGGTCCCTGCGAAGATTCCCTGCCGCTCGCAACGGCAGGCGTTGTCGAGGACACGCAGGCGGGAACGTTTACGCCTCGCCTGGTTGTGACCGGCACCGCCGGATCGCCCCTGCTCTTCCGCGTGGCGAAGTACCGCATCATCGGCGATCCGGAGTCGCCCTTTGGCACGGGCAACTTCTATGTCGGGCCACCCCTCGCGCCGGTTCCCGCCAACGACACATGCGCAAGCGCTCCTCTGATCCAGAGTGGCGAGACCATTGTTTCGCTCGTGAATGCCGACAAGGAATGTTCAAGCGGTTCGGCCCAGGACTCATGCACAGGGGCGACCGGTTCCGACGTCTTCTACCGCTACACAGCCACAGAGTCCGGCCCCTTGTCCATTCTTATCAACGACGGAATCGAGTATCCCGAGTTCTCCGGCTTCATGGTCTCGATCTACGACGCGTGCGGTGCGGCGCCGCTGGCATGCAGCTTCCCGATCGGCGATGCTCCGCGCGGATTCGTGCAGATCAACGGGTCTGCCGGACAGACCTACGTCATTCGCGTCGGAGGCATCACCCAGTTCGCAACCACGGTTGTTCAGACCGGATCCATCGTCATCCAGAACGCTCCAGTCTGCGATTCCGTCGACTTCAACAACGACACCAGCCTCTTTGACCCGCAGGACATTGACGCGTTTCTCAGCTTGTATTCAGAAGGCCCGTGCATCCCCGAATTCGCATTGTGCAACGACATTGACTTCAACAACGACGGCAGCGTCTTTGACCCCTGTGATATCGATGCCTTCTTGCTGGTTTTCAGCGAAGGGCCCTGCACGCCGTGCGGCACGTAAATCGACAAAGCAACAAAGCGAAAAGTGAAAACGACGAACAGAAGCAGGCTCTGCGCACACGCTTCCAGCCGCAGTCATTTTCGCTTTTCGCTTTTCGTTTTTCGCTTTTCGCTTTCGTTTCCGCCCGTACCATTCTGCATGCCCACGACTCAATCTTCTGTCCGTCTCTATGACGACGACGCCGACCACCTCATCTCCGCCGAAGCCGCGCCCGAGAAAGTTGTGCTGCTGCCCAGCGGCGAGGCCCGCGTCGCGCGGCCCGAGGACATGCAGGAACGCATCCGCATCATGTGGGGGCAGGACCTCCTCCGCGACCTGCTCGATGGCCGCTACCGAACCGTCATCTGCGGCGTGAATGAGAACGACAACAGCCACGGCGTGATCAGCCAAGTGTGTGATCTCGTGTCAACGAGCCAGTGGGCTAATGCAACCGTCACCAAGTACGCGAAGGTGTTCTTGGATTCTGCCGGGGCGCTCACCGGCGGTGACAAGGAGCCTTACGTCCTCAAGTTTGATCTTGACAAGTTGCTCGTCTTCGCGATCCTGCGTCCGCGCGGACGCGATCACTTCACGCTGCACGATCTTGGTCGAGGCTTCCGCACGGTGACGAAGATGCTCCGCGACCGGCATGATCGGAATCCCGTTGCGAGCGTGAGTTTTCTGAACGCCAAGGCCAACCGCCTCATCGGCGCTGACGGCAAAGAGCCAAGCTTTGAGAGCGTGCTGCACACGATGTTCGAGGCGGGGTTCCGGGGCGATGTGTATACCAGCCCGGCGATGTGGAGAGTGGGAAATGTGGGAGTATTCCCGAGCTACCCCTTCCCCGACAGCGTCGATCGCATGCGGGGTGGTAGCTCGTGAGTGGACGTGCGGTTTGCGTGCCACCGATTACTTTCTTGAAGCCGGCAACAACCCCACCAATATCAACACACTCGCGCCCGCCAACAGCCACACACGCGTCGCGTCGTTGCTCGTGAGCCGTGCGAGGCGCGATTGAATCTTGGTTTTCGGCGGTTCAACGAATGGTGGGGGCTCCAGCGCCGGGAAGACCGACGCGTTCGCGAGATTGTCTCGGACTGTGCCGGGGATCGCGGCTCGGCTGGCGGGAATCTGATTCAGTTGACTTGATGCGAGCGCTTCAACCAACGCCGGTTGTTTGGTTTCCACGCCCGCCAGAAACTCGCGGTATCGATTGATTCGCATTTCGCGATGATCTTCGACGGCCAGTGCTCGGTCGCGGACAAACGACGCGTCATCGACCTGTGCTTGGGCCGAGACAAGCACCGTTGCTCCAAGCAACGCAACGCCAGCGATCAGGAAAAGCCAGGCGGGATCAAACAGGCTCCGAGGGCGGCCTGCAGGGGGAAGCTCATCCTGCAAGAGGCTTCCAGTAGATGAAGTAAACGCACCGACCGACTCGGCGGTTGGCTTCGGCTCAATCACTGAATTTTCAGCGACAGCAGGTTGTTCAAGAGTTTCCGTCACGGCCCACGAGTATCGGCAAAGCTCGCCCAAATCCCGGAAACCTAGTCCCGGAATTTGGAGTGGCAGCCATTGCACGATTCCGTAACCACCTTGAATGTCGCCCCAATCGCGGCCGAATCGCCCGCAACTATCGCATCTTCCAGCCCCTGAGCGGCTTGCTGGGAATGGCGAAGAAGGGTCTGAAACTCCGCAGGCATCTTCGCCGTGTACTCGCCCGTTTCCATCAGGCGATACAGGTCCGCCATCCGCCCCGCTTCGGCTGCCGGGACCAGATCCGGGTGGTTCGCGGGTGCCTTCCAGCCAGCCTTTTCGATCACTTTCAGGTGTTCCAGAGCCTCATCGATCTCGACCATGGCGCCGACAAAGTCGGACGGTGTCCAGACTTCAGGAAAGTCCGCGGGCACGTCGTCGATGAGGTCCATTGACACGACGGTTGAGTCGGTTGCGCAGGCGTACAGGCCTTTGTAGTTTGGGGCGGTGCCAGACACTTTCATTCGGGCGACGCCTGTTGCGGGAGTTTCCCAGCCGAGGCTGGCCGCGACAGATGCCGCAGCTCCGGCGCTGCGATGCTTGCCATGGTGGCAATGGATGTAGACCGGGCCATCCTTCATCGCGTCGCGCGTGGCGCGGACGAGTTGCATCTTGCGTTTTTCGTCGAAGCCGCTGTACCCGATGGGCAGGTGAATGTATCGCATACCGCGCGCTGCGGCTTTATTTACTTCAGGGATGGCACCATCCACACTGATGATGGTCTTGACTCCCATGGCCGCGAGCGTGTCAAAGCCCTCGTCGCCTTCAGGCACGCTGCCCGAAACGAACCCGTCGTGATACGCCACGGCGTGGTGGATGCCCGGGAAGTCCACGGGCTTGGTTTCCACCATACTTGGGATCGGGATGGTGACCGGAATGTGCCGGGTGACTTTCGTTGCCAGCGGCTTGTTGTGCTGCTTCTGCGCTTCCGCGCAGGAAGCAACAACTGTTGCGAGCCCCGCGACACTCAACACCACCAACGCGATCATGCAATACTTCATCGAAGTTCCCCAAGGATGCAAATGATACAACGCTCAAGCCAGACAACACTACAGACATCATACTACGATGCGTCCAGAATGTTCCGTAGGTTCACCAAATCGAACGAGAAACGCGCATGAGGACGCGAAAATATCGCGCAGAGAAAGTCGCTTTCCGCTGCGATTGATCCTTTGCCTAGGAAAGGCTCAACTCACGTTTGTGGCTCATTGACCCAGCCATACGTGCGATACTCCCACACGATCGGGCCATGTGCATAGACATCAATGATGCTGTAGCCAGGCAGTGACCTGGGGCTGGGGGCACCGATCGCTTCCGCTGAATCGCCCGCGCGTTGCTTCATGAGTTTGGTTTCGGCCCGCCACCATGAGCCGCAGACAGCACCGCCATTGATGTACGTCATCCCTGCATACTCCAGCCGCTCGTGCATGTGGATGTGCCCGCTCATCACGAGCTTCGCGTTTGGGTATCGCTGGAACAGATTCACCACCCGGCGTGAATCAAGATACGTCTCGCCCGCAGCGATGTGCCAGCCGATTTCCTTGGTTGGCACTTCGCTGTCGCGAAGCAGCGTACTCGCGTGCAGCACGGGTATGTGCGTGACGGCGAGAATCGTGGTCGATGAAGGTGTCGCGGCGAGTTCGCCCTTGAGCCATTCGAACTGCGCGTCGTCGAGGCCGCCCACGTAGCCGTTGCCGCCATCGGTCTGCACGCTGTCGAGCACAATAAGCTTGACGCTCGCGCCGCTGCGCGCGGGGAGCAGGGTGCTGTAGTACGAGTTGGGAAGGCCGAGAGTGTCGATTGCATTCTTCTTGCCCCAGCCAATCTCCGCGCCGGTGGTTTTGCTCTTTGCCTTGTTCCAGCCCCAGATGTCGTGATTGCCCAGGCAATGCACGACCGGAATCTTGCAATGCTCGCGGAACGCGCTGGTGTACAACTTCCAGAGTTCGTCGGTGCGAGGGCGGGCCTGATCAAAGCTGTCCATGATGAGGTCGCCGCCCGTGACGATGACGTCGGGCTTGTCGGACTCATTGTTCATGGCGTTGATGGATTCCAGCGCCATGCGCACGCCTTCGTCGGCTTTGCGCTCGGGTTGAATGTGCAGGTCCGTCAGGTGCGCGACGCGGATGAGCCGGCGATCAGACGGCGAAGCGAAGGTGGGAGTGCCCTGGTGCGTGCTGCTCGCGCAGCCGCCCAAGGAACCCAGCATCGCCGCCGTGGCGCTTCCGGCGAGCAGTCCCAGCACGCCCCGGCGTGAAAGGGACGGTTGTTCGAGGCGAGAGTCGTTGTCAAAGTTGGTCATGCTGGAGTGTTGCGTATTCATACGCGCAGCGTCTCAGAAAAAGGGGTCCTTGTCAAGACCTGAACCAGGATTTCACCAAGATTTCGATGGCTGTCGCCTTTGGGGTAGATTTGAGCGTTCCGGCAACGTGCCGCGATTCCAACGCGCCTCCGGCATTACGATTACCCATGCCCACAAGATGCATCCGTTTATCTCTCAGTCTTGTATCCCTCTGCGCAACCAGTGCTCTCGCGCAGGGTTTGTTTATTCCGCCATCAACTGACCCGAGCAGTCAGCCCGTCCAGCAGCCGCAAGAACAGAGCTCGCAGCCCGCGAACAACTCGACTGGCCGGGCCGGGTGGGTGCCTTCTCCCGTTGAGATGCTCCGGCGCGAAGCGGGCAAACTCGCACATGCACCTCAGACCGAAGACGTGAAGCGATTCTTGCTTGCGACGACCTGGCTGCCTGACCCGGGGGAACCCGTCACTGTCTATGAGAAGCCCGCGAACCCCAACGATCCGACAAGCCGACGAACCTACCTCACCGAAACCGATTGGGGCGACCTCGCACCCGCCGAGCAAGCCGAGTTTCAGCGCAAGTCCTACGACGGCTACTTTTTCTATACGACGCGCTACGGCTCTCCTCTTGCGTACGTTCGCCCGCTCGACATCCTGAGCGAACAAATCCAGAAGGACAAGCCCGACACCCGTAACGCGCTGCGCGAGAAGAAAATCCTCGACTTCGGCTTCGGCGGCTATGGCCAACTGCGCCTCCTCGCCAGCATTGGCTGCTTCGTGACTGGTGTCGAAGTTGACCCGTTGCTCAAGATTCTGTACGAGCGGCCCGACCGCGAAGACCTCTCGGGCGTCGTCGAACCCTCCGGCATGGACGAGCGCAAGCCAGGACCCGGCAGCCTTGCATTCGCGTGGGGCCAGTGGCCCGCAGATGCAAAGACCGTTGAGCAAGTGGGCACGGGCTACGACATTTTCATCAGCAAAAACACGCTCAAGCGCGGCTACGTTGTGCCCGAGCGAGAGACTGACCCGCGAAGGCTTGTGCAACTGGGCGTCGAGCGGCACCAGTTTGTGAATGAAGTCGCGCGAATTCTGAATCCGGGTGGCTACATGCTGATCTACAACATCTCACCAAAGCCCAGCGGGCCGGACGAGCCGTACAAGCCCTGGGGCGATGGGCGGAGTCCGTTTGAGCGTGAGATGTTCGAACAGGCGGGGTTTGAGGTTATTGCGTTCGATCAGGATGATCGGGCGGAGATGCGGAAAGTCGCAGAAGCGTTGGGGTGGAACGCGGGGAATGATCCGATGGACTTGGACAATGACTTCTTTGTGCTGTACACGCTGGTGCGGAAGAAGTGAAGGGTGGGAGCTGGCAATGGATAGGGCTTATTGGGATACCAGGCAATAGGACATTTCATCGACCGAGACGATCGATGAAGACGGATTGGCGGGGGACCGCCAATGTACCCAAGACAATCTACTCCTCTTCCGGATGCGGCTTGTACGCCGCGATCACGGCTTGCTGGATTTGAGCAGGCGTGCGCTCATCGTGGCTGTAGTCCATCGTGTATGTGCCCGCGCCGCCCGTCATGCTCTTGAGTTCGTTGGAGTAGTTCTGCACTTCGCCCAGCGGCGCGACAGCTTTGACGACGCACACATCGCCCGTGAGCACATCGCTCGACACAACGCGGCCGCGCTTGGTTGAGATATGGCCCGCGAGGTCGCCCATGTAACGCGACGGTGCGGTGATTTCGAGCGTGACATACGGTTCCATCAACACGGGCTTGGCTTTTTGCACTGCATCAATGAACGCCTTCTTGCCCGCGCTCATGAACGCGATTTCCTTGCTGTCCACGTCGTGATACTTGCCGTCGTAGACGCGCACGGCGACACCCGTGAGCGGATAGCCCGCGATTGCACCATCAGTCAACACCATGCGCACGCCCTTTTCGACCGCTGGCATGAACTGGCGCGGGATGCTGCCGCCGACGGTGTCGTTGTGGAACTCAAAGCCGTCGCCGTGGTCGTTGGGCAGAGGTTCAATGCGCAGGTATACCTCGCCGAACTGGCCTGCGCCACCGGTCTGCTTCTTGTGCCGATGGTGGCCTTCGCTGCGGATCGTGACGGTCTCCTTGTACGCGACCTTCGGCGTGCTGGTGGTCACTTCGATGCCGGCCTTCTTGAGTTTCTCGATCATCACGCGCAGGTGCAGGTCGCCCATGCCGCGCATGACAGTCTGCTTTGTTGCCGAGATTCGCTCAAGATGGAAGCACGGGTCCTCGGCCATCAGTTTGTGGACGACTGCGGAGAACTTGGTTTCATCGGCGTGGTTCTTGAGTTCTACTGCAAGGCCAAACATGGGCTTGGGAATGGGCAACGGATTCAGGCGAACATTGTCATACTCGTGGCTGTCATGAAGCACCGTGTTGAAAGAGAGTTCGTCTATCTTTGCGACGGCTGCAATAGAGCCGGGGCCAACTTCGTGAACTTCGACGTGCTCCTTGCCTTGCAGCATGAACAAGTGCCCGACGCGCACAGGCTTTTTGCCATCGCCTACGAACAACTCGCTCTTGGTCTTGATCGTGCCTTGATGCACGCGGAAGATTGCGATCTTCCCGAGGAACGGGTCCTGCACAACGCGGAAGACGTGCGCGAGCACCTTGCCCGCAGCGTCGGGCTTTGCGTGCCATTCGTGCTCTTCGCCCGCTCCGCCGCCGGCCTGCTCATCGCGCTTCAGGAACTCTGGCGGGTTCACTTCGACAGGGCTGGGACACAGGCTGGAAAAGATGTGGAGAAGATCGTCGCAGCCTGCGCCAGTCTTGGCGCTCGTGAAGCAGATCGGAATCAGATGTGCATCTTCGAGGCACTTTTCAAACGCGGCGTGCAATTTGTCCGGGTCAAAGCCCTCGCCTTTCTCCAAGTACTGCATCGTGAGTTCGTCGTCCACTTCGATGACCTGCTCCACGATCCGCTTGTGGGCTTCGTGGACGCTGCCGAAGTCGGTCTGGTCGCCCTTGCTGTCCTTGCCGTCGTGCTCGAAGACGTTGATGACGTCGCTCATCTTCTTGCAGGGCAGGTTGATGGGCAGGCAGATGTTGCCAAATGTCTCGCGGATGTTCTCAACCAACTCTTCTAGTTCTGCGTGGCTCTCGTCCATCTTGTTGATGATGATCATCCGCGGAATCTTGCGTTCGCCCGCGATGGCCATCATGCGGCGGGTGGTGCTGTCGATTCCTTTGAGCGCATCGACAACAATCGCGACCGTCTCCACAGCCGGCATGCAGGCGACGGCGTGGCCATTGAAGTCCGCCAAACCGGGCGTGTCGATGATGTTGACGAGGTGGCCTTCGTAATCAAGGTGCATGAACGAAGGGCTGAGGCTGTGCTTGTGGTGCTTTGCCTCGTCGGAAAAGTCGCTCACGGTGGTGCCGTCAAGCGTGGAACCCATTTTGTTGATCGCCTTGCTCATGAAGAGGAGGCGCTCGACCAGCGTTGTCTTGCCGCTCGCACCTGTACCGCAGAGAAGGACGTTACGAATATCCGAAGCAGGGCGAGTGGGCATGGGTTGTTTCCTTTATGTGTTTGCCAAGAACCGCGGGCATCACGCATCGCATGAAGCCCGCAACCTCAAGTGCCAACGTGGACGCCGCGAGGTCGTAGGAGTTGAGTACGTCGGAACATGAACACAGTCTAAACCACATCGAGCGGGTTGGAAAGCCGGAAATCGTGCGGCGGTGCCAAGAAGTTCGAAGTTCGCAAAACGTTCGCGTTCGCGATAAGTTCTCAGCAATGGGAAAATGCAAGTCTTTGCCAGATGCGATTGCATCTTGCCCGATTCTTGGTACATTTCAACAAGAATCTCCGGTGGGCAAAGAGACTTGTCCGTCATCCTCTGGCTCGTGACATCTCCCCGCCATCTTCCGCACACCATTGAAGAAGTGAGGAAAGCAATGCCAATCTCAGTTCGGGTGATCTCATCTGTTTCATTGTTCGTATTGCTTGCAGTCAATGCCAACGCAGCAATCATCGTGACAGATACCCACATCCGGTACCACAACAATGGCTCCCCAACATTTACTGACATTGTTGATCCGGTCGCTGGCGAGTATCTCGTCGGCCTACCTGTCATGACCGAGGTCGTCGGAACCTCTACCATTCGCCGAACCGAAGAGTTGGACGCGTCACTTTCATGGAGCCCAACGTCTGTGCAGGCTTCGACGAACGCTTCGCTCATCATTGAGTTGCTTGCTGGGCCTTTCCCGCAGGGCGTCACATCCCGAGGGTGCAACATCGAAGTTCGCTTCAACTTTGATGTGACGGAGAGTGAAGAGTACCTCTTCTCATATGATCAGATTGCTCGCGGCAGATCGAGTGACGGGCAGTACAGTGCGTTTACAGGTGCCACCCTGTTCACCGGAGTTGACGAACTCATCGCCGGATACGGCGGACCTTCGCCTGACTCCGAGCAAACGTATGTGCTTCTGCCAGGATCATACCGATTGAGTGTGTACGCATCGGCGTTCTTCATTTCACCAGCCGGATCAGGAAGAATGCCGTTTGGAACGTCAGAGTTTGCGAACTCGCTCACAATAAGCGTTGTGCCGTCCCCAGCGGCTTTGGGCGTACTCCTGACTTCCGGGGTTGCATATCTGCGACATCGGCGTCGTGCTTGACTTGGGGAGCGAGCAGGTTTGCATACGCTCGCGTGCTATGACAGTCGGCTCTTCCACTCCATCCGTCATCACCCGCTTCGCACCAAGTCCTACGGGCCATCTCCACGTTGGCGGCGCACGCACTGCGCTTTTCTGCTGGGCCTTTGCAAAAAAGAATCACGGGCACTTTCTGCTGCGCATCGAGGACACCGACGCCGCTCGCAGCAGCGACGAATCTGCGCGGGGCATCATGGAAGACCTCGCGTGGCTGGGGATTCACTGGGATGAAGGGCCGGAGTTGGTGTCCCACCCTTCCGGGGCGGGTGCTTTTACTGCCGTCCCGGCGGGACAGCGTACCACAATCGGCGGCGATCCGCGCAACGTCGGCTCGTTTTTTCAGGCCCGCCGCGTCAAGTCTCACTACGACCCGCACATCATGATGCTGGTTGAGCAGGGCAAGGCGTACCCGGCGTTTGAGACCAATGAAGAAACCGAAGCCGAGCGCAAGAAAGCGGTCGCGGCGAAGCAGACATACCGCTACAACCGCGCGAGTTACGAGAAGGTGAGGGACGTCAAGGAACGCATTCGCCTGATCGAAAAGGGCGAGCCGCATGTGATTCGTTTCTTTGCACCGCACGAAGAGATCATCGTTCACGATGAAGTGCTGGGCGACGTGCGCTCCGGTCCGGGCGAAGTCGATGACTTCGTCATCCGCAAGCAGGATGGCTTTCCAACGTATCACTTCGCAGTCGTCGTCGACGATCACAGCATGGGCATCACGCACGTGCTGCGGGCGCAGGAGCACCTGATCAATACACCACGTCACGTCGCGTTGCAGCGTGCATTCGGTTTCAACAGCCCGATCTACGGGCACATGCCGCTCATCATGAACATGGATAACTCAAAGATGAGCAAGCGCGACAAGGCGAAGGCCGCGCGGAAGGCGCTGAAGGACGCGCTGGCGAAAAGTGGTGGCATGGGCGTCTCGCCTGTGCTCGCTCAACAAATCGGCGTTGACGAAAAAGAGCTCACCGACTTCCTCAATGCCGACAACGACAACCTGCCGATCGCCGAAGCAATTGCCAGGCACTACAACGTCGGTCTCCCCGAAATCGAAGTCGCCGACTTCCGCGAAGCGGGCTACACGCCCGAGGCGATCAACAACTTCCTCGCGCTGTTGGGCTGGAATCCCGGCATGAAACTCCCGGACGGGAAGGACCTCGAAAAGTTCGACATGGATTTTTTGTCCAAAAACTTCTCGATCGAACGCATCGGCAAGACCAACAGCAAGTTTGATCGCGTGAAGTTGGCTTCGTTCAACGCGGACACGCTGGGCGGGATGAGTGATGAGCAATTTGCAACACGGTGGTTTGTGTGGTGCGAGGAGTTTGCGCCGGCGCTTGCAGGGAAAGCGAAAGCGTGGGGTGGCTCAGGTGGGTCGGGCACAGGCGGGGACGCCTGTGCCACCACGCCAGCACTCTCGGCGCGGTGGTTATGGCTTGCGAAAGCAGTAAAGCCTCGTGCGAAGACGTTGAAAGACGCTATCAAAGCCTGCGGCTTCCTCATGCTCGATCACGTCACGATTGACCCCGCAGTCGCCGCGAAGCACCTTGACGCGAACAACGCGGAGGGCCGCGCGCTGCTCAAGACATACAGCGAGCGGCTTGCGTCGCTTGCTGTCTTCGAGCCAAAGCCGATTCACGATGAGATCGAGAAACTTGCAAAGGAGAAGGGCTTTGCGAATCCGGGGCCGATTGCGCAGGCCGTGCGAGTTGCGGTCGCGGGCGTGCCGGTCACGCCGGGAATCGGTGAGACGCTTGCGGTATTGGGCAAGGAAGAGGCGCTCAAACGGCTCGCGGCGTGCGTGTCGTGAAGGCTACTTCACCACAACCGCAAGGCACAAGACCAACGCCATCATCGCCGCAATCAGAATCTTTGCAAACATCGCGATGACGCGCCCGATCGCCGCACCCGCGGCGACTTTTCTGGTTTCCTCCCACGATCGCTTGTTGATGACCCGTTCGCCGACGACTGCGCCGGTCGCCGCGCCGAGCGCTGCGCAGATGATCGACCCGACGATAGGTGGCGGCACGACAATGCCGACGATCGCGCCCACCAGCGATCCAAGCATCGCGCCGATCGCGCCGTGCTTTGTGCCGCCCGCCTTTGTTGCTCCGAGTGCGCTGGCGAGAAACTCGAGTCCTTCTCCCACGCCCGCAAGCGCGACCAGCGCAACCAAACTCCACCAAGACACGAGCTCAGGCTGCCAGACTTTTAAGATAACTGCCCACAGCACGATCAGCCAGTTGCCGGGCAGCGTGATGGCGGTCAAAGCGATGCCGATGAGGCAAATGAAGGGTGTCGAAATCGCGGCGGCCCACTGATCCCACGCCCAACTGGTGGTCGGAGCGAGCACGATCGCTGGCTGGGGAACAGTTTGCGCCGGGATGCTCGCTGCCTGGGCTGCGGTTGCGTCGGTGGACGTTCCTGCGTCTGCCGGGGGATCTGTTTCAGTCTGCGAGGTTGCAAAGACACCGGCGCGAGCGAGTATTGCGTACGAAAGTTGGGCGACGGAATTCAGCATTGAGTTTGCAAACAGCAAGGAAGACAAGTCGAGTCGCGGCGCTAAGGCGTTGATTGTGACACACGGCGCCTCGAAGAAAGCCCTCCCTCACGGTCGGGCTACATGTTGAGGCTGCATGTTGACATGGCATGTCGAGACATTCTTGGGATTTTCGGCGAGCGAGTGTCACTCGCCTTTGTTGAGCCCGGCCACGCGCTCCATTTCGAGCACCCAGGCTTCAACGGGTACGTACCGCAGCAGATCAAGTTCGAGGGCTTTACCGCCCAGTTCCTTGTGCTCGGGCTTGATGTGCAGGTGAATGAAAAGTTTGTCCCACTTGCTCTTGTCAAACTCGGCGATGTCCGCAGGCGTGAGCGAAATACCGCTCGGCAGCGTCAGCGTGTGCGTCGAAGGCTCCCATCCAAACGCCTTGCTCTTCGCTTTCATCCACACCCACAGCATGTACAGGCAAATCGCGAACCCCGCGAGCATGATCGCCCATTGCGTGGGGATGTCATGCTTCGACAAGGGCGAGGGGCTCTTCGCCGCGTTGCCGTCGGGCGTCACATACTTCTTCGTGAGTTGCTCGAGTCGCTGGTCGGCGCTTCCCACGGCGACCTGCGAGCCGTTCTCTTTGCGAAAGTCTGTCCGTGGATACGTCGTGTTCTCCGCCGAGAGTTTGGAAATGTTCTTGAGCTGCGTCAGCCACTCGAACGTCGCTTTTTCGCCGGGTGTCAGGCGCGACGTGTCTTCTGCCGTGTGCTGCAGCGTCTGCAGGTCCTTCGCAGGATCCTTGATGCTCGCCAGGTCGTTCGCCAGCCGCCCACTCTGCTTGAGGTCGCTGAGCCGCTGGAACTCGCTGAACTCCGCCGCCTCCGCGCCGCGGTTGGGGTACACAATCATCGCGTCGATGAGCCCCCACACGCCCAGCCCAAACATCGCGAGCGCAATCAGAAGAATCTTCAGAGACCACTTGGGATTCAGGGTCGAACGAGTCACGCTCAGCGCATTCGCGTTGATTGCCGGCGCGCCACCGTCGGCGGGCGTCACGGTTGCGGGAGTCGCGTCGTTGTTGTTCGTGTCTAGCGTCATCAAAGGTCCTTAGGAGCAAGTGTCGTTGTCATGCGAGGTCGTGGCGAGTGTCTTGTTTCAGCATAGAGACACGAATATCGAAAGGGGATCAGAAAGTGACGGGACGATGAGATGGTGTGAGAAGAGTCCAACGGTTGCCCAGTCAGGTTCTCTCCCATCATCTCATCATCCCATTCTCTCATCATCTCCTCATCCCCCTCTCGAACTCCGTGTCTGTGTGCTCAGTTCGAACTTCCACATGCCCTCATTCAATCGTCCGGATCCGACTTCTTGCTTGCGTCTTTGCCCTTCTTTGCGCCCTCTTTGACATCAGTTTCGGGCTTGAACTCGCCCGGGCTGAAGGCAGCGCCCTGTGCCGCGACGTGACTCATGAACTCGCCATCGACGCTCGTCACCTGCGCACTCCCAAGCCGGATATTCGGCAGAATCCGCACAACGCCGCCCGACTTGTCGCCGCGCTTGTCAACGATGTGCTGTGCGTTTGGATCGTTCTTTGCCTTACTGCCTTTGCCCCCGCCCGAACCACCAGCACCCTTGTTATTGTCTCGGTAGTCCCACGTCACGGTTTCGATTGCCTCGCCTTCAGGCGAAACCAACTGCACGAGGTCATGCGTGTTCGACAACGCCGCGTATTGTGATGCCATCGCCGCATTGAACACAAACGCCCCATGAAACTTCTCATGCACCTTCGCGGCTTTGGCAGCGGTGCCAACTTCACCCGTCAGGTTGGATTCAAACCCGTTGAAAACGACGGCAACCTGGCCCGGGCCAAGTTCAAACTCCGGAAACACAAACTCAAACGGCACATGCTCGCGATCGTTGTCCGTCCGAGCGCCGTTGGAGTCTTTAGGTGTACCGGTATCTTCCTTCTTCTCTGATTTCGATGGGCTTGCAGAGTTTTTCTTCGCACCCGCCGGCGTGCCATCATTCAGGCGATAACCCTTCATTTGGATCGCTTTGTCGTGCGGGTTGTAGATTTCGACGAACTCATCGCCTGTCGCCGAGCGCACTCCGTCGCCGTTGGCGTCGCCTTCGCTGCCCTTGGGAACTGCGAACAACACTTCTGAGATGATGGGCCGAAGCGCACCGTCCGCAACTTCCACTTGGTCGTCCTGCTTTGCGGCGTTCGAAGAACCGGTACGCTGCGCGATCGCGGAGTTCGAAATGACAAGCACTGCGAGCATTACTCCTGCACGACCACCATAGCACATGGGCATTGAAGCACGTTTCATCAGAAACCCCTTTCAATAAAGACGCACCGATGGTAGCCCAAACCGCCGTTCTCTCTCACAGATGATCGAACTGAACGAATACAGAACAAGCTTCGAACGTCGCGGCAGATGCGGCACAGTCAGTATGGCCCCATCAGTTCCTGCAAACTACATCACACGTTTTCTCAACAATGCACAATCCTCACACTCTCACCACGCCGCACCTCCTACCCAACCTTCCAGCATTGTCGTCGAATAATCACCGTGTCGCACGATCGATGCAACTGCAAATCGTATTGTGACGTTCATATGGACATGTGCGCCGATCTTTCAGTCTGGTCCGCGATGCCCCTCTCCGAGCGATTGGGCTGGCTGCTGCGTTTTCAGCGTCTCGTCGCGGCTGCGCAGCCTCGCTTGTGCCAACTGATTCAGGAAGAAACCGCCAAGCCCGCGCACGAGGCGCTGATCGCGGATGTGGCATGCCTGCTGGGCGCGTGCAAGTGGCACTATCGCCACGGCCAGTCGCTGCTTGGTGATCGCGTGGTCAGCGATGCCCCGTTCTGGCTTCGCGGCATGCGCATCGCGGAACGCCGCGCGCCGCTTGGCAAAGTCGGCATCATCGCGACATGGAACTACCCGGTGCAATTGCTGGGAATCCAGCTCATCCAAGCCCTTGTCGCCGGCAACACCGTCGTCGTCAAACCCAGCGAGCGCGCCCCGCGCACGCAGACCAAACTCCTTGAACTCGCGATCGAAGCAGGCCTGCCCACCGGCACGCTCACCTGGGTCGGCGCAACCCGCGAAGCGGGCGCGAACATGCTCGCGACGCAGAAGTTTGATCATGTGATCTTCACGGGCAGCACCGAAGTGGGCCAGCGCATCGCGCAGTCGCTTTCAAAGACGATGACGCCCGCGACGTTCGAGCTTTCAGGCCGCGACAGTGCGTTTATTCTCGAAGACGCCAACGTCTCGCACGCCGCGAAGGCGCTTTGGGCCAGCATCTGCCTCAACGCGGGCCAGACGTGCATGGCCCCGCGCCGCGCACTGGTCATCGGTCCCGACCGTGTCTACGACAAGCTTGTGCAGAAGTTCGCCAAGCTCGCGAAGGGCGCTGCCACGCTCGACATGATCGACGAGCACGCCGCGCAGCGTTGCAAGGAACTGACCGCCAAGGCTCTCGCCAGCGGCGCGCGCGATGTGTCGACGCTCTCAACGAAAGCCGCACAGGACGCTCGCCCGGGCAACGGCCCCGAAGGCACCGTCGCCGACGAAACCCTCTCTCGCCGTTTCAAACCGACCGTTCTCATCAACTGCAACCCCTTCGGCGAAGTCGTCGATGGCCGACACTTCGGGCCCCTGCTTGCCGTCGTGCGTTGTGCGAGCCTCGAAGAAGCGCTCGCAATACACCGCCGCTGCGACCAGCACCTCACCACCAGCGTGTTCACGCGGAACACAAAGGCCGGCAACCTCCTCGCGCAGCGACTTGGTAGCACCAACTTCATGATCAACGACTGCATCATGCCCACGGCTCACCCCGCAGTGAGCGTCGGCGGAAGAGGCCTCTCCGGCATCGGCGTCTCCCGCGGCAGCGAAGGCTTCCTCGCGATGACGCGCCCCGTCTACATCTCAACCAGCAGCAAAGGCATTGCAGCGTTTGCAAAACACACCGCCAAAGGCATGCCTGCATGGCAATCGGAACTCTTTGCATCCACACTCCGCTGGTGGTACGGCGCGAAGCACGCGGGCAAGGACGTTCCAAAGGCCGGCACACAGAGTGAGAAGAGCGACTCGAACGCGCCGCTGCCAGTGGTCGATGAACCCGGTTCACCAAAGACCATCATTCATCAAGCACAAGTCTTCGGTAACGACGCGAAGCGCGTCAGCGACGCGGCGTAGTGCGCCGCGCATGGAGCCTGACCGTCAGGGAGCGCTTGCCGCGGAGTGTCACGTTGTTCAAGAGCTCGGCGCATCCTCACAACGTCACCATCTCCATGTCCGGCTCCCTCGGCGCGTTGCTCGCGGGCACCGAAACCTCGCTCGCGAATGCGCTGAGCGATGGGTTGAACTTCGCCATGATCGCTCGGATATTCGCTGCGTTGTACAGTTCAGCGCGGGGCAACGACACCTGCGTTCCCGCCGCGACCTGCCCACGCGTCGTCTCTATGACAACCGACTTTGCTTCGTGCTCGGGAACGGGCTTGCCCGCGAGGGCGGCGAGGAGGTCCAACGCGATTTGGCCTTCGCTTTTGGCCATCTCAATCACCGGAATCGCCTGCTCAAAGGCTTGGAGCATGTTGCGCCAGTTTTCAAACGTCCCCGCCTTCTCCGCAAACGTCGCGCCCGGCAACACCACATCCGCAGTGCCCATCGCTTCGCTCGCGAGCGTATCGATCAGGATGGTAAACTTGCCCGAGAGGGCTTCGCGCCAGTCGCGGGTCATCCATTCGCTGGGGTAGTTGCCCGTGATGATCGCGGCTCCGATTTCGCCAAACTTGAGACCACTGAGGAAGCCATCGGCTTCGCGGAAGGGACCGAACGCGCCCAAGACGCGACGGACGCCGCGCGCGTTGGGAGCTTTTTCAGCGCAGATCTTGAAGGCTTTCTTATCTTCGGCTTTGGCGCCGATGGGGTAGACCTTGTCTTCGCCTGAGACTGGCACGGGTCCGACGCCCAAGATGCACAGGGGGTCGATGGTGCGAGCGAACTTGGCGAGCAAGTACGCCTCTTCGCAGGAGAGCATCGGGCTCACGAGCAGCGCGAGGCGCTTGCCGGCGGCGACGGCTTTCTTTGAACCTTCGATCACTTCGTCGTAGGCGCGGGTGTAGTCGCTCTCGACGAGCGTCCCGTATTGGCGGCGCATCGGGCTGCGTAGGCGGTTGTCGTTGTGGACGAACTTCCAACCATAGCGGACTTCGTCCGTGATCCACCACTTGTTCACGGCGAGGTTCGCTCGCGGCTTGATGCGGTAGACCTTCCCTTCGTTGTGGTGAATGGTGATGTTGTCGCCGCTCGCGGTGAGCGGGTCGATGCTGGGGGTTTCCTTCAGGAACCAGACGCGCTGGCTGAAGAGGAAGTCCTTGTCGAGGAGCGCGCCGACGGGGCAGAGGTCGATGACGTTGGCGGAGAGTTCGTTGTCGAGGGGCACGCCCGGGAAGACGTCGATTTCTTCTTTGTTGCCGCGGCCTGTGACGCTGAGCTCGCTGGTGCCGGTGACTTCGCGGGTGAAGCGGAC
>CAZEZV010000022.1:0-23388 GCA_964516725.1 uncultured Phycisphaeraceae bacterium
TCAAGATGCTGGATCAGGATCAGGGCGCCCGCACCCTCGGCGAAATCGCCATCGGCACCAACTACTCCATCACCGAGTTCTCCAAGAACACACTGTTTGACGAGAAACTCGGCGGCACGTTCCACGCTGCGGTCGGCGCGGGCTATCCCGAAAGCGGCAACAGCAACAAGAGCGGGCTGCACTGGGATATGGTCTGCGACCTCCGCCCACGCACCGCTCGCGATGGGTCGGCTGTCGCTGGTGGCACAATTTCAGCGGATGGAGAAGTGTTTCACAGGGATGGGAAGTTCACGATCTAAAAGGCACGCTCGCAAAGGCTCGTGGTTTTCATGCCCTACACCACTCCCTCAACCTGGCCCTGGTACGCCTGGCTCGCGCTCGGCCTTGGCGCGGGCGTTGGCCTTGCTGTGATCGCAGTTCGCTGGCAGGTTCGTCACAGCCTCGCAAAGCAGCTCGCCGCCGAACGCCGTGCGCGAACCGCCGAACGTCTCGCAGAACTCGGCGCGATGACCGGCGGCCTCGCCCACGAAATCAAAAACCCGCTGTCGACAATCGGACTCAACGCGCAACTGCTCAGCGAAGGCCTCGACGAACTCCCCGAAGACACCCCCACTCCCAAAGACGCCAAGCAGCGCCTGCAACGCCGCCTCGAAAGCCTCCGGCGCGAAACCGAGCGCTTGCGTGGCATCCTCAGCGACTTTCTGAACTACGCAGGTGAGTTGCGCCTCGAGAACAAGCCAACCAACCTCAATCAGGCAATCGAAGAACTGGCCGACTTCTTCCTGCCGCAGGCGCAGCAGCAGGGCGTGCGACTTCGGATCGACCTTGAACGAGAGCCCGTTGTCGCGCATTGCGATGTCGCGCACCTCAAGCAAGCTGTGCTCAATCTCATGCTCAACGCCGTACAGGCAATGGCACGAGTGCCCGCGGCAACCCAAGGCTCGGGATCGGGAGCCCCGGCGAAAGACGCGACACACCCGCAGATGAAGGAACTGATCATTCAAACCCGGCGGGCTGCGACGCCGGACATCGGAAACAAGTCTTCGCCCGCGAGCGACCCAGTCATGACACTCATTCGAGTCATCGACACTGGTCCGGGCATCCCACCCGAAACGAAAGCCAAGCTCTTTACCCCCTACTTCACGACGCGCTCGGGAGGCTCGGGCCTTGGGCTTGCGACAACCAAACGCGTCATCGAGGCCATGGGCGGGCGAATCAGCGTGGAAAGCGATGTCGGCAAGGGCGCAGCGTTCACAATCCACCTGCCGCAAAGTGGTCCTGGCGAACGCACTTGACACTCAGTACGCCCGCTGGCACCAAGCATGCGCGTGCAAGATGATAAGTGCGCAAAGATGCAACTTTCCTATGTGATTGCCATACCAAACTCAGTCACGAATCCGGACCTTCGCGGCAGATTCGCTCGTATCCACCGTCCAAATCACCATCCCGTCAGAGCGGCGTTTGATCTCAACTGCCCACTTCCCATTCGGCATGCTGATGCGTATACTCCCTTCCTCATCGAAGGGCTCCGGCTTTTCGATGACACATCTTGGGCGATTAGCGCAGTTGGCTAGCGCGCGTCCTTGACATGGACGAGGTCCCCGGTTCGAGTCCGGGATCGCTCACTTTCGTAAACAAGCCCATCGCATCGACTTATGCGATACCTTTCCGTTCGGAAAGTGCAGTTCCAACAGAGCGGATTTTGGGTAATTACCCAAAATCCATTGGAGATTGCACAATGGTACCGAACGATCCCACGATCCAGCCCCTTTCTTCACGCATTCGTGTTCCCAATTACAGGAAACACAAAGCGTCTGGGCAAGCGCGTGTCACCTTATCCGGCAAAGATTTCTACCTCGGCAAGTTCCGCTCGCCAGAAAGCCTGATCGAGTACAACCGCCTCATTTCGGAATGGACCGCCGCTGGGTGTCGGGTCGTGTCGAGTCCCGGCTCGTCCCTCACCGTGGTTGAACTGCTCGACCAATACGTGTCTGATCTAGCAACGAAGCACCCGTCTAAGAGCCAGTTGGAGAAGGCCAAACAAGCATGCCGATTGCTGCGGGACCAATGCGGGGCACAACCAGTTTCTAACGTAACACCGTTCACGCTTCGTGCCATTCAATCTCTCTTGGCAAAGCGCGGCAACTGCACCACCACCATCGCGATTCGGGTATCGTGTATTGTGGCGTTGCTTGGATGGGGAAAAAGGGAGGGGCTGGTTCCAGTAGAAGTGTTTGAGAGGCTTAAAGACGAGCCGAGAGCACCTCGACATCTCGGGGCTCCCAGGCCCAAGAGCAGGCAACCGTTGACGCCGGACGAACTAGAGCAAGCGTTGCGTGTGCTTCCACCGATGATTGCTGACATGGTCACGTTGCAGCGACACACGGGTATGCGCCCGGGCGAGATTTGCAACATGACTTGGTCACAGATTCAGCGTGCTTCGAGCGGCATATGGATTTACGATCCGGAGCAACACAAAAACGCCTATCTTGGAAAGGAACGTGTGATCCCATTGGGTCCGCAATGTCAAGCGATCTTGATGAAGTATCAGCACAGAAGACCGGACGAAGTTATTTTTTCACCGCGAGAATCAGAGCGTTTGCGACTTGATGTGCTGCATTCGCAACGCAAAACACCGATGACGCCGAGCCAACGTCAACGGGCGAACGATGCGGAACAGCGGGCAGACAGTCGTAATCGCGGGCCGGGTTTATCTTGGAGAACTGACTCGTACAGAAGAGCCATTCAAACGGCTCTGGAAAAGCACGGTCTCAAAAAGTGGTTTCCGTATCTGCTGCGACATACGCGAGCAACTGAGATTCGCCAAATGCACGGACTTGACACCGCGCAAGCCGCTCTTGGACACGCACATATTCGGACAACAGAGATGTACGCAAAGGGACCATCCGACTGGATGAGCAAGGTCGCTGTTTAGGCAGTTGATTGAGTCGGCACGGAGCGGGCTCTCCGCTCGCTTTGAACATTGCAATCCACAATATGTGGGATTCACTGTATCGCTTATTCACAGTGAGTAAATTGTCGTTAGAGTATTTTTACGATCGTGACTTTTCCTTTTCTCATTTTGTGGTATATTGATTCAGCAGTCACGGAAGGCGAACAGGTCGATTCAAGACCCCATCGCGTGATTAATGTCCGGCATGGAAGCCGTTGCACCCGCCCTGAACTGAGTTTGTTCAATGTTGTTGAGTAGGTGGTTGGACGACAGCGTTTCTGAAACGCGAAAGATAAGTTTTTCTGAAGCCGCGATAAAGTACCACTTGGCGATTGCCGTCTTGCACAGATGGCGCATACGCGGAGTTTCAAAACCAAGATATCGACTCCGGGCCTTCCGAAATCGCGGAAGGTGGTTTGTAGACGTTGATTCGCTTCTCCTGGCCATGCGTCTGGCGAAAGGAGGCGCACTTGAAAACTGAATCAAGCAGGCTGCCGGTCGCACGCGCCGAACTCGCCACATGCGCACATGACAAGCCTGACGAATTGCTCTTCATACAAGAAGTCATAAAGCAATTCGGCGTGAGCCGAGCATCGCTTTATCGATGGGCGGCCAAAGGTCTGTCAACAACGTCCCTCACGCTTAGATTTGAACGTTGGGGTGGAAGGCGAGTGATTCGGCGTTCAGAACTTGCTCGTTTTTTGAACGCGACGGCTGAGAAGTCACGTGCTTCACCAGAACCACCACCTTCCAGAACAAAACGCCGCGCGGACGTATCACGCTCAACTGATAGGGTGAACGCATTTCTGCGACGCAAGTAGTCGCGGAAACGCTCAGTCTTCCAGTACACGAAGTCGTTATCTGCTTTCCTCAGTCATTTCGAGTTGTACTCGACGTGTGCGCAGACTTCCTGCGCTTGCAGTCTCAATCTGTTTTTAGTTGTCATACAGAAAGGACCTCAATGAAAAAACGCTATCAATCCCGCTCGCAACGCAAATCCAACCAACGTCACTTGGAAAGAATGCTGTCAATGAACACTTTGGGTCAATGGGAAGTACCCGAAGCGATCATCCGATCCAAACCGCGCAATCCGGTTTTCATCGCTGGCGTGACAGAGACATATCGCGTCTTGAAAGAAGCCGTAGGCATTGCGGAGCCGGGTCCTGCGATGCGTTTGCTCACACGCCTGCTACACGATACCTTCACAAAAGAGTTGATGGAAGGACGCCCATACTTGTCTTTGTCAAAAGACTCAACTAGGGCAACACGCAACTTCTACTCGCGGCGACGAGTTCGCGCATGGTACGGCTTGGTGTATAGACGGCAACTCGCTATCAGACTGCGCAAAGACGGAAAAAGAATGGTGAGACAATTGAACGATCTGCTTGGTGCTCAAGCGGCAGAATGGGCACGTATACACCCATTCTGGCACATCGGTCTCAACGGTCCCAAAATTTTCTTGAACAAACGGCCCGCAGATTGGAACAGCCGCTTGGTTAAGTTCCGAGACGCGCTTGGACGTTTTCGTAAGAAACTCCTCCAAACTTTTCCTCACTGCCGAGTTCGCTTTGCCATCGAACCAGCAATACTACGAGATTGCTTTCGGCTACACGCTCATATTGTCGTAGTCCCGGCTGCGCAATCAATCGAGCAATGGACCGAGTGGTCCCAGCAAGCAAAGCAGTTCGTCAAAACCCAATGGGCACGCAACTACCGAGAGACTGCGAAGTGTTTTCTTAAACCTGGAAAGCACACTGTCAAGGATAAAATTCTTGGACGAAATCTCTTTATCGTCAAGTATGCCTCGCTTCAGCACCAATGTGATCCATGCTCCGGAACGATCATGTCCAAACTCATACGTGCAACTGTAATGCCGCCATTCGCTGGCGTTGACCCTCGCTTCGAGAAACATTGCACGCTAGTGCATCAACATGATCCGGGCACGCCGCGCGACTTCCACGTGAAAGGCAAGTCGCGTCGGGGCAAGTGTCTCTTGTGCTGGCATAAAACGACAACCAAGCACGGCCTGATGACAGCGAAACACTGGATCGCATGGGCGCACGTGGCGTCAAGTGGGTACTTTCAGTTTCGAGCCCCCAGGAAGCAACTTCCGGAGCCCCCCACTCTTCGCTAAACGCTTTATGTCGAGTTATCTCCCGTGATCTTCAACAGCATGCAATCGAACGGCTTTATGTGCTGTTATCGACGAGGGCAAAGCGATGCGATGTGTGCAAGGGAGAGGAGTTTCCGGTCAACTGTATGTAGTAATATGTACATGTCGTACACATAAATACCTCACGTGTGGCACTCACACTGATTCACACCTCTTGCGTGTTTGGCAGCATGACACTTTGACTTGTGGTGAGAGTGGGGTGCACAGAGATGTGGAAACGGTGAACTCTCTTGTGCGATGCGTGTTCTAACGCCTTGAAGCAGCATGAACGTTGGACATTGCGGCGTAAGTGTGTTAACGCTCTACCACGACTCGAAGCACCAAGCGGTGACTGTGAGGAAGGCTTCGTCACCTTGTGATCCGGTGCCGAGCGAACTGTCCTGATGCCTGAACCCTGCTTCGTTCTAGATGTCTTGAACGACAAGTTGCTGCGCACTCAAGGAACTGACGGTTTCAACGCTTCAAGTAATTGGGATCGGCCAACGCGAGTATCCCCATATGACTTCAATTCAAGCACCATCGCAGCAAAGACGGCTTGCGACGCGTTTGCAAAAAGGTGCTGTTAAAACACCTGGTTTGAGTGCAACAACGGTGCAGGCACACCTGTGCACCAGACCATGCAGAGCAACATGCAAAGTGTCTAGTGGGTCAGAGTCAACACATTTGGTGTGTAGGAAGGCGTACTCAAACATCCGCTTCTGTCTCATAGATGGCTGTACTTTTCAAACCGCGCGCACGCCTAGAGAATCTAACGGTTGGCCGTAGATACCTGTTTGTGTGCTCAATACGCAGTAGTCTCAACTAGTAATGGCAGCAGTTGAAGCGGGGTTTAGAGAGATCATCAAGGCGACACGTGCGACTCCTCGTCCACCTACGAAGGCGTTCGATTCGCTTCATGCGAACGCGTTTGATGTCGGTTTCAGAACTCAGCCCTTTCGTTGTGACTAGAAAAACCCCATAACGCGCGATCCAGTGTACGCAAATCAGTCTTTGCTTCCGCCGCAATCGACCGACAAACGTAGATGTACTCAGGCCAAATCGCTGCCCAATCTCGGGGTTCTTTGTCAACGCCAAGTGACCAGAACGCTCGCACGTCCATCATCGGATACGGATCGTGGTGGCACATGTGCAATATCGCGCTGGCGGTACGGGGTTGAACACCCTTCAAGAGCGTCAACGCGCTCAGGCGCAGGGACTCGACCGGCGTCGTGAACGCGAATCGCGTGACCTCCTCAACCGTGGCGGCGTCGTTTTTCTCGTGGTGTTTGGCTGGACGCCGACTCTTCCATCTCGCCAGAGCGAGAAACTGGGGCCGCGTTAAGTAGCCCTGAGCCTTAGCCGCCGCGCCGATTTGGACTGCCTCCACGTCACCCTGTGGATACGAGTACGCCTTCGCCCAACGGGGTATTTCGTCAATGGGGAATCGAAGTCGAAATCGGTCCATGTCGGGACACTGTATCGAGAAGAAACACCCTTTCGGACGCACCACGTCGATCACACTGATTGCGATAACTTAGGCGTACGTTCGTGAAGGAAAGTCGGGAATTGTTTGAGGCATTTGTCGCTACCTGCCTCACACGGACGGCACCCTGCTCGTTCCCATGCTTTCGCGATCCATTGGAGCCTGTCTACGGCTTCCCCGTTATTGGGAGTACACGTGGAGTAGCCGCCCGTCCAATCGCTCTCATGCGAATCCACGCCCTTATGGGTGAATGCCAACATCTCCAATTGACCGCTCATTCAACAGGGTGCTGGTCTGGATCAGCCGAAGTTGTTCGTTACCAATCGGACGTTCTGCTCGCGCCACCATTCGAGAAATCTCTCCGGGTTGACGAACTCCGGCGGAACGACGCTTCTGGTTAGATACCCGTTGCGAGGTTCGCCGGTAGTCGTCTTGAACCCGCCCCAGCGTTCGAAGAGATCGGGACGGACGAAGTAGTTTGACGGTGCCTTGAATTCGCCAATCGGCACGCATCGCTCGCACCGCCCGGACTGCCCCCGCTTCGCTCGAAGCACGAAGTCGCTGGTGCCGCGAACCACCGTTCGCGTATGAGCGTTCTCTCGCGCACGTTCAATCGGCACATCGTGAACACTCACGATCTCATCGACCACGTTCACCCCGACGATCCCGTATACAAGCCGCTTGTCCTCACGGCGCGTCGAGCGCAGCCCCGCATAGAACACCACGAGATCATTCTCGCTCAGCGTGCGAACTCCTGAACCGCGCTTGTCGCCGACATCGCCGTAGGTCAGGTGCTCAAAGTCTGGGTCAAGGTGCATCGGAAAGACATCGAGTTCACGCGGCATCTTGAAGTCGCCAACCGGGGCGACATGCCTCTTCGCGAGAAACGCATCGACCACAGGGCGCACCTCGCTGTAACGCCGCTCGCAGCCGGGGTGCCAGTTCACATCCTGGTCGTCGGGAATCGGTACATAGACGAACTCGCCGGTCGCCGGATCAACCGGAGCGTTCCACCCGCCGTACTTGCCGTCAACGAAGACCCGCACCAAGATCGCACGCATGTTCTACTTCCATCTTCAAACGGTGGCTTGACCTGCCGTCCCTCGACGCGCCGATCATGGGAGGGTAACTGTCCGGACTGGCTGGGAGGCTAAAACTTGCCACCCGAACTGTTCCAAAAGACGCTACTCTGCGCCGGGTGGCCAACGGGCTGCCTCCGCCGCCGCCAATCTCGCCACCTATGGGACTGAATGAAGCAGATACATGCCGGAAGTTCGTAGTCCCTGCGCTCCAGCAGGCGGGCTGGGACGCCGACCAGCATTCGATTGCAGAGCAACGGACCTTCACGGACGGGCGAGTGATCCCGGTCGGCTCCGGGGCAAAGAGGAGGAAGGGCAAGCGGGTTGACTACCTACTCAGGTACGCTCCGGACTACCCGCTGGCGGTGGTCGAAGCGAAGGCGGCGTACCGGGTTCCCGGCGACGGACTCCAGCAGGCCCGAGACTACGCGATCTTACTTGGATTGCGCTTCGCGTATGCCACGAATGGCGTGGGCATCATTGAGGCTGACTTGGAGACGGGCGTCGAGCGGGAGATCGCGGCGTTCCCCAGCCCGCAAGAACTCTTCAACCGGCTGAAACTGCGGCGCGAAATTGCCGAGCGGCTGCTGACGCCGACGTTCCGGACGCCGGGCCGCACGCTCCGCTACTACCAAGACATCGCCGTCAACCGCGCCGTGCAAGCCGTCCTCGAAGGGAATGAGCGTGCCCTGTTGACGCTCGCGACCGGCACGGGCAAGACCACGGTCGCGTTCCAAATCTGCTGGAAGTTGTGGCAGTCGAAGTGGAATCGCAAAGGTGAGCACCGCCCACCGCGAATCCTCTATCTCGCGGACCGCAACATCCTCGTCGATCAGCCGCTCAAGCGGGAGTTCTCTGCGTTCGGCGATGCCGCGCTCAAGATCGAGAACGGGCAGGCGAACAAGTCGCGTCAGATGTACTTCGCGATCTACCAGCAACTCGCCGACCGAGACGGGCAGCCCGGTCTCTTCCGCCAGTTCGCCCCGGACTTCTTTGACCTGATCGTCGTCGATGAGTGCCACCGTGGCAGCGCACGCGCGGACAGCGACTGGCGGTCGATGCTCGACTACTTCACCGGCGCGACAAAGGTCGGCATGACGGCGACGCCGCTGCGCGAAGACAACCGCGACACGTACCTGTATTTTGGCAACCCGCTGTACACGTACACGCTGCGGCAGGGCATCGAAGACGGCTTCCTTGCGCCGTACCGCGTGCATCGGATCGTCACGACGTGGGATGCCGCAGGTTGGCGTCCCAGCCGAGACGAACTGGACCGCTTCGGGCGGGCAATCCCCGATGACGAGTACCACACGAAAGACTTCGAGCGCATCGTCTCACTCCGCGCGAGAACCGACACAGTCGCGAAGCACCTTGTAGAGTTCATGCTGAAGACTGGCTCGCTGGACAAGACCATCGTGTTCTGCGTGGATCAAGAGCACGCTCTCGAAATGCGCAGCGCGATCGCCCGGCTCGCGCCGGACATGCTCGCGAAGTACCCCGACTATGTGTGCCGCGTTACCGCAGACGAAGCCGAGATCGGGAAGGGGCATCTCGACCGCTTTCAGGATGTGGAAAGCACCAGCCCGGTGATCCTGACGACTTCGCAGTTGCTCACCACGGGCGTCGATGCGCCGACCGTCAAGAACGTGGTTCTCGTCCGCGTCATCGGCTCCATGACCGAGTTCAAACAGATCATCGGACGCGGCACGCGACTGCACATCGACTCGGGGAAGTTCTTCTTCAACATCCTCGACTACACCGGCACGGCGACACAGAAGTTCGCCGACGCGGACTTTGACGGCGTGCCCGCTCTGGTGACGGAAGCCGAGATCGACGACGCCGGAAAGATCAAGAACAACGAAGTGGTCGAGTGCCCCGCGCCCGATGGTGATGATCCCGACGACTCGCCGATCAACGAACCGCCAGAGGCCGACCGCCGAAAGTTCTACTTCGACGGCGGTGCTGTCGAGATCGCGGCCCACTTGGTCTACGAACTCGACCCCGATGGCAAACAGTTGCGGGTCGTGAAGTTCACCGACTACACGGCGGAGCGAGTGCGGACCCTTTACTCGTCAGCAGCCGACATGCGCACCGCATGGGCCGATCCGCAGAAGCGAGCCGACGTGATCGAAGCCCTTGCCGAGCGTGGCGTGGACTTCGACACGCTCGCTGCTGCCGCCGGTCAACCCGAAGCCGATCCATTTGATCTGCTTTGCCACGTCGCGTTCAACGCGCCCCTTCGCACGCGCCGTGAGCGCGCCGAGCGGCTTCGCAAAGATCGGAAGGATTTCTTTGACCAGTTTGGGCCGGACGCACGGTCGGTGCTCGAAGCACTTCTGGAGAAGTACGCCGAATTCGGGACGGCGCAGTTTGTTCTGCCGGACGTACTTCAAGTGCCACCGCTCTCGGATCAGGGCAACGTGACCGAACTGGCTCTGCGTTTTGGCGGACCCGCTCGGCTGCGCGACGCCGTCACTCAACTTCAAGTACTTTTGTACGCAGCGTAATCGGAGAAATAGATGGCTCGAATACTCGTGGACAGCAACATCTATCTTCAGTTCTACGCGCATGAGCGAACGGAGGCTCTATTGCCCGCTCTCGTCGAAGTGAAGAGCGAGTTGCTCGTGACGACTCAAATAGTGGATGAGGTCTGCCGCAACCGATTGAATGTACTTGCAAAGCACATGGATGATTGTGTCGGCAAGACAATCTTGGGTGAGGCGGCGGTTGTGCATCTGATTCCGGACGATCAGGCACGCGAGACGATTGGGAAGTCCATCGAAGAAATGGTCAAGAAGGGAGAACAGATTCAGGCCACGATGCGGGCTCATCTGACAGAAGCGATCAAGTTGACGGCGCAAGGGAAAGATCGAATCACTAAGTCACTAGAGACAGTGTTCTCTTCAGCGGTCATCCCAACTCCCGACCAAGTTGGACGAGCAAGAGCGCGATGGGAAAGAGGCAACCCGCCCGGAAAACGCGAAGACCTTGTCGGCGATCAGATCAATTGGGAAGTGTTTCTCGATTCTCTTGGCGGTGCCGAAAAGGTTTGGATCGTCAGCAAGGACGGTGACTTCATCGCAAAGAAGCGCGGTGAACATTGCCTTGATCCACTACTGTATCGAGAACTGATGCAAAGGGGGGTGACAGATGTTTCCTGCTTCACAGAACTCTCGACTGCGCTCAAGTCATTCAAGCCCCATGCGAACTCCACCACTCCCATGAACAATCTGCCCGACGACACCGCTCTGTCGGAAATCAGCAAGGTCGAGCAGCAGGTATCTCAGGCATTTCCGATGGGGCTAACCGCCCCAACCGGAGTCGCTCCGCCATATCATACGCCATTTCTCCCAGCAATCTCGACATCTGGAAGCGACTCTTTGCTCGCGCCGTCTGGCATACCGCCTTACGCATCCGGCGTGTACACCATCCCCATTCAGCCTTCACCCTATCGCTAAGTGCGATGTTGAAGCCCAAGTTTCACCCGCCACGAGACGACCCACTCAATGCACAAATCTACGAACAGCGTCACTTCGACGAAAGCCAGTCGGTCTCGCCGCAACTCACAATCGGTCGATGCCGCCGTTGCCGTGTCGCCCGCCACCACCGCCCAGCAACTCGGCTCAATCGTCAACTCCGCACGCAAAACGATGCGCAAGGACAAGGGTCTCAACGGCGACCTTGACAGGCTTCCCATGCTCACGTGGATCATGTTCCTCAAGTTTCTCGACGACCTTGAGCGGATCGACGAGGACAAGGCCGCGATGGCGGGGAAGGTCCACAAGCCATTCATCAAGCCGCCGTACCGCTGGCGTGACTGGGCTGGGCCGGAAGACGGCGTCACCGGCGATGATCTCATTGCGTTCATCAACCAGCAGGAAGCAACGCTGCCCAACGGCAAGAACGGCAAGGGGCTATTCACGTACCTCAAGAGCCTGCGGGGCGATGACCGCCCAGACCGGCGCGACACCATTGCCCGCGTGTTCGACGGCACCGTCAACCGCATGATAAACGGCTACCTACTGCGGGAAGTCGTCAACAAAATCAACGGCATCCACTTCAACTCGTCGGAAGAGATTCACACGCTCAGCCGTCTCTACGAATCCATGCTCCGCGAGATGCGCGACGCAGCCGGAGACTCGGGCGAGTTCTACACGCCGCGTGCCGTGGTGCGGCTCATGGTAGAAGTCACCGATCCTCGCATCGGAGAGACCTTGCTCGACCCCGCCGCAGGGACGGGCGGCTTCCTCGTCGAGTCTTTCTCGCACATGTCGAAGCAGGCGAAGACGGTGAAGGACCGCAAGACACTGCAAGAAGGCACCATCTTAGGAGGAGAACCCAAGCCGCTGCCGTTCCTGCTCTGTCAGATGAACCTCCTGCTGCACGGGCTTGAGGCTCCGCAGATCAGTAAAGAGAACTCGCTCGCGGTCAACATCAAGCAACTCACCGACACGGATCGCGTTGATGTCATCCTGACCAACCCGCCATTCGGCGGCGAGGAAGAGGCGTCGATCAAGGCGAACTTCCCGGAGGACAAGCAGACGGCTGAGACCGCGCTGCTCTTCCTCCAACTCATCATGCGGAAACTTCGCCGCACGGATTCTCGGCACCCGCAGGGAGGCCGCGCTGCCGTTGTTGTTCCGAACGGCACGCTGTTCGGCGACGGTGTGTGCGCACGCATCAAGGAAGAAATGCTGACGCAGTTCAACCTGCACACCATCATCCGGCTGCCGAATGGGGTTTTCGCGCCCTACACCGGAATCGCCACGAACATCCTTTTCTTTGACCGCTCCGGTCCGACCGACACGATTTGGTACTACGAGCATCCGCTCCCCGAAGGCCGCAAGAACTACACCAAGACCCAGCCTGTTCAATACGGAGAGTTCGCGCCGTTGGTGGCATGGTGGCGAGATCGTCAGGATTCGCCGCAGGCGTGGCGAGTGAAGGCTTCGGATGTCCTGCGCTACGAGGGGGACGGTGCGGCGAAACGGGTCGTGTCGTGCAACCTCGACATCAAGAACCCCAGCGCGCCTCAAGACCTTGAGCACCTGCCACCTGAGCAACTCGTGGCAGACATCATCGCCAAAGAGTTGCGGATTGTTGAGATTATGGAAGAGATCAACAGTCTGTTGGTTCAGTCACCCAAGGTCGGTTGCCTTCCTGATCCAGCGGGGCAGGTGAAGCGATGAGTCAACCGTGGCCTCTGGTTCGTCTCGGAGATGTCGTACAGCATCGGAAGCAGTTCGTGCGCATTGACGATCTCACCGAATACAAGCGTTGTCGTGTGCAGTTGCACGCGCAGGGCATCGTCCTGCGAGATCGCGTACCGGGCGCAGAGATCAAGACGAAGACGCAGCAGGTCTGCCGATCCGGCGACTTTCTCGTGGCCGAGATCGACGCAAAGGTGGGCGGCTTCGGCATTGTGCCGCAAGCACTGGACGGTGCGATTGTCAGCAGCCACTACTTTCTGTTCGAGATCAATGATCGCGAGTTGGATCGTTCGTTTCTCGACTGGTACTGCAAGACACCGAAATTTAGCGAGCAAGTGAGTGCTCAGGGGACCACAAACTATGCAGCAATCCGACCATCGCACGTCCTGGGTTACTCGATTCCACTACCACCGCTCGCGGAACAACGGCGACTTGTGGCATGGCTGGACGCGCTAGCCTCGAAGGTCGAGGAGGCGAAGGGGCTTTCTGCCGAGGCGGCAACGCGCCATGATGCGTTGTTCATGTCCCAGATCGACCGCCTGTTCACGCCGCGAGTCGGATGGACGACTCGCAGTGTCGAGGAACTCTGCGGTGATCCCCAATACGGATTCACCGAGTCCGCTTCGCTCGACGCAGTCGGCCCACGCTTTCTCCGAATAACGGATATTCAGGACGGCAGGGTTCGATGGAACGCTGTGCCGTTCTGTCGTTGCCCAGACCCAACTCCCTATTCGCTTCGACCCGGGGACATCGTGTTTGCCAGAACGGGCGCAACCACTGGTAAGAGTTTCTTTATTCACGAGTGCCCCGAGGCAGTATTTGCATCATATCTGATCCGGCTTCGCGTCCGCGATTTCGTATCGCCGGAGTATCTCTATTGGTACTTTCAAACTCCATCGTACTGGCAGCAGATTGCAAGAGGCAGCGTTGGCACGGGACAGGCAAACGTCAACGGCACAAAGTTGCGAGCGATTCGAGTGCCTGTTGCCCCGCCGTCCGCACAGTCCGATTTGGTCGCGCAGGTTCGCGAACTGCAAGCCCTCACAAGAACAGCGAAGGAGATCGCCGCGCAGGCTTTGGCTCGCATCAACGCGCTGGTTCCATCTGCACTTGATCGCGCTTTTGCGGGAGGCATTTGATGCCGGGCTTTTCTCCCCAAGCCATCACGGCACTCGTGCAGGTTTCGACCGGCGGTTCGGGCAACGCGGAAGGCTCGCGCATCGGCCACTACCGCACCGGAGCGCACTTGGAAATGTTCTTTGGCAATCTCGGCTTCGATCTGCACATCGGCATGACTGGACGAGTCCCTGCCGTTAGGAACTTGCTGACGACGATCAACCTGTCGCCTGACGGACGCGAGCGACTCGTTCCTGCATTCGAGGCTGCGGCCAGCCGTCTTGACTATGCGAACGATCCACCGGGCCAGCACGAAGAAGCCCTCAACTACCTCAACCTCGCGCTCCGCGTTGACGGGTATGAACTGGTCGAGCACTCGGGACGATACCGCTTGCTCGCAGTCGGTGCTCAATCTGCAGCGGCGGAATCTGTGCGCGAAACTGCCGACGCCCTCGATCTAGATACCGTGCTCCGACATCTCGATGACGCGCTCGCTACGGTCGCGACAAGGCCAGACGCTGCGATCCGATCCGCTTGCTCGACACTGGAAAGCGTCTGTTCCACGATCCTCACGCGGCTTGGAGTGCCCTTGCCTGCCGACCGATCCATCACGCCGCTTTATGGTGAAACTGCCCGCGCGTTGAACCTGTCGCTCGATAGAGATGACCTGAGTGCTGACATTCGCCGGATTCTCGGTGGCATGGCGAACACCGTCGCTGGGATCGGTGCCTTGCGCACTCATGCGGGTGACGCTCACGGTCAAGCCGCTGGCACGGCACTTCCTGAAGCCTGTATAGCACGCCTCGCAGTCCACGCGGCGGCAGCCGTGAGCGAGTTTCTTATCCGAACGTGGCAGGATCAACCTCGCAATGCCTCTGGATGAGACGCGGCTTAGCAACTTACCGTTCCGACACAAGTAAAGGTGGGGCAGCAATCATGGCAGATATCGAATCGACAGTCTGGGGTATTCACGGCGGGCGCACAGGCGATGCAGATTCGCTCTTCCTCAAGAAGAAGTGCGTCGCTATCGGCTGGGCGCGTGTCGGCGATCTGAGCAAGGTCGGCAAGGATCGTGACGCCTTCAAGGCTGTCGTCGCGAAGACATTCCCCGAGAAGAAGCCGGGTGCGATTCCCAACATCGCGGGGCAGTTGTACCGCTTTGTCTTCGAGATGAAGCCCGGCGACTGGGTGCTCTACCCGTCCAAGCGTGATCGCATGGTCCACATCGGGCGCGTGACCGGCGGATATCAGTATGACCCGAAAGGCGAAGAGACATACCCGAACCGGCGTGCCGTTGAATGGGTGAAGTCCGTGCCGCGCACGCAGTTCACGCAAGGCGCGCTCTACGAGATCGGCTCGGCAATGAGTCTATTTCAGGTCAAGACCTACTCGGACGAGTTCACCAGCGCAGCGGAGGGCAAGGTTCAGCCTCCCACGGTGAGCAAGGACGAGACCGTCGCCTTCGTCGCAGAAGAGATCGAAGAGACAACTCGCGACTTCATCCTCAAGAAGATCGCAGAGGACTTGAAGGGACACCCGCTCGCTCACTTCGTCGGACACCTGCTCGAAGCGATGGGATACCGCACCCGTGTCTCGCCGGAAGGCCCGGACGGCGGCATCGACATCATCGCGCACAAGGATGAACTCGGGTTCGAGCCGCCGATCATCAAGGTGCAGGTGAAGGGCACGGAGGGAACCGTCGGCGATCCCGTAGTCTCGTCCCTGTACGGCAAGATCGCACAGAACGAGTTTGGTCTGTTCGTGACGCTCGGCACTTTCACCGCCGACGCGAAGAAGTTCGCCCGCCAGAAGAGCAATCTGCGCCTGATCGACGGAAGCGATCTGGTTGGCCTTATCTTCCAGCACTACGAGGCGTTCAACTCGCTGTACAAGGGCATCATCCCGCTCAAACGAGTCTTCGTGCCGGACGTGATCGAAGAGGCGGATGGGGAGTGAGCCAGGGTCCAAGACGAATCTGACTGGAACGATTGCCGAAATGGGTCTCCATGATCGGTGTTGGGCACTTGGCCGCACATGGGCGTTGGCGACGATGCCGGGTTACACTATAACACTTCAGACATCCACTCGGATATTACGTCGAATTAGTGGGGGCTATGAGCAGCGATTACATCCAATCAAGCACACCAGAAGTCGAAAGGAATGCGACCCAGTCGGCGGACACTCTGCAAACACAGCCCTTGGCGTCAATAGTAGACGACACGGGTGCCGACACGATTCGCCGCTACCACGCGCAACTGGAATACACCGCCTTGTGGTGCGCCCGCCTTCTCAGCCCCGAAGAGCGGCTGGAGGCGGTGGTGCCCGAAGCCATCGAAGACTTGATGCTTGTGCGAGACTCGGGATACGAACTACATCAACTCAAGACGCGCGATCTTCATCTCGGGGATTGGACGTTCTCCGATGTAGTTCCCATCCTTGCATCCATGTACGCGAAGGGTCGTATGCTCACTGACAAGCAAGTCGCCTTTCGTTTTGTCTCCAACCAATCTTCAAGTGCACATCCAGAGCGAGGCTGGATTTCCGGTATTTCACTTCGTTCGTTCAAGACTTTGCTGGACGTACGGGCGAGAGGCGAAGCATGGTCGAGCCGAGAAACTCAGCAGTATCGCAGATGTGTGGATGTTCTTGTCCCGCGCATTCAGTCCCTTATGAGCGACGCGCCGGCTGTGCTTCAAGTCGAAGCGATGTTGAGTGCAACCGAGATCGATACACATAGCACACTGCTTCACTACCCCAATCATTCATATCAGCATTGCCCGCATAATGTGGTGCAGTTAGCGAATGTTTTGCGCAATCAGTTTCCGGGAAGCGGCGACTCTGGTCTTCACGCAGTAGAGAGGATGTGTGAACGTCTACTGACATTGATTGCTGATCGTATCAGAAGAGGCGGATCGATTGCTCAGAGGCGCATCGTTGCACAAGACATTCACGATTGTCGGTCACAGGCCGTCGTTTCAGTGCCGGGGCATCCGGAGATCGACGCCGCTCCGGGTGCGACTCGATTGGAGAAGAAAGCACGACTGGCTGGCTTCGATGATCCCCGCGTGGACTTGCTCCGATGGCAAATGGTTCAGGCCGAGATTGCGCGCCGTCGCTTGCCAGTCGAGTTACAAGGCGAGGCATGGGACTCACTGAGGCTCTCCTTGCTCGATTGCCAAATCTCAACATGGGAGGCAGTTCAGCGCGAAATGCCCGGCACTGTCCAACTGGGAACGCTCGTGCTTGATCGGATTCGACCCCGTCTGCTCCCCATCGCTCAAGAGTATTTGCCGGGTCGCAGTGATATCAACGATGCCGTCTGCCAGGGAGTTCTATGGAAGGAAACCTCGCTGTGTAGGGCTTATTGGCATGGCAAGTCCGGAGGCACGCCATGAGCATCACTCGTCCCGACGAGAACATCGCCTATCACGCGGCACGGCTGCTCGTGCTCATTCAGTACGCAGGCACGCGAGGCACCAAGTCGAAGCCGCCCGCAATAGAGGGCCGAACACGGCTCGCCAAACTCGACTTCTTTTTGCGCTACCCGGCTTACCTCCAACGTGCAGCCAAACTATTTGGCAAGATGCCGTCACTGCCAGAACTAGGTGTCACTCGCGACGAGGAACTCGACACCGTCGAATCACGAATGATTCGCTATCGCTTTGGGCCGTGGGATGAAGTGTATTTTCCGACGCTGGCTTACCTAATCGGAAAGGGCCTGATCCAAGTAGATGCCTCGAACCGCACGGAGCGGTTTGAGTTGACCGCACAAGGGCTGGAACTTGCCATGAAGTTGGGCGAGTCAGAAGAGTTCTCCGACTTGACGCTGCGTGCGAAGACGGTGTACTCGCTCTTCAGCAAGATGAAGGGGAGCGCAATCAAGGATTTTATCTATCAGCACTTCCCGGAAGTTGCGGGCGAGACGAGCGGAAAGGCTTTGTAGGACATGAGCATGGGATCACCATCACTGATAATCCGGCGTCTTCGAGTTGATGGAAGCCTAGCGTGCGATGTACGCTTCCACGATGGTATGAACGTCATTGTGGGCGAGAGTGACCCACTCGACCCTCGCCACTCGAACGCCTGCGGGAAGACGACGCTTGTAGAACTCATTCAGTGTGGCCTTGGGAGACATTACCAGAGTCGTGCGAAGTTCACAGAACTCGCCGCCATCGCGTCCTCAGTGAACACGCTGTGGCTCGAAGTAGAGTTGAACGGCAAGACACTCCTGATTGAGCGATCACTTACCAACATCCATAGTCTAATGAAACTTCGTTGGGAGCCATTTCGCGAGGGCATCGGTACCGAGACGTTTGACCCGGTCTCACCCGACGAGTTATCGCAGGTACTGCTTGATGCGCTTGAGATTCCAGAAGTCGCGGTCAAACAGGCCGATGGCAGCACCGCAACCTTGACGTTTCAGTTCCTTCGTCGGGCCTTTGTCCTGCACCAAGAGGATAGTTTTCTTGATCTACTCGACAAGGTACAGCCCGACGCGAGGCGGACTCAGATCATTGGATTTCTTACCAAGATTCGCTCATTAGAGGCATTCGCTCTCGAAGAGAAGGTAGGGGATGCCCAACAGCGTCTCACCGAGATCAAAGAGCGAATCGCGCAGGTATCGGCCTTCTTGGCGGAGAACGGCGTCAACAACCTGACGGAAGCCCATCATCGCGTTCGCGAGTTCGCCGAGGCACTCGACGCGGCAAAGCGTGGACAAAGGGCTATCCAGTTTGAGATTCAAGATCGGCGGCAGCAGGCCAAAGAGTCCGAAGGCGGTCGTGTTGCGGGTATCCGGAAGCAACTCGCGAGTCTTGATGCTCGCGAGCGAGTTCTCTCAGAACAGCGCAGCGAGACGCTGTCTCAAGTATCCGAACTACTTGCGCTTTTGGGAAGTCTCGAAGTCGAAGAACGCAAACTGCGTCGTGTGCGGTCGTCCAGCGACCTATTGAGTAGCGTGTCGTTCAGTACCTGCCCACGATGCCTCCAAGCGATCACAGATGACATGCAAGAGCGAGAAAGCGCGGGGCGTTGTTGCTTGTGCGCGAGAATGCTCGCCACCACATCTGATGCGACTCCTCGCAGCATTCCCAATACAGAAGAACTAGAAGGGCAACTGACTGACACAAAAGAACTGCTTCGTGTCGCGAACCGACGCATCGCGGAAGCAGAAACCGAGTTGCGCGGTATTCGCGGGCTGAGATCGGAACTTGGGCGATTGCTAGATTCGGAAATGCAGGCGTTCGTGTCTCCAGCAGTGGACCGACTCGTTGCGCAATCGGATGCTGTCGCGACTCAAGCCGCTGCATTGGGCAGTGCGCAGACGCTTTTGGATCAGGCATTGGCCCTCGACAAACTCCGCCAGCAGGAGGAGCCGCTCAATGAGAAGTATCGCTCACTCTTGCGACAGTGGGAAGAAGCGCAGCGTTCAGCAGCCGCGCAGTTGGAAGCGTTGAAGCAAGAGTTCGGCTACATACTTCAAGCAGTTGATTGGGAGGACTTCTCCCGCGCGGACATCAATCCACGCACTTTGATGCCAAGCATCAACGGTGTCCCACACACGGGGTACGGAACAGCCAAGAAGGGTGTAGCGGTTGTCGCATACCACCTCGCCATGCTCGCGCTGGCGCGTTCTCGCAACACATTCATGCCTCGAATGCTGGTGATCGACTCGCCTGCTGTGGGTGATCTCAACGAGAGAAACCACGACGCACTCCTCAAGTACCTCGCGGCACTTGCGCGGGGTGAATCACCGACCGACGTTGAGCGAGACACCGAACTGTTCGACGAAGCGACGCCGGACGATGGTCGCTGGCAGATTATTCTGACGACACGAAAGATGGTTCCAGAGTTGGAGGCATATCGCCTCCTGAGTCTGCGGGCACCAGATCGGATGCTCTTGCAACCACGAAGCGGCGAGCGTGCATCGCCCGCCCAACCTGACGGTGACTCAGACAATGGGGCCGCAGTCTCCAACTAGATCACGTGCCGACAACCCAACAGTCTGTTGGATTGTGTCTCCAAGACCGCGCGACGCATTTGAGCCGAACCACGTGCTACCGCTTTACGTCCGAAGGCCAACTTTGATGCAAACACAAGACAATCATCCAACTTCAACGTCGTTGCCTCTGAACAGGCCATTCGGACGCGGTCTCAAACAATGGTTCGGGATTGATCGTGCACTAAACGAGATGGGTGCTAAACCACGGCTGGCCTCATCTGCTGCTGCATCTCTAATTCCACCCCCACCGACCTCATCAAAGTTGAATTTTAGTTGCAGGATTCACGAATGGCTTTGGCGACAGCATTCCACCATCGGTGCCCTCGCGGTCTGCCTCGGGATCACGCTTGCAATATGCGACCTTTGTTTGGCGGCTGCGTTTTGTTTCCCGATCAGCGCGGCGACTAATGACGATTTGGCGATGCTCAACACGCTCGCTCAAGTGGCTGGGGGGGCGTTCGGCACGCTAATCACGGTTGTGGTGTTCGCCGTTGGTCTTGTGTCACAGCGAACGGACGGAACCGCAATGTACACACCGTTCGTGGCGCGACGCTACCACGTCTTCGTCGTCGCTGCCGCTGCCGCCGCGATTTGCCTCACAAACGCGGTTGGACCGCTTATGGGTCAGTATCTGGGCTTGGTTTCAGTAAAGTACCTGCTGCTAAGCAATTGTGTCACGATGCCAATCGTCGTTCTCGCAACCGTGTGGCTCGTGTGCCGCGTCATTGAGGCAGCCGGAGGTGCCGATCTATTATCGACCCTGCCTGTGTTTCGTGCGGCTATGCAACGCATCGCCGCGTATGACCGCGCGCTTGCTGCGACAGCCCAGCAGTTTCTTTCGACCTTGGGCGACTCGCCCTTGAAGTTAAACGTCTTTGCTGGCTACTCGTCGCTTGTAAAGGCAGATAGCCGTTTCTTCGGAACTGGAATTGAGCGATTGGTAACTGACGTTGATTTGGATGTACTCCAACAGATCATCGACCTTGCATGTCAATTCGACAAGAGGGTTGATTTCAGTATTCTCGCTGCGCCTAGTTTGATCGGTGACAAGCGCGGCGTGCTCCATCTTGCAATTGATCCCACACAGTTGTCACGCCCTGTGTCGGACAGTGACGGGCCGAACACGTCGTCACCTGTGTCTGCCACGGAGTGTCTCGAAACAGTGGTTGGGGCTGATAGGCTTGCCCAGTTGGGCCTACTAGCAAACAGCCTGTTCCGATACGGTGAGCGTCCCGAAACGGATTCAGACTTGCGTCAGTTTTTCGCACGAGCACAGGTCGATTTGGAGCGATTGGCTCTTTCGGGCGACTCATTGATATTCAAAGCCCGCATGGAGGATTATCACAAACTCGTCAAAGAGTGGCTGGCCGCTGCCGGTCCTACCGCGTCCCCTCAGCAGCCTCGATTCCTTGCATACCGAGAGCCGCGATTTGTCGGTCCGCTAGAAATTGATCTTGCGGACATTATTCGTGCTGCTGTGCGATCTGATGACTTTCACACATATGAGGCTGCCGTAGACGGGGTGTCGGGCCTGTTGTATGACGGGGATACTCACAACGCAATTGCGCTTTATGCAGAGGCATCCGGATTACTGGCCTTCGCCTTTTCCCTCGCCATGCAGAAACCAGACTTTCGGATTCAAGCGAGAGACCTGTTTGATCGTCACATCCACTCGCTTCTCTCAATACGCAAGAGTCTCCGACATTCGTTTGATGACGCGAGCGATGGTCCAGCGATTTCAGAGACCCAAAGCGAATCTGGAATGCGGCACGCCATCATCGGCTCACTCCTGTCGATGATTCGGTACGCAGTAGAAGCAGGCGAGGCTGAAACGGCCAAGATGCTGATCGACCGCCTGACGCGACAGATAGATATTCAACATCGACGGGTACGTGTGGGAGAAATCGCGCCAAGTCAAGATAATGGCGAGTCGCTGATTCAATATTCCCTTATTTTGATTGTTGGTTGGTGCCAGCACCTGATTCGGGAGAAGCACGCACAGCACGCAGGCTCTTACGAGGTGATGGAGCACGCGCTGAACGCTGTCCTGCCTCGACACGTCCTGATCGGCCTATGGGAGTTGTACCACGGTGCTGCAAGCCCGCGTGCTGCTGTTGACGAACAACTGCGAGCGTCCCGCTGGGACCTTCGGGATGCGGAGCGGCGGGTCGGATTCGTTTACCCAACGTCAGGCGGCAACGAGTGGATCAACGACGGATTCTGGGTTGCGATGCTTCGATCCCGAAAACCACACGCCCACGAACTCCGCAACTTCTTTCAGGCACCTCCCAGCCGCTGGCTTTGGAAGGCGGAGGGTCTTGAAGAGAGACTGTTACAACTCCAATCTGCTTTGCCGCCCGTCGGGACAGCAGATGAGAAAGAAGCGGCTCGAACAAACGTCGTTGAACTTGTCCGGCAACGTCAACGAGTGGGCGAGGCCGTGGCCCTGCGAAGTATCGCAACGACGCCTCTTTCGGAAAAGAGGATGGCTCAACTCCGCAGTGAGATTTCAAATGGCGTCGCTAAGCATCGAAAGTTGCCAGAAATCATACCGCTGCGGCGCGAAGCAGCGTTCATTACAGACGGAGTTCCTGAGCCAGTGCAAACTCTCGCTAACGTACACAGAGATTGTTTGCTAGACGTCAACAATTGGGCCAGCGGGTACGGGGACGGGATCGCAGAACAAATCGCTTGGCTTGAGTACGTGCAATTAGTTTACACATTAGAGAACTCGCTGCCATACGCCGACGTTAAGTTCTCGCTTGACATGGCTGCCGACGCAATACAAAGAGCAATCCAGATACTCGCAAACGGGGGGTACAAGGCGGACCTTGTGATCTTGCCCCCGCAAGATCGGTTCGCATGCGCACTTTTCCAACGACCATTGTGGGACCCCGAGATCGGTAGACGGTCAGACTGGGGAAACATGTCAGTCGGTGAATGGAAGGGCCTTAAAATTCTTAGATGTCCGTATAGGGACACTTCGTCAGTGATCGTTGCCGACAGCCGTAGCCTGTTTGGAGCAGCAGGGCCGTCAAACGCAATTCCCTCAATCGAGATGACAGATATCACGGAAACCGCAAAGCAAGAGTTCTTGGCAAAAGTAATTGAAATCGGCACTGAGCCGCTGCCAGACTCCGGTGATTTAAGAGTCGCCACGCGGGTGTATCTGCGTCCGACTATTGGCATCGCTGAATTGAAGGCCGCAATCCGATTGGACGTGACAAAGGGTGATGCTTGCTTCGCGATGGAACCGACTGACAGTTTGTATCATCGTGCCAATTGCCCTGAGATCACCGACGCAGTGGAGCACTTGATATTCTCGCTAAGCAAGAGGCTAAAGACAGAATTAAGTGACCGCAATCCTTGCCCAAGATGCAAACCCGAAGAATGG
>CAZEZV010000023.1:0-23377 GCA_964516725.1 uncultured Phycisphaeraceae bacterium
CCGCAAAGACGTCCTCGCCAAGTGCTACGGCGGCGACATCAGCCGCAAACGAAAGTTGTTAGACAAGCAGAAGGAAGGCAAGAAGCGGATGAAGAACGTGGGCAGTGTGACGATCCCGCAGGAGGCGTTCATGGCGGTTTTGGATCAGGGGGATTGATTCGCCGTTATCGCCTCTTTTTCAGTGGTCGTATTCTTGAGCGCCCTCCGACTGCGCCGGTTCGACTACCGGGAATGTAGATCATGTCGCTAAATGGCATACCCAGCACCTTGGCATCTAGCTCACGCGTAGTTGACAGTTGAGCCAGCCGCAATGCTTCGTAAAACCTATCCGCGTTGAGCAAAGAAACCGGAATTCCCCTCATCCTGAACGTGTTCGCAGCATCAACGGCCCCCCTAGAAAAGTCAGACGTTGTCACAAAGAACCCCTGATAGTGACCGTGCTCAATCAATGCACCCGCGAGTGAACGAATTGGTTCAACTTGTATAGTGTTCTTTGAATGCCTCACTTGCACACCAATTGTCGAGTTGTTGGGACCATCCATTATCACGTCTATTCCGCCGTCCTTGGAATATCCCGTGATTCTGGTCGCGTACCCAATCGAACGAAAGACGCTCTCCACCACGCGCTCCCACGTTCTGCGATCAATATTCAGTCGCTCGCCATAGTTTGCCATTAAGAACGATTTTGCGTCGTCAATCGCGTCTGTGCGAACAGAAAGATCGAAGTTTCGAAGTGTTGCGATAGCACCTCGCCTTTGCGCGTATGCAGTGGGCGAAAGGCCTTGCACGTCATGCATTTCTGTAGCGGCAACTTTCCACCACCCGCAACAGTCACAGATTTTTATGTCTCTTGCGGAAAATGCGAGTGGAACACCAGATGAGTTATTCTCAGCAACATTCTGCCTGTCGGAAACAACAGTTCGTAGTTCATACTTGCAGAATGAACACTCGGTCATACCAAGAGATGCTGTCACGAAACCGATGTCCGTCGATATGGATGCGTACTCCCAGATTGACATATCACATCATAATACTGTTCAACCCTAACCACATCTCCCCACACGCCCTCCCCACCGCTCCACTCCAACTCTCCCCCGCTACAGCCTTCGCATAAATCACACTCCGACTCGCATTCACAAGCACCCCCTTTTCACTAAGCAACTTCGCCCCTGGCCGCGTCATCTGCGCGATGTCCGCCGCCGTGCCGCCCTGTGCGCCGTAGCCGGGGATCAGGAAAATCTGGTTGGGCATGCGCCCCCGCAGCGCCACGGCGTCCGCCGACTTCGTCGCACCCACAACGCAGCCGATGTTGCTGAGCCCGCCGCCCGCCCCGCCCGCCGCGCGTGCGCCCTCAAACTTCGCCGCAAGCGAAGTCACCACATCCGCCATCGCCTCCGCCACCGTCCGCCCATCGCTCAGCGAAAGTGACTGCACCACATCACTATCCGGATTGCTCGTCCGTACCAGCACAAACACACCCAGCCCCGCTTCGACATAAGGCTCAATCGTGCTAGGACCCAAGTACCCGCTCAGCGTGATCGCATCAACACCCAAATGCACCGCACTCGCCGCGTAGTGATTCGCCGAGATGCCGATATCGCCCCGCTTCGCGTCCAGCAGAATCAACTGCCCGCGCTTCTTCGCGTGCTCGCACACTTCCTCAAGCACCGCCACACCGCGTGACCCGAACCGCTCAAAGCACGCCGACTGCGGTTTCATAATTGGACAGTGCTCGTTCGTCGCGTCAATGACGCCTTTGCAAAACTCGGCGATTGCTCGCAGCGGCTCGTGATGGCGAGCCTTGACCTCCTGCGGAATATTCTCGATCACTGGATCAAGCCCAACACACACGACAGATTTTTTCGAGTCGATGGCCGAAGCTAGTCTCTGCGCAAAGGTGGGCATGGCGGAGTGTACTCGGGGGCGTGTACGATTCCACGTGCCACCCGCCCCCCCCGGTTCCATCACGCCCCAACACCTCGACCTCAAAAAAGACCGCGGCCTCACCGTTCTGTGGAGCGACGGCGCGAGTTCTTACTACTCAATCGCGTACCTCCGCCGCATGTCCCCCAGCGCGGACATGCGGAATCTCCGTGAAAGCATGGCGAAGAACCCGCTCACAGTCCTGCCCGCGTCAAAAGGCAATGCCGGACCGCTGGTGGCCATCGACGCCGAACTCGTCGGCAACTACGCGATAAAGATCCGCTTCAGCGATGGGCACGACACCGGGATTTACTCTTGGGAGTATCTCCGCGAGATTGATCCAGAAGCACCGAAGGCAACTGAAAACAAGCCCAGTTGAAAAGCTCGCACTCGCAACGCCGGACTTGAGCGAGTTTTCATGCGAAGGTCTGGGTAAGCCTCACCCACGTTTCCATTGCAACGCATGCTTTCCCACGAAAGAACAGCGTGCCTTGGATTCAGTCTTTTGCTTCTTTGTGCTCTTCGTGCCTTTGTGGTGAATCTCGTTTTCGAGAACCTTCTACACTGGCACATGGCGAAGTCCTCAAAGCCCACCACACCACCGCGACAAACCGTCCTGCCCAACCCGCGCATCAGCCCTCGCTTCGCCGGCATCTGCACGTTCTGTCGGTATCCACGCGCCGAAGACGTCGCTCCGGAAAATCGCCCCATCGACTGGCTCATCTACGGCGTTCCATTTGACACCGGCGTCACCTATCGCCCCGGTGCACGCTTTGGCCCCCGCGCGATCCGTGAAGCCAGCCAGTATGTGAAGCGCTACCACATCGAACACAACGTCGACGTGTGCGCCGCCCTCAGCATCGCCGACGCTGGCGACGCACCGGTGCTTCCCTACGACATCAAGAAAACGCTCGATGAAGTCTGCGATTGGGCGAAGTCGAAAGCAAAGGAACATGGCGGAAGTCGCGGCTCTTCGAAAGACCAGGGCGCACCCTCCAAACTCTTCGCGGTCGGCGGCGACCACTCCATCGCATACGCAAACCTGAAAGCAACTTGGGAACTTGCGGGAAAGCCCAGGGACGGCCTCGCCCTGCTGCACTTTGACAGCCACCTCGACACCGTTGACGCCGTGTGGGGCGAAAAGTGGGGCCACGCATCGCCGTTCCGCCGCGCGATCGAGAAAGGCATTGTCAATCCGAAGAAGATGCTCTCACTAGGCATCAAAGGCCCACTCAACTCAGCCGACGACCTCAACTTCGCCAAACAGCACGGCGTCACCATCCTCACGTACGCCGACGTGAAGCGTGCGGGCACCAAGCCAATCGAAAAATTCGTCAAGGAAAATCGGTCTAATCCGACCTATCTGACCTATGACATCGACGTGGTTGACCCTGCATTCGCACCCGGTACCGGCACACCCTGCCCAGGCGGCTTCACCAGCGCAGAAGCCCTCGACCTCCTCCGCACCCTCCGCGGCACCAATATCATCGGCGCCGATGTCGTCGAAGTCCTCCCCGACCGCGACGCCTCCGGCATCACCGCCTTCCTCGCCGCACACATCATCTTCGAAGTTCTAGCCTTGTCTGCGTAGCCCGGCGTCTCGCTACGCACGCACCATGCCGCATCAATGCCCGGCCAGGACGCCGGACCCACGAATCGACTACCTTCCCCCATAAGCGCCACACTCACCATCATCTGCGGCCCCATGTTCGCTGGCAAAACCACGGCTCTGATTGCGCGCATTCGCGCCTTTCAGAACACCGGCGGCACAGCGCTGGTCATCAAACCCAGCTGGGACACGCGTTACCACGCCTTACCTGCGAACTCATCAACCCCGCCCGCCGAACTGGTTTCACACGAGCATGATCGCCTGCCAGCATTCGCCGCGTCCTCAGCGGATGAAGTCTCAGCGCTGCTCGCGCAGCACTCTCAGTCCACACCGCGAGAACGCATGCTCCTCGTCATCGACGAAGCCCACTTCTTTGGCGCGCCCCTCGCGCCGATCATCGAAAGCCTGCTCGCGCGCGAAATCGACATCATCATCGCCGGCGTCGAGGTCGACCACTTTGGCGAACCATTCGAACCGTTCCCAACGCTGCTCGCTCACGCCGACCAAGTCATCAAACTCGCGTCTCGTTGCAGCGTCTGCAATCAGCCCGCCCGCCACAGCCAGAGACTCACTCCCAGCAACGCCCGCATCGAAGTCGGCGGCAGCGAGTTGTACGAGCCACGCTGCCGTGCGTGCTTCAATCCCCAGCATGCAGCCCGACCGTAAGGGAGCGGCTTGCTTCTCCCGCCTCGCTCAGTTTTCTGTTCCCTTTGAGCGAGTAACATCCTTCACCGCACGCTCATCACAGGACCAATGTTGAAAGTCAACTGGCCCAACTCGATTCACTCGATTCAGCACCTGCTGAACGCACGCACGAGCAATTCCGCCGCAAACATCATCCCAGTCATTGCCATCACCGGCCCTGTCGGGGCCGGCAAAAGCACGCTCGCATCACTGCTCTCCGCGTGCGTCGTGAGCACCGATCACTACCTCCCCGACTACCACCTCGTCCCCGAGCACGAGCGCGACCTGCCCCACCGTGCGGACTTCGCCCGCCTCGCGCAAGACCTCGCAAGTCTCCGCCGCGGCGTCGAAACAACCATCCCAGTCTGGAGTTTCCAAACGCATCGGCGCGAGGGCGCACAACGCATCACGCCCGCGCATCCCATCGTTCTCGAAGGCATCCACGCCCTCCATGAACCGGAAAGCCAACCCCTCACCCACCTCATCGATATCCGCGTCTACGTCGACGCCCCCCGAGCAACACGCTGGAGTCGATGGGAACAAATCGAATCCTCCGGCGAGCGCGGCTGGGGCGTCGAAAAAGCCCGCGCTTTCTTTGATGCGGTGGCCGAACCCACGTTCGCACAGTACGAATCGCTGTACAAGTCGCGGGCGGACATCGTGGTTGTCAATGAGTGACGCTAGCCGCGCCACCGACTGCTGCTGTGAGCGGTCGGTGCGGAGTTGCACAAAGAGTCATGGCATCACGACTTCGCTGGATACGAGCCTGCTCCAAAGACCTTCAAATGAACCGATCCGCCACTTGAGCTCCTCACCGACCACGCACAGCCGTAGTCGGTGGCACGCGAATAATCACTTCGGCTCAACCGTCGCGCGGTATATCCACTTCCCGTCCTTGCGTTCAAGCACCACAATCGACTTCACCGCGTTGCGATCCTTGTCGAGCGTGATCGTGCCGGTGACGCCTACAAAGCCCGCCGTCTTTGCGATTTCATCACGAAGCTTGGGCCCATCCGCCGTTTTCGCACGCTTCATCGCTTCAAACAGCACATTCGCCGCGTCATAACCCAGAGCCGCAAGTCCATCGGGCACCTTGCCCTGATACGCCTCGCCGTACTTCTTCAGGAACGCCGTGATCGTCGGGTTTGGGTTGTCGGGTGCGTAGTGGTTGGTATAGAACGTATTTTCAATCGCTGTGCCGCCGTTTTTTGCAAGCTCTTCACTGTCCCACCCATCGCCGCCCAAGAGTGGCATCTTCATTCCCAGTCCCCTCGCCTGGATCGCGATATTCGCGACCTCGGTGTAGTACCCGGGGATGTAGATCAGGTCGGGCGACTTCTCTCGAAGTGCGGTCAGGCGAGAGTTAAAGTCCTTTTCACCTTCGGTGTAGTCGGCCGACGCAACGATCGTGCCACCCATGCCAACAAAAGCCTTTGCAAACTCCTGGCTCAGTTGATCGGAGTATGGGCTAGCCTTGTCAATCAGCATCGCAACCTTCGATGCTTTCAGATCCTGCCTCGCAAACTTCGCGGCTGCGAGCCCTTGGAACGGATCGATGAAGCAGACGCGGAAGACGTAGTCGCCGATTGCTGTAACTTCCGTATTTGTACTGCTGGGCGTGATGGTCGGCACTTTCGCACGCTGACACACCGGCGCGCCTTCCTTCGAGATGCCCGATGAAACTTCACCCAAGACCGCGATCACCTTGTCCTTGCTGACGAGTTTGCGCACGACATCGCCAGCCTTCTCAACCTTGCCCTCTGTGTCTTCCGACACGAGCTTGACCATTTTCTTCTTGCCGCCGATCTCAATGCCACCCGCCGCATTGATCTCGTTCACGGCAAGTTTGATGCCCTCGTCGGTTGAGCGACCGAACGTCGCCTTCGAACCCGTCAGCGATCCATAATGCCCAATCACAATCTCTGCCGCGCTGTCGCGATCGCTCGCCGCTTCGACAGGTGCGGGAGTTGTCGTGCTGCCAGACGTTGACCCGCCGGTCGTCGATGCTTTCTTATCACAGCCCGTGACCGGCGAAAGCAAAGCCAGAAGAAACGTCGCGAAGCCGATGGAAAGGGTTTTTGTCATGATGAATACTCTTCATTCTCGGACGGCGAACATACTCGAAGATCAAGCCAAATGTAACACACTCCGCGACCCAGCGCCCACCACCAAAGCATGTGTTGCTGCCAACCTCGTCGATGCTTGGAAACGCCAAATTCGTCCCGTGCAGCAGCGGTCGGAGGATACCGCCCACTTCCGAGAAAATCACGACGAATTCCATGCGATTTGATTTGCAAAATCAACGTGTTTCGCCTTGACGGATCACCTCCGGCGCGGCATGATTGCACTTGCAGCGCCATTGTCTTCGTCGCAACTCTTTTGTGCGTCATTAGTTAGGTGTCACACATCAATTCATGCTAGATCGCTGAACGCGGCGTGTCAGGAACACACAGAGCCATCTCAGAATCTCACATCAACACCGGGAACGATTCAATGTCCATACTCGCTCGCTCATTTTCGTGCTTCGCCTTTGCAACCACCGTCGCGTTGCATGCCACGCTGGCTCTCGCGCAGCCCTCCTTTGTTTTCCATCAACCGACGAATCAAGTTTTCTCCGAACCCGGCGGCGTCACCATGCGCGAGCCCGACTTCGTTCGCGATGGCGAGACAGCCGACCTCTGGCTCAAAGTTGGCCCGTCCTTCTCCTATAGCACCGTCGCCCTTTACTACACGACTGACGGCACCAGCCCAGCCGGCGCGCTGGGCGTTCCGAGCAATTCCTCCACCACCGTCCTCCGCAACAATGCCGGCACCAACCCCATTCAGTTCGTCCGCAACGAGCCCAACGGCTTCGGCGGCAACGACGACTGGTGGCGCGTCACGCTCCCGTCATCAACGCATCTCGCAGGCACCACCATCAAGTACCGCTTCAGCGCGTGGCAAACTTCTGGAGGAGGCGCGCCCGTCGGCAGTGAAGTCATCGCGGGTGGCGGCGAATTTCAATACGGCGTCGGCATGCCCTGGCCCGGCGCTGGCGCAGGCCAAGCCAATCCGCAAGCCGGCTACCCGCCCGTCAACTTCTGGAAGGAAGAAGCCTTCATCGGCAACACCTACACCGCCGCGATGCTCGATCAGAACGGTACATGGTGGGACATGTACTTCCCCACGCCCGGCGCAGTCCAAGGTGTCGGCACCCGCAACGAAGGCTACAGCGATGGCCCCGACACCTTCCCCGGACTGCTCAGCAGTGAAAAACGCGGCCAGATGCACTTGAACCAAGCCCAAGTTGGCCTGCGCGTCAATGGCCTCACCCACTGGCTCTCGAATCCCAACGCCGTCAGTTTCACAAACGTCACTCAGCAGTACTTGAACGACGAAACCAACACCGTCCGCACGCAGCAACGCCTCGTCTTCGGCGGCAACAACATCTCCGTCGATCAATACGACTTCGCCCCCGCCGGCATCGCGTTCCCCGATGGGTTCAACGGCACCGGCCCGCAGCGCCACATGCTCGTCAAACGCATGGTGCTCACCAACAACACCGCCAGCGCGCAAACCGTCGACCTCTACATGTACCTCGACCCCGCCCTCAACGGTGGCGACACCTACGACGCGATGTTCTGGGATGCCGCTCGGGGGGCGATGACGGTTTTTGATAAGACCCGCCGCACCGTGACCGGCACGGGCCCCTTCATTAACCCGCCAGACGAATACAACGTCTCCACCTTTGGCGGCTACGAAAAGAACATCGCGCTGTATCTCTCCGCCGCGATGGAAGTGCAAGGCACCAATGGCGGTCCGGCGACCGACTCCTGGCGCGACAGCAGCACCGATCAAAGCCAAGGCTGGATCGGTCGCCGCGTCACGCTGCAACCAAACGTCCCCGTCGAAGTCACGTTCATGCTCGCTGGCGCACACTTGCGTCCCGAACCAATCTCCGACAACATCCCCGCCAACGATGGCGTCTACGACAACGAAATCGTCCCCATGCTCAACTGGTTTTACGCCACCAGCATGAACGCGACGCAAACCACAACCGACAACTACTGGCTTTCATGGCTCAATAGCGGCACCACCATCGACACCCCGGACAACCGCTACGACACACTCATGAAGCGCAGCCTCCTCGCAACCGCGCTCCACCAGGACGCCATCAATGGCTCCATCGTCGCGGGTTATCACAACGGAGCGTACTACTACTCCTGGCCCCGCGACGGCGCATGGGCTGCTGTCACGCTCCTCCGCGCCGGCCACTGGAACGAAGGCACGAACGTCCTGCGCTGGATGCGCGACATCTGCTATCGCGACGTCGAACCCTCCTTCGGCAACAACCCCATCACAGGACAACCCCACCGCGGCTTTTGGAAGCAGAAGTACAGCAACGATGGATTCACTATCTGGGGAGCACCACAAATCGACGGCACGGCCGTGTACCCGTGGGCGCTGATGTGGCACTACAACCTCACCGGCAACGCGACGTATCTCGATTCGCACTACGCGTCAGTCTGGGACTCCGTCGCCGCGATGACGCGCGATTCCATCGACTCGCGCCTCCGCTTCGAAGAAGCCTTCAACCTCACCTACACCAACAACCTCTGGGAGGACAGCTACGACACCTTTATCTTCAGCAACGCCAACATCGTGCGAGGCCTCGAGGACGCGTCCCGCATCGCAACCGTGCTCGGACGCCCCGCCGACGCTGCAAACTTCCAGAACCTCGCCAACATCCACCGCAGCGGCCTCAACGCACGCCTCGACTGGAACGGCGAAAACTGCGACATCAGCCAACTCGGTATCGTGTATCCCTTCGAGGTCCTCTCCCCCACTGATGCTCGCTCCGTCAAAGTCATCGACCGCATCAACGGCGTGCAATCCGACACCTTCGGCAACATTCAGCCGCTCGTGAACTTCAACACCTTCTTCAACAACGGTCACGGCTGGACCGACCTCATCAACCGCTACTGGAACGACGGCTACTGGGGCAACCCGTTCAACAGTTCAACGCCGTGGGGCGCCGGTCCTTGGTTCTTGTCCACCATGTGGTACGGCATGTACTACGCACACCGCCAAGACTTCACGCCCGGCACGGGCGACATTGACAATCACAAGTATCGCATGGATCGCCTCATCGAAACCCTCGGCCCCATTGGCCTGGGCAGCGAACAAATCGCTCCGCGCGGCATCCCTGGCGAGCCCGGCCCGCGCGGCACCGGCAGCCTTATGTACCCGGGCCAAAACGACTTCATGCTCCAAACCGCATGGCCCAACGCCTGGGAATCCATGAGTTTCTTCGTCGATTCACTCTTCGGTTTCCTCGACTACCAGCCTAACGCCAGCGCAAACACGATGAAGTTTGAACCCAAGTTGCCGAGCACTTGGGGATCCATGACCTACAAAAACATCCGCATGGCCCCGAACCAACTCGTCCCCGCGCACAGCGTCGACGTCACCATCCAACGTGACAGCGAAGGCAGAGAAATCCACACCTTCACCAACAACACAGGCTTCCAACTCAGCGTCGACACGACACTGCGCAGCAACCCCGCCGAAACAGTTGTCCAAGTCACCCGCAACGGCGTTTCAATTCCATACACCCGGGACAGCGTCACAGGTCGCATCAGTGTCGGCCCAATCCCTCTCGAACAAGGCGCAGGCGCAACCACCATCATCGCCTACGACACCTTCGGCGGCCTCAATTGCGACTCCATCGACTTTAACAACGACACGTCAGTCTTCGACCCCATCGACATCGATGCCTTCCTGAGCGTCTACGGCGAAGGCCCCTGCATCCCAGAAACCGCCACCTGCAACGACATCGACTTCAACAACGACGGCTCGCTTTTCGACCCCTGCGACATCGACGCGTTCCTGCTCGTGTTCAGCGAAGGGCCGTGTACGCTCTGCGGCGTTTGACACGCTGGATAAATCGACCCGCGTACGCAGTGTGTGGTGACACATTTTTTCGCAAAACCGCGTCAGACGCCGCCGTTTGCCCGCTAGGTCCCTACGTCCGCTTCACAAGACTTAGGAGATTCTCGCATGAAACTCGCACCGTTCGCGACGCTCGCACTCGCCGCCTTGGCCTCGGCTGAACTCAATGTCACCATCCAAGCCTCCGCAACTGTCCGCACGCAGAACGGCGGCCCACCCGCGTATGCGTTCTTTCCGGGCACCGAGGTTCTTTCTGACTTCTTCACTGATCCGTTTCACGAGGGCAACTTCGTTCGCCTTCAGTCTTCCGACAACCAGTTTGCCAGCCAAACCGCAAGCCCTAGCATGGGTGGCACATACACCGGAAGTGCCGTTTTCGCGACAGCAAGCGGAATGCTGGCTACCTTGGCAACTGCCTCCCCTTGGTCGCTCCGCGTGATCGACGGTGTGACTCAAACAGAGTCGACCTACTTACTCGACATCGATCTCTCCGGGATCACACCGGCGTATCTGAGGCCTATCACAATCCACAACCCACTCCAGGGCACCAGCGTAGCTCCCGACGTCACCACCTCCTTCAGCGTGGCACCAGGACTCTCCGCGTACACGGAAGCCTTTGGGTTGTGGTCAAGTCCGACAACGACGCACATCGATTCCTTCCCGGTTATCGATTCAACGTGGACACCCACAACGCCGCTCGCGAGTGATGCGCACACCATCGAGCTACAACTCCAGACATTTGAAGAACCAGGCCTCGCTTCACTCATCAGTGTTACCCCTCAACCGGGCGCGGCGGAGATTTCGTCAATCCACGTCGGTTGCGGCTTCTGGACGAACGCCAAGGTAACGAACTTGACCGTCACAGCCTGTGACTCGATCGACTTCAACAACGACACCAGCCTCTTTGACCCGCAGGACATCGACGCGTTTCTGTCCGTCTACTCCGAAGGCCCCTGCATCCCAGAAACCGCCACCTGCAACGACATCGACTTCAACAACGATGGCTCGCTCTTTGACCCCTGCGATATCGATGCATTCTTGCTGGTATTCAGCGAGGGCCCCTGCACGTTGTGCGGCGTCTGATACGGAGAGTGCGAGAGTACTGAGATTCCATTTGGTTCTTCCCTCGGCGTCGATGCAATCGACGCCACTTTTTTTTGTAGAAATCGGTGCATCCCTGTCCAAGTTCAGTCACACCGGCCCTAGTCCCTTCCAACCGTGCGGTGCTGCGGCGGATGATTGCAGGCCGCACTGTTCAAGGAAGTTATTCATGCGCCACCCCCTCCCCGCCGTGTCAGGCCTTTGCGTCCTCGCAGCACAAGCAAACGCGCAGAGCGCGTCGATTCGATATTACTTCTACGTGCCGGTCCACATGAGCGCGTTCGAATGGCATCAGGAAACCACGCTGCCTCCGATGGATCGCACGTATTCTTTCGCTGCGCAGCAGAACACTGGCGGTTCGGGCGGCATCGCAACCGCCCAAGGCACGACGACAACCAACATTGACATCGGCACGGTTCGTGCACAGTCGCAAGTCAGCATCTTCCGGCCTCAGGGTGGCATCGGTGCTCCGCGGCCCTTCATCTCCTCCGACTGGGAGCCCCACGTACCTCAGTTCGCAAACTTCTCGTGCACCGATGTCGTCTTCACTGACACAGCCAATCCGGGTTCGAGCGCAGCGATCCAAGTCTGGGTTTCCGCGCAGTATCGAGGCTTCAGCGACTTCGGCGGATCCCTCCCTTGCTCGTTTAATCTCCGACAAGCAGACCTGGGCTTCTCGCTGGGACTGCAAGGCCAGACCACGGGCGGGCGATATGTTCGCCGCGACCTTGACTCGTCGAGTTCGTTCCCGCCCGGCGTCCTGCCCGATGGCCAGACGTATGTTGTCACCGCCGGGCCATACGTGGTCACGTTGGGAACAAGTGTGTCACTACACATGGCGGCTGCTGCGGAAGTGTCCGCGGGAATCTGCTTCCCCCCGGCGTCTGAGATGTCGCCCGTCGTGGATGCGGTATCGAAGATCTTCCTGCAGCCCGGGCAGATGGTCTTCACGCTCCCGCCCGGCATCACCGCGAACAGTTCCCAGGCCAGAATCGTGAACAATGTTTTCTTGGGGGCTCCTCCCGCGTGTGACTCCATCGACTTCAACAACGACGGCTCTTCGTTTGACCCGCAGGACATTGACGCGTTCTTGTCCGTCTATGGCGAAGGGCCTTGCATACCCGAAACCGCAACCTGCAATGACATCGACTTCAATAATGACGGTTCACTGTTTGATCCTTGCGACATCAGTGCATTCCTGCTGGTCTTCAGCGAAGGCCCCTGCACGCTGTGCGGGCTGTAAAGAGGCAAGAGCCGATGGGCGCAAGCCCCCGGCGATTTTTCTATGTTGATCGCGAAGTCCGCAGAGACAGCGGAGCAACGCAGAAACGTTCCTTTTCATCCGCGTTTCTCCGCTCTGTGCAGACTCCGCGATCAACTTTGTGCGCCTGCCGGCGGCTTGCGCCGCTCGGCTCTTGTTTGCTCACGTCCGAATCTCAAACGCAAACGCACCCTTGAGATCGCTCAACAGCGCATTCACCGGCGCATCGACCTCTTCATGCGTCAACGTCCGCCCCGCTTCGCGGAAACTCAGCCGCACTGTGACGCTCTTCTTGCCCGTTGGGAAGGGCTTGCCTCGATACGTTGTCACGTACTGCACGTCTTCCAGCAACCCACGCTTGCGAGCCTCCAGCGCATTGCGAATCGTGTCATACCGCAGGTCTTCGGCAACCACAAGCGACACATCGCGCTCAATCCCAGGCAGCGCAGGCGGCACCACCACGCGCGAACGAGGCGGATATTGACTCGTCAGCACGCCAAGATTGATCTCCGCAACCGCAACCGGCGTCGCTAGGTCAAACGCCGCAAGCGCAGACTTGTCGAGCAGCGCAAAGTACCCAAGTGGAACGTCACTTGCGCCGCCGTTCGCCGCTCCACTCGCAAGCGACACCCTCGCATACGCCCCCTTGTCAAACGCGGGCGCATGTGGCGACGCCGGCTCTACCTTCAACTTGCGAACATCTCCCACCAGCGCCTTCACCAACGCCTCAACCGCCCCGCGAACTTGCCGCACGCCCGCTCGTTGATCATCGATCGACTTTCCCGGACAATCCAGCAGCAACCCAACATTCAGGTGCTCCACCGTGTCCGCTGCATCGCGCTTTCCGGCCATCTGCGCGTACGCACTCGCGACTTCAAATAGCCGCACGCCCCCTTGCCCTACGCTCGCCACACCGGGCGGCTGCGTCACTCCCGCGTGCTGATTCTTCATCCGGCACGCAAGCAACCCCGTCAGCACACTGGGCCGCAGCGCGGGTTCATCACCACGCCGCGCATCGTCCATGACAATCGGCTCCAGCCCCGCCGGACAAAACGCCTTCGCATGCTTGGGCGTTGTGAAACTGAACGTCACAGTCTCATAGAACCCAAGCCCAGTCAGCACGCTCGCAAGTTCCCGGCGCGCCCGCTCACTCTGCTGCGGCGCACGCACCCGCACCAGCATTCGATCCTGCACTTTGATCGCATCCAATCCTTCAATGCGCGCAACTTCTTCAATCAAGTCAATCTCACGCGTGAGGTCAGGCCGATGCGCCGGTATCGAGCACAAGAGTTCATCGCCGCCCCGCCCCAGCGGCCCCGTCTTGACACCCACCGCGTGCAAGTGCTGCACCATGCGCTCCGCACTCAGTTCAATCCCCAAGATCGCGCGGCATCGCTGAGGCCGCATCCGCACCGTGGTCAACGCTTCAAGAGGCCTGCCGCTACTGAGCGTCCCCGGGCAAATCGTCCCCCCGCCCAGCAGCGCAATCAGCGCCGCCGCACGATTCGCAGCTGCTTCGAGCGTCCTCGCATCCACAATCCGCTCATACCGATGACTCGCCGTCGTGCGCAGTTGATGTCGCCGCGCCGCGCGACGCACCGCGACCGGATCCCACGTCGCCATCTCCAGCACAACATCAACCGTCGAAGCCGACACTTCCGAATCTGCCCCACCCATGACGCCCGCCAACCCTTGCGCACGTTCACCATCCGCCACAACGACTTCGTCGGCCTTCAACTTCCGCTGCTTCCCATCCAGCGTCGTCAGCGCCTCGCCCTCTTTCGCAAGCCGCACGACAACTTTCTTGCCGCCCATCTTCGCCATATCAAACACATGACATGGATTCCCCAACTCCAGCGCGATGAAGTTGGTCACGTCAACGATGTTGTTGATGGGGCGCTGCCCAACCGCCTCAAGGCACCCGCGCAGCCACGCCGGGCTTTCCTTCACTTTCACGCCACGAATGACTCGCACCAGAAATAACGGGCACAAGTCCGGAATCGTGTTTTCGAGTGTGAACACGCCCGAAACTCGATCGCCCTTTTCAAACGCTGTCGCGTTCAACTCACCCGGATGCTCCTCAGCGCGCCAACTCGTCGCAGCGCTTTGGCCGTTCGCAGAAACGGCCTCGCTCGTATCACTTTCCGGCGCAGGATGCCGCAGCGCAACGCGCAGCTCCGGACTCGCCGCAAGTTCACGCGCCAATCCCACATGACTCAAGCAATCCCCTCGATTGCTTGTCACCTCAACATCGAGGCACACATCGCTCCCAATGCAAGTAGCGACTGTCTCCCGGGTCTCGCTCGGCAGGCCCTGTGCCATCAGCACAGCCTCGACCTGCTCGCCCGTGAGAGCAAGTCCGTTCTGATGTCCAGAAAGCAACAAATTAAGCCATCGCACGCTGGTTTTCATGACGGGCGAGTTTACTCCGCCAAAGACCCGTTCGCCCGCGCTGTTTCATCGCCATTGCGCGTCAACCCATGACTCAAAAACCACGCTTCGAGCCTCGAAACCACCGCCTGCGACGCAACCCCTCGTTCAAAGTGCATCATCTCCCCCACCACCAACTCGCTCTTGCTCGTCTTCCACAGGCTCGCCCACGCCGTCTCCGCTATAGGCGTCCCGCGAATCACAATCGGCAGCACGCGCACACCACTCATCGAAACAATCGCCCCAACACCCGCCTGAAACGGCTTCAACTCCCCGGGGGGCCGCTCGATTTTTCCTTCAGGAAAAATCCCTACGACGTTCCCCGCCCGCACCGATCGGACCGCTTCTCGCAGCGCTGCGCTGTCCGGCTTCTCCCGATCCACGATGATAAAGTCAAAGTAATCCCAGATATCAGCGAGACCGGACCACATCATGTCCCGCGCCATCATCCACTGCACATAAAACGGACACGCCGCCTGCACCAAGAGCGGATCAATCCCCGCAGTGTGATTGCACACGACAAGCAACGCGCCGGGCACGCGCTCGCGCGGGATGTTCTCCCTGCCAGTCACGCGCACTCGATGAACAATCGCGCTATACACGCGAATGAAGCGGTACACAATCCCCGAAATCGGATCCCCAACCGGATTCCGCATGATCATGCGCGACACCCACGCCCACGCGCTCCAACCAAGCACGAAAATGAGAAGCCAAGCGAGCCAGTGCATGAGCAAAACGCGGCCAACACAACATCAACGCCATCCAATATCGGAATTGCCACACGCAACGCTGCACATCGCGTCTACCCCCGACCCCCGACCCCCCACCCCCCACCCCCTGACTCCCGGCTCGCCGTTCCCCACGCCTCACGGCTCATCATGCGGCGTCACCTTCACACCCTTGTCAATCCTTCGCATCAGCCCCATCAGTGTTTTCCCTGGCGCGAGTTCGTGGTACTCACCCTTCAGGTTCGCCGCCATCCATTGGCAACTCTGACTCCACTTGACCGGGCTCGTCAATTGTTCAAACAGTCGCTGCCGAATCATCGAATCCGTCACTGCCCCCGTTTCGCCGTATGGTCTCGCTGTGACGTTCGCCACCACCATGCACTTGGGTGTCCGAATCGCAGTCTTGGCGAGAGCCTCGCGCAATCGCTCCGCCGCCGGTGCCATCAATGGAGAGTGAAACGCGCCCGCCACTGCGAGCATCGCGCTGCGCAAACTCATCGCCTCCGCAACCTTCGCCGCCCGCTCGCACGCAACCTTGTGCCCGCTGAGCACCACCTGCCCCGGTGCATTGAAGTTTGCGCACACCAGCACATCCTTCTCGCGTGCCTTGTCGCAAATCTCATTTGCCTGCTCATCCGTCGCGCCAATCAACGCGAGCATGGACCCACCACCACCCGCCCTGGCCGCCGGACTATCCGCCGCATCCTGCATCGCCCGCCCGCGCAGCGTCACCAGTTCCAACCCGTCCTCAAAGCTCATCGCGCCGGAGAGACACAGCGCCGTGTATTCACCCAGCGACAACCCCGCCGCCGCAACGATCGCCGTCCCCCCTGCCGCATCCGACACCGCCATCCCCTGCTGCTCCAACCACCCCGCCCAGCACGCCATTGACGCCGTGAATATCGCCGGCTGACTCGCATCCGTCTGATTCAACCTTTCCGCCGGCCCACCAAAGCACAACTCCTTCAGCGACACCCCTGCCCCAAGCCGACTACCCAACTGCGCATCCGCCTTGGCAAACACCCCCGCCGCGGCGACGGACTTTTCAGCCCAGGCCTTCCCCATACCAACAGCTTGCGCACCCTGACCCGGACACAGAATGATGAGGTTTTGGAGTGACATGCTTGATAGTAGGTGAATGAAGCAAATGCGTCGCACAGAACGATTGCGACACGCCCTACTTCGTCAGCAACTTGACGCGCGTCAAGTCAACTGGCCCGAGGACGATATCGTCCCCGCCAAGCATCTCCGTTTCGGTCAAACGCTCAGCGCCATAGCGATGATTAGGCCGTAGCACTATCAGCACCTGCTTGGCATCGTCGAACCACGTTGGGAGTTGCACGGGCGTGTTCAGTTTGGTCGCGTGCTTCACGTCGCCAAAGTTGAACGTGATCCGCGAGGAATCGGCCTGGTATCGCTTGTAAGACCACTGCCCTGCGAGCACATCGTCCCGCGAGGTCCGGCTGTTTGGCGGGCGGAAGTAGACATCAAACGCGACCGCGATCGGGATCGTTTTGAACGAGAGCACGCCGCCTAGGCCTGTCTTGCCTTCCGCGTCAACCAACACAAACGCACTAACCTTGCTTTGATTCCACGCATCGATAAGCGCACTGCGCGGCATGTGATTGGTCTCAAGCCGGATGTCCAAGTCATTCTTCGCCAGCACATGCACGCCAACGCTCAGCGTGTACGTCTGCTCATGCAGCATCAGTCCCGAGCCAACCTGATCGGGAGCACCCTTCCAGACGCGCACGCGATAGTCGACCTCGATCATCTTATCACCCGCCGATACAAACGCAGGCAGCTTGATCGGACGCTGCATGTGACGCGTTTGCTCGAACGCACTGGTCTGCCAGTCTTTGTCGATCAAGTGCCGTTTTCTCGCGGGCTCCTGAACCGCGACGCTCACGCCATCAACCCTGATCGCGGCAGTCTCCATCTCCATCGTCGCGTCCGTTTTTTCGCCGCTGCGATAGGGCGGATGCGAGATCGTGACATACGACTCGCGCCCTTCCCACGCACGCGTCGGCGGGGACAGCTTCAACGGCGCCATGATCTGTCGGAAGAACTGGCTCGCCTGCTCTTGAGTCGCCTTTTCGTTCAGAATCAGCGCTTCGATTATTGAGCCGTATGACAAAAACCAATCGCCGGATTCAATCGCGGCTCGCTGGCGCTCGAGGAGCTGGCTCAGCAGGTCGCCGCACGCCTTGTCGGAGAGCGTGCCTTTCTCGATGCGCGAAAGCAGCTCGTCGGCCTCGTCGCTCGGGCCGTACGGATACCGCCGGTTGTAAGGCTTGTTGATCGCGGCTTTGACAAGTTCGTCCTCTGAAAGTGCTTTGGGACTCGAAGATCGTCGCCCGCCCGGATACAAGACGTTCACCGGCACATCCTTGTACAGAATCTCGCCCTGCCAGCACGAGGTCATGTCCATCGTGTTTTCCGCGAGCGGCGTGCTCGACTTGAGCAGCACATCAATCTTGTCTAGTGCCTTCACTCTGGACCAAGGAACCGATGGTGGCTGTGAATACGAGTACATGCTTCCCCGCCGGGAGCGGTCGTTCCCCGTGTACCACTCGCTGTAATACGCGTGCTCAGTTTCGCCGGCTGTGTTTGGAATCAGCAGGTACACCTCGAAAGCGCCGGGGACCATTGTGTCAAATGACCTGAAGTTGACATAGCCGGATGATTGCTGCCCCATGCGCCCGTTCGACTCAAAGTCATGCACCGACACCTCGGACAAAGTGATTTTTCGTTTCAGCACCTCCGCGCTGGGCGACACAATCTCTTCAATGATCTTCGAGTCCGCGGGCACCACTTCGATGTCGCATGTCACGCTCCGCTTGATGGCGCAGACGTCCTGCCAATTGTTGTTGCGCAGCGACAATTCCCATTCCAACTCCAGCGAGTGCCGGCCCGCCGGAATGGTCGGCGATTGCAGCGACTGAAAGCTGAAGGCATCGCTGTTGGTTGAGATCGAGGCGCCGAAGTACGGCTGATCGGAAACCGGCTGCCACTTTCCCCCGTTCACTCGCATCGACACCAGCGTCGCGCTGACCTGCATATCGCGTTTGACCAACTCGCTCAGCAGCTTGAGATCAAGGGTCATTGGCACCTGCGCGCCCTCGCGCACCTTCGGCCGAACACGAACGTCCAGCGACTTGATTCCCTTCGCAAACAGCCGCCCCCACTCGCCGTCCGACATCGGCGTGCCGCGCGTCAGCTCCAGCGTGTTCATCACGCTGGTCATCGACGCGGACCACGCGATGTCCGGACGCTCGCAGCAGGCGAGCACACTGTCCATCAGGGTTGCGGCGTCGGCCACCGTGACGAGCTGCGCCTGATCACGTCGGACGACTTCGCGGCAGATCGCATCCACGCTCGCCTGCCCGGCGTTACGGAGCTGCCAATCAAGCAGCCACGTCGGGGAGGACTTGACGAATCGAGACGAGACCGACGCCGCGCCCAGCGTCATCACGCCGCCGCCGAGCGTCAGCAACGCGGTTGTCATAATCAACATTCCCGCCAGCGCGCTGAACCAGCGCCGCTTGAACGCGCCAATACGAATCGAATCGGGCTTCAGCAGTTCCGCGCCGCATTCAGGACACTTCGTTTGCTTCTCAACGGCATCCCCGTCGCCCTTGGGCCCAAACAACACGCCCAGCGCCGCGTTCCCCGTCAACTCAAAGTCGCACCGCCTGCAATGCGGCAACACGCCGACGCGCCCACCCCGCACGCCCCGAACCACAAACCACAGCCCGACCGGCAGCGCCAGCAAACACACCGCAGCAACAACCAGCAACAGAATCCCCGACCCCATGGGATACCTCCGGCAAAGGATAGCTCGCGCCCCAGCCCCGACCTCTCAAGCCAGATCCGTCCCTGGTTCATGCCAGCCCTTTGTTGTCAGCGTCAATCTACACCCCACACGCCGTGCAAGGCCCCTCGCTGTACATGAGCAGAAACGAACCGATATCACACGGATCAAACAGCGACGTGTCGTTGTTGAAGTCGATGTCGCCACAACTCGCGCTCTCTGGCACACACGGCCCCTCCGAATACACAGACAAAAAAGCCTCGATGTCCTGCGGATCAAACAGCGACGTGTCGTTGTTGAAATCGATGGAGTCGCAGGACATACACCCTTCGGGCCGGCCCCAGCGAGCCCAGAATCCCGCCGCGAGTCCGCCGGCTCTCGTGAATGCTCCTCCTGCCATGAGTTCGCTTTCCGAACGCACCGCGATGACCCGGGTGGAGCCGCTGATGCCGGCGCCAAAGGCTGACCACGTCGTGCCGTTCCAACGCGCGATTCGATTGGCTTGTGTGAATCCGGCGGTGGTGAAGTCGCCGGCGGCGAGAACGTCGCCGTTAGGCATCGTTGCCAGCGCGTATACGTAGCCATTTGTCCCATTGCCCAGAGCCGACCACGCGGTTCCATTCCATCGAGCAATGTAATTGGCACTGATGCCGCCGGCGGTCCAGAATTGACCTCCTGCCAAGACATCCCCATTGGCAAGCGCCTTGAGCGCGAAGACGGACGCGCTCATTCCAGTACCCATCGCCGACCAGGTTGAGCCGTCCCAGCGCGCGACGCGATTCGCGCTGATGCCCCCGGCGGTGGTGAACGATCCTCCCGCAACAAGGTCTCCGTTGGGGAGCGCGGCGAGCGACGAGACGCTGGAATTCATGCCCGTGCCCAGCGGCGACCACGTTGTTCCATCCCAGCGGGCAATGCCGCTGGCGGGAACGCCGCCCGCAGAAGTAAACTGGCCGCCAGCGATGAGATCACCGTTTGCCAGCGTCGCCAGCGCAGCGACTCTGTCGCTGCTGCCGCTTCCCAGACCGGACCAAGTCTCGCCGTTCCACCGCCCAATGTTGTGCGCGGCAACATCCCCTGCGGTCGCAAAACCGCCCCCGGCCACGAGATCGCCGTTCGGAAGCGTGGTGAGCGCGTTGACAAACGAATTGATTCCCAGCCCCAGCGGCAGCCATGTGTCTCCGTTCCAGCGCGCGATGCGGTTGGCCGGGACTCCGTTCACGACAGTAAACCCGCCGCCAGCGATGACATCGCCGTTCGGCATCGTTGTCATCGCGGCTATGTAGTTGTTCGTGCCCGCGCTCAGCGCTGACCAACTCTCGCTGTTCCATCTGGCGACGTGGTAGGCGGGCACGCCCACCGCCGAGGTGAAGTTTCCTCCCGCGATCAGGTCGCCGTCGGGAAGCGTTGCGAGCGTGTTCACCACGCCCAAGATGCCGGGCCCGATCGCCGACCACGCCGTCCCGTCCCAGCGCGCGATGCGCATCGCGGGCACCCCGCCCGCATCGGAGAACTCGCCCCCAGCCACCAGATCGCCATTCGCAAGCGTCAAGAGCGTTTTGACTGGCGCGTTCATCCCTTCGCCCAGCGCCGACCACTCCACACCGTTCCATCGCGCGATGTGGCGCACCTCCAACTCCCCGGCATAATAGAAGTATCCGCCGGCCACGATGTCGCCATTAGGAAGCGTCGTAAGGGCCTGCACCTCGCCGGCCGAGCCCCACACGCCGTCGCCGAGCTCTGTCCACTGCGCTCCATCCCAGCGCGCGATGTGATTGACAGGCACGCCCCCGGCGGACGTGAACCAGCCCCCTGCCACAATGTCGCCATTGGGAAGTACAGTGATCGCGCACACACTGCTGTTCACTCCATCACCAAGCGCAGTCCACGCCGCGCCGTCCCAGCGTGCGATGTGGTTGGCGGGCGTGCTTCCGGCAATGTTGAAGGAGCCTCCCGCGATGAGGTCGCCGTTGGGAAGCACCGCGAGACTGGAGACCGCCCCGTTCATCCCGCCGCCAAGCCCGGACCACGCCGTGCCGTTCCAGCGCAGAATGAAGTTTGAGGGCGGGATCATCGTTCGACGGAAATCTCCTCCCGCCACGAGGTCTCCGCCCGGAAGCGTTGCGAGTGCGCGCACGGTGCCGCCAATGCCAGTCCCCAGCGCGGACCATGGGCCGTCCGCTGGGTCAAACATCGCGATGTCGGCAGCCACAGCGTCGCCCGCCGTCAAAAACCGACCGCCAACGACAAGTTTGGGCGTTGCCGGACCTGCGCCATCAGGATCCCACACCGTCGATGCGTAGATGTTCCCATCCGTGCCCGGCACACCGTCCCCCTGCAACCACTGCGGCTCACACTGCGCCCTCGCCCCACCCGAACTCGCCACCATCACCACCGCAATCGCGACAGCGATGAAGCACTTTCGCATCGCAGTCACCCACAATCGCGGCCAAGTCCCTCCAACCCGCCACTCATTCACCGCCTCGCCGCGCCCGTTCTGTTTCGTTTTCACTATGTCGCTCCTCACAAGAAACGGCACGGCTGCCCCCATGCACGCAATCCATTATTCGCACCCCGTTCCAAACGGTTCCCTCACGGATACTCCTGCCTGATCCGGCTGGTGTACCCACCGTGCCATCAATCTCGCTGGCTTTGCAGCGAGATTGATGCGGTTGTGGGTTTGACTTCGAAATTTCCAAGAGATGACCGGGCCGCAGGGTCATCGCATCAATCCGGCCTCAAAGCAGGCCGGATTTATGGCACTCGCTGTGTACCCCATCTCTCACGGATACTCCTGCCGCGTCGGCCTGATCAAAATATCACTCGCATGCACATGGCTCGGCTGCGTCACGATGAAGCGAATCATCCGCGCAATATCGCTCGGCTGCAACACCGGCCCGATCTTCGCCTTCACTTCTTGAAACCACTTCGGGTCATATCCCGCGACTCCCTGAAACTCACTTTCCACAAACCCCGGCTCAACCAGCGTCACGCGAATGCACTTCGGCCCAAGCTCGCGGCGCGCCGCTTCCGCGAGCGAGTTGGCCGCGAACTTTGTGCTTCCATACATGCTGCTGAAAGGCGAAATGTGGCGCCCAACCGTTGAGCCCAGCACGACAATATCGCGAGGCCGCGCCAGCACCTGCTCCACGCTCTTGCCCTCAACCTCCGCAAGCAGGCGCTTGCCCGCCTCACGAATCAACTTCGCCGCGGCGATGATGTTCGTCCGCACCATCTCCTCCCACTGCGACGCGTCACTTGTGATCACACTTCCCGACAAACCTCGCCCCGCATTTGCAACCACGAGACACGGCTCGTGTCCACCCCCCGAACTAGAACCCGACCCAAACGCATACTTCGCAACATCCATCATGCGTGTGACGACCGAGTCTTCCGCGCAGTCCCCGACCACCGCTGCGACGTTGCCCTCACCACACTCTCGCACCAACTCCTGCAACTTGTCCGCCCGCCGCCCATTCACAACGCAACACGCCCCGCGGGCAACGAAATCCCGGACGATCGCCGCCCCGATCCCCGCCGTCGCCCCAGTGATGACAGCAATTCGATTCTTAAGCGGAAACTGCCCGGTTGGGTCGGTAAGCATGGGAAATGGTATTGACCGATTCGAGGCGAAAGACGCGCGGCCAAAACATGCCTCCTTGCCGTCTTTTCCACCTTGTTCCCAATAACCAACCTGCAATCGCAATCTCCCCTGAAGTCCCCCGCGTCTTCTTTCGATATCTCCTGAGAACCCTTGCCGCCTGCGCGGTCTGGGAAAGTTCGGAAGTTCGTTCGTCAAGCCATTTGTCAAGGAAGACAGGGGCCTTATGTCAGAACAAATCCCGCCCGATGTGGCGACTCGACGCATTTTCACTACGGGCGAAGCCGCCGCGATC
>CAZEZV010000024.1:0-23077 GCA_964516725.1 uncultured Phycisphaeraceae bacterium
TGGGCGGATGGTGAAATCCTAACAACCTTGCAGGAGACTCAATCCATGAATCAAACAGATGCGAGGGGCATGTCGCAGGTGATGGTCGAGCAACGCCGGTGGAATGTGCCGGGAACCCTTGGGTTTGTGCTTTCTGCCCTGGGCGTGTTCGGGTGCTGGGTGCCGTTTTTCAACCTGATCGCGATACCGGGGCTCGTGCTGAGCTTCGTGGGGTTGTTCCGGCCCGGGCGCGTGCTTGCGACGCTTGGCGTGCTGCTTGGCCTGATCGGATCGCTGCTGGCGATCGTCATTTCTCTGATCTCGCTCTTTGTCATCATCCTTGGGCAGACGTTTGGCGGCCTCAGTCAGTTCGCCCACGTCGCTGCGATCAACGGGACGCTAGAAGACTATCGCCATCGAGCCGGGATGTATCCTGCGCAGTTGTCCCTCCTGCCGATCGACTCGGAATGGCGGGTGGATCGGTGGGGCAACCAGTTTGAGTATGAGCCCGCCGCGGACGGCCAGACGTATCGCCTGCGGAGCACCGGGCCCGACGGCAGGCTCGGCACGAGCGATGACATTGAGTATTCGCACATGTTCTCTGGCAAGTCACACCGAAGCCGGCATTGGAATGTGGGCCCATCGCACAACGTGCAGCAAGAGCCGTGCGAAGCAATCGAGATGGAATGCGAATCAGAGAGCCTGAAGAAGCAGCCGGTGTAAGAGCCTTCGGTTCACAACCCTCGCGTGCCGACTCTTGACGCCTTCGCCGCCGAGCGTCAATATGGGTGGCGCTTGATCCGCGTGGATGTGAACCGCAGACCAATGATCAGCGAATAAAACAACGCATTGAAAGCCTTATGGCTCGTCAATGCGTTTCTTTGTGTCGTTGTGATTTGGCTTGCGTGCTCGCGCCGTTTATCGTGGCATCGGCGGCGGCACTGCGCCGAACACGCCGCTCAGCGCGGGAACATCGCCCGCCTGTGTCCAGTTTGCCATGCCTTGGCACCAGACGAGCGTTTCTTTCTTGAGTTCCCCTTTGCCCGCCATGCTCACGAGCAGAGCCATCTCAAAGGGGCCGGCCTGCTGACCATTCAGCGCCACAAAGAACGGCATCACAGGTGCCACTCCCGGCATCGGCGGTGGTGACCCGGGCCCGGCGTTCGCAGGCCCCCCTCCGCCACCCATCGCCGATCCGGCCATCATCCCGCCGAAGACGTTGCCCATGCCCAAACCGACGACCGCGCCGGCGGTGCCAGGGTTCTTCGCCGCGTCGCGGATGGCTTCGGCGGTCTGATACTTCGCGTAGGCGTTGAGATCGCCCACGATGCCCATGCTCGAGCGCTTGTCGAGAGCTTGCTCGACCTCGGGGGGCAGGCTGATGTTCTCGATGAGAATTGTGGGAAGTTCGAGGCCGAACTTGTCAAACTCGGTTGCGGTTTCGGTGCGCAGGAAACGGCCCAATTCCATCGTGCGACCCGAAAGATCAAGCATCGGAATCTTCGACGAGCCCAGCGCGTTGCCGATTTTGCTCACGATGACGTTGCGAAGTTGCGTGTTGATTTCTTCGATGGTAAACCGACCATCGGTGCCCACCACGTTCTTGATGAAAGACCCCGGGTCCTTCACCTTGAACGTGTACGTGCCGAATGCACGCAGCCGTACGGGGCCGAATTCTGGATCGCGGACGATGACGGGGTTCATCGTCCCCCACTTCTGATCCGTGAACACGCGCGTGGAGACAAAGTAAATCTCCGCTTTGAACGGACTCTCAAATCCATACTTCCACCCCAGCAGCGTGCCCAGGATCGGTAGGTTCTTCGTGTCCAGCGTGTGCGTCCCTGGCGGCAGCACGTCCGCGAGTTGTCCCTCGCGGATAAACACCGCTGCCTGCCCCTCGCGCACGATGCACTTGGCACCGTTCTTGATCTCGTTTTGGAATCGCTCGAAGCGATACACCAGCGTATTTCCGGAGTCATCCAGAAACTCGACGATGTCAATCAACTCATGCTTCAAACGACCCTTGATGGATTCCCAAACGCTCATGACGATCTCCTCGATTGGGAACACGCAACGAACCAAATCGCCGCGCACTCCAATCCCACTTCCTTCAAGCCCACTCCCGCACAAGTGTCGCTCGCTACGCAAGCGCACCCGGTGCCGAGTTGGCCGTCACTTGTTCGGAACAGTGTATTGCAGTTTCACCCCACGAACTCCCACGAACTCCCACGATCATGCACAACAAGAGCCGAACGGTACAAGCCGTCGGTCGAACCACTCACGACTCCGCCATCCTCAAAGCAGAACTAGACAAACGCCCCACATCACACCACTGCGCCGAACTTACGCGTCCTTCTTGAAAAGTCCCGGATCGCTTCGTGCAGGTTCTTGGCTACAAAGTCGGGCCACAACGTGCTCGTCACATGCAGCTCGGCGTAGCTGATCTGCCACAGCAGAAAATTCGAAATGCGCGACTCGCCCGCCGTGCGGATGAGGAGGTCAGGATCCGGGAGATCGTGCGTCGTCAACTTCGCGGCAAAGGTGTGCTCTGTGATCTGTTTCGGCGTGATCTTGCCGGACTTCACGTCCGCAGCAAGCGCCCGCGCGGCGTCAACTAGTTCAGCGCGCGCTCCATAGTTGATCGCCAGACACAGCGTGAGGGCCGTGTTGTTCGCCGTCGCTTTCGTGACGCGATCAATTGATTCGAGCACTTGCGGTGGCAGCCCTTCACGGCTGCCGATGACTCGCAGACGAATATTGCGTCGCATCATCTCGTCGCGTTCGCCATCAAGATACATCGAACAGAGGGTCATGAGCGCGTCGATCTCGTCCTGGGGTCTCTTCCAGTTTTCGAGCGAGAACGAGTACAGCGTCAGAACGCGTGTGCCGAGTTTGTAGCAGGCTTCGACGACTTCGCGCACGGTGCCAGCGCCGGCCCGATGTCCGAGCGCTCGCGGCCAACCTTGCGAAGTCGCCCAGCGGCCGTTGCCGTCCATGATGATCGCGATGTGGCGCGGGAGTTTGGCGGGATCGACGTCCGGGAGTTGCGAGAGCGGGTCGCAGAGTGGATTCGCGGCTTTGAGTTGGGCCAGCGCAGCTGAAGTAGCAAAGTGTGGCTCGCTTTGACGCGAGTTTGGCAGAGAACTCGAGATAGGTGTCACGCTCGAATGAGGCAAGATGAAGTCTCGTACCACCGACTGCTGCTTTGAGCGGACGGTGCGAATCCACACGTCGGGTCCATTCTCTCAATTCGACCACCGACTACGCAAAGCCGTTGTCGGTGGCACGTTGCACAGGCGTCCTCGCCTGTGCCGGGAATCAACCGCTATTACGTCACAGGCGAGGACGCCTATGCCACCCGAACCAAGGATCAGTTCACAATCGTCTGCTCGCGGCCAGGTCCGACGCTCACAAAACGGGCCGGGACGCCCGCGAATTTCTCAATGAACTCCACGTACGCACGCGCGTTCGCGGGAAGTTCGCGCCGTGTTGTACAATTTGAGATGTCTTCGGACCAGCCCGGAAATGTCGTGAACACCGGTGTGACGCGGGCTAGGTCGAGGGCGTCGGGCGTGAAGTAGTCCAGTGGCTTGCCGCTGAGGGTGTAGCCTGTGCAGGCTTTGACTTCTGGCAGGCCAGAGAGCACATCGAGCATGGTGAGAGCGAGGTCGGTCGCTCCGTTGATCATCACGCTGTAGCGCAGAGCCATGAGGTCGAGCCAGCCGACGCGGCGGGGCCGGCCCGTCGTTGTGCCGTATTCGCGGCCGCGTTCGCGGATGGTGTGGGCGGTGTTGTCGTGCAGTTCGGTGGGCATCGGGCCACTGCCGACGCGGGTGGTGTAGGCTTTCATGACGCCTGTGATGCGAGAGAGACGAGTTGCGGGGACGCCGGTGCCCGTGCCGATGCCCGACGCGATGCAGGATGAACCCGTCACATACGGATACGTGCCGTGATCGACGTCGAGCAGGCTGCCGTTCGCGCCTTCAAAGAGAATCGCCTTGTTCGCTCCGAGCATGCTGTGGAGCATGTGCGTTGTATCTTTGATCATCGGTGCAAACTCTTTGCCGATGGCAATACATTTTGCGAAGAGCGTTTCCAAATCAAAGTCGGCTGCCGCCTCGGCGCCGAGTCCGCCGCCGAGCCCCGCAAGCATCGGCTTCTTGACTGACAACGCGAGGCTAAGTCGTTCGCGCAGCGCTTCGGGGCGAAGCAGGTCGCCCATGCGGATCGCACCAGCGCGGTGCGCTTTGTCGGCGTATGCGGGACCAATGCCGCGGCGTGTGGTGCCGATCTTGCTCTGGTTGCTGCCTGCTTCCGCGCCGCGATTGAGCAGGTCTTCGCGCAAGCCGTCTTCGTGTTTGTGATAGGGCAAGACCACATGCGCACGATCAGAGACGACCAAGCCGCTGGGATCAACGCCGCGCTGGCGGAGGCCGACGACTTCTTCGTGGAGTTTCCAGGGGTCGACGACAACGCCGTTGCCAATGACGGCGGCTTTGCCGGGATAGAGAATGCCAGATGGCACCAGGTGCAGCGAGTAACGCGTGCCGCCGACCACAACGGAGTGACCCGCGTTGGCGCCGCCGTTGTAGCGAACGACGGCGTCATGGTTCGCGGCGAGCAGGTCAACAAGTTTGCCCTTGCCCTCGTCGCCCCACTGGAGGCCGACGACGGCGGAGCATGTGCCCGAGCGGGGAGAACCGGCGTGGGCCGCGTCCGAAAAGAGCGGGGTGGACTGATAAGTGGTCACGGCGCAGGGTAGGGATCAAACGGATTCGAGGCGACAAAATGGATGGCTGAACCGGATCTTCGTTCGAGGACTCGCATAGATGCTGCGGGGGAAGTGAGGGTTTTTCAGCGGGATCGTGGATATGTGCGGGGTCGGATTGATTTCGATATCGAGTAGTTGGGGTGGAGCGAAGCGCTCCCTGACGGGTAGGCTGCATGTTGGCGAGCACGGCGATTGCGTGAAGTGGGGTTCGATATCTTCCGATGATCGCTGTGTGTCAAATCAGCAAGTTCGCATCATGTGTCCGAACCTGACGTGCCGTCGGGTGCTCGCCGTGCCGGAAAATCTGCGCGGGAAGACGGTGCGCTGCAAGAACTGCTCGACGAACATCAAGGTACCGGCGAAAGTTGAGGCGTCTGAGAAGCAGGATGCGTCGAAGAAGGCGGCGTGAGAAACAGCGAGCCCCTTCGTGCAATCGGCGGCGCACGTGGGCTATTCGCTTCCGCTTGCCCGAGAGGGTTCGTCAGATCAACTTCTTCAATTCCCGTCGCATGATCTTGCCGGTTGCGTTTCTTGGCAATGCTTCCATTACACGAACTTCATCCGGCACTTTGTAGCCCGCGAGCGACTGACGGCACCAACTCCGCAGCGAATTCGCTTCAAACGTCTTTGGATCAACGCCTTCGCGGAGTTCGACAAACGCGACGGGCAGTTCGCCGCGCATCGGGTCCATCTTGCCGACCACTCCCGAATCCTTCACGGCTTCGTGCTTGTTCAGAACCTCTTCGATCTCGCGCGGGAAGACATTTTCGCCGCCCACGATCAGCATTTCCTTGATCCGGCCTGTGATGAACAAGTGCCCATCGACATCAAGCCGGCCCATGTCGCCTGTCTTGAAGTAGCCATCGCGGGTGAAGGTGTCGGCGGTCTGCTGCGGGAGTTTGAAGTACCCCTGCATGATGTTGACGCCCTTCATCTGCACTTCGCCATCGTGATTCGGACCCAGAGTGCGACCCGATGCGGGATCGATGATGCGTTGATCAAGTTCAGGAATCGCTCGCCCCACGCTGTGGGGTTTCCATTCGTGCGGGCGACACCAGTTTGTGACCGGGCTGGTCTCGGTGAGGCCGTAGCCTTCGTTGATGGTGACGCCGAACTTTTCGCGGAAGCCATCGAACACGGCTTGCGGCAGAGGCTCGCCGCCAGACACGATGTACTCAGCACACGCCCAATCGTCGCGCGTTGCGTCCTTGGCGTGCAGCAGCGCGTTGTACATGCTGGGAATCGCGATGAAGACCTTTGGGCGATGCTCGCGGATCAACTTCAGTATCTTGTTGGGGACAAAGCGGGCGGTGTAGACGACTGTGCTGCAACTGGTGAGCGGTAGCAGCGTGAGGGCCGTCAATCCGAAACTGTGGAACTGAGGCAGCACGCCCAGGAACACAAAGTCGCGAGAGATGTTGATCCAGTTGCGAATCTGACGCACATTGCCAGCGAGGTTGGCGTGCGACAGCATCACGCCCTTGGGCTTGCCGCTGGTGCCGCTGGTGTAGAGGAGGACGGCGAGGTCTTCATCGTCGGCCCCTTGAGGCCAGATGGGGTCGGGCACGGACTTGAAGTTGATGTCCTCGAGTTTGATAATGTTCTTGACGCGGGGCGAAAAGCCCATGAAGTCGAGCATCTGCTGCACGGTCACGATCGTGTCGCACTCACAGTCGCCGACGACGTATTGCAGTTCGTCCTGCTTGAGGAGGTAGTTGAGAGGGACGACGACCTTGCCGACCATCCACCCGGCGAGAGCACAGATTGGAAACCCGCCGGAAGTCGGCATGATCACGCCGACAGTCCTGCTTTCACACTTGCCGCGGATCGCCGAAGCAACGTGCAGCGCAGCGATGAGGATTTCTGCGCCGGTGTAAGACCTCTTGTCGTCGACGACGAAAGTCCGGCGCGGATTGAGCAGGAGGTTCTTGAGAATCGGACCGTGAACTGACAACCGCAGACTCCTTTGCGTGCTGAAGTACTTGGTGGGGTGGGCCTCTGGCCCGCCTAGCCCGTTGTGAACGCTTCAATGTAGCCGGTGGAACCTCGCCGTGGCTTTCGCTTGTTTTTAGCGAAAGTCTCATTTCTTGAGTTAAGGCTACGCGTTGGCCTAGAAGGTCACGTGCCTCTCTACTCACGGGCTTGAAGCTGGCGCGACCGCGGGTGAAATCGATTGGGTATTTGGTGCGAAAACTGCGCTTGAAGCGGTGCTGTCGCCGATATTTCCTTGTTGCTGATTGGATGATGTCCCACTGAACTCCCTCACCATGAACCTCCACCACACCACCATCCTCGCCGCTGCTGTCGCACTCGCCACGCTCTCCGGTTGCGCCGGCGCTTCTCGCTCTGGGAGTGGCTCCGCCAACGCGAGCAAGGAATCCTACATCGAGCAGTACTCGAGCGGGCAGTACACGCAGGCCTATGACAACGCGGTTGAGGCAGCCGGGCAACTGCGCGGGCCGAAGTACGACCAAGCAGCGTTGACGGCCGGGCTCTCGGCGCATGCACTCGGGCGCAACGCCGAAGCCGTCAGATGGCTGTCGCCTTTAGAAAAAAATCCTGATGTGGGCGTGGCCGGTAAGGCCGGTGCAACGCTTGGTCTGATTGCGCAGGAGCGCGGCGAGCACGAGACGGCGGTCAAACTGCTGACTCGGGCATCAAGCAAGTTGACGGGCGATGAAGCCGCGCGTGCATCGATGTATGCAGGTGATTCGATGGCGGCGTTGGGGAAGGCTGAGGATGCGAAGAAGGCGTACGCGCAGGCTGAGAAAAAACTCGCGACCGATGGAAACCTGAAACTTATGGTCGCCGACCGCATGCGCGGGAACATTCCGCCAGCCGGCAAGACCGGTGCCTCGTTTGCGACCGGCTCGACAGACGGAGCGACCTCTCAGAAGCCTCGCACTACTTCCGGCGCGTCGGTCTCAGGCTCATCCATCGCACCACAATCTCTGACCGTGCAGACCGGTGCGTACAAGGATCGCAAGAAGGCTGAAACCGAGGCAAGGCAGATCGCCAACTCTAAAGGCGTCGCGGCCCGCGTCGTGCCGATTCTGAAAGACGGCCAGATGTTGTACGCCGTGAGGGTGGGAAGTTTCTCGAATCGCACTGCTGCGGAAAACATTCGGCGGAATGTGGGTGGGAAGGCTGTGGTGACGGTGGCATCGGGGGAGTGAAGGACATCGTGGTGGCACAGTTCCTTGCCTGTGCGTCCCCCACACAACCCTATGGTCAGAGGCAAGAGCCACCTTTGTCACCGTTTCAGTGTCATTCGGGCGTAGTTCTCTGACCATGCCCGCCGCCCCGAACCAACCTTCACGCAATCATGCAAGAACCATGCATCCGCAACACGTGAGTGGGTGTACAGTCATGCGCGGAACGCGTCGTGGCCAATGTGCTCGCGATGCCCGCTGCACCGCAGCACTTGGGGCCCAACGCCCGCGAACCCACCGCGACACCACGCCGTCGCCCCACAAGGAACGCCCATGACGAACTCTCCAACTCCAGCCGACCCCAGCAAGTCCGAACAGGCCGGCCGCTTGCAGGATGTGAAAGTGCTCATCGTTGATGACGATGTGGACGTCGCGCAGAGTTTCGACGCCGCGTTTCAATCAGAAGGAGCACTCACGCAGGTAGTGCATGACGGCAACGAAGCCGTGCGCATCTGCATGGACGATCCGCCCGATGTTGTCATTCTTGACATGATGCTGCCAAAGCGTTCTGGATTTCTCGCGCTTGAGAAAATCAAGGGCGACGAAGAAAGCCCGATTGTGATCATGGTCACCGCGAACGAGGGTAAGCGGCATTCGGCGTATGCGGAGAGCCTTGGCGTGGATGCGTACTTGCAGAAGCCTGTGCCGCTGAACAAGTTGCTTGAGACGACGATCGCGTTGTTGAATTCAAGTGATGAGTAATCGCAGAGCCACCGACTACGGTGGCACGGGAAACAAGTGGCACATCAAGTCGAGTGCACAACCTTGATCGACTTCCACTTGCCCGACATGAAGCGGAGCAGCAGGAATACGCACAGAAAGCAGATGTAACTCGCCGCGGCGATCCAGCCGGCGAGGCTTTCGAGCTTCGGGAAGAGTTCTGTGAGTGCGAAGCCGCCTCCCACGATGATGACCCAACTGGCGATGACAGTGGCGACGCCCGGCACAACCGTGTCGCCCGCTCCGCGCAGCGCACCGGAGATCGTCATTGCGCCGGCGTCAAAGATTTGGAACGCGGCTGTGGCGATGAGAAAGTGTGCGCCCAGCGTTACGACTTTCAGCATTTGGTTGTTGGGCGTGTCGTCCCGCACGAACGCCTGAATCAGTTGCTCTCGGAACACCACGAAAATCACCGCGCAAACACCCATGTAGACGACCGCCAGTTGCAGCGCAAGCCACGCACGCTTTGCGGCGAGGTCGCTTCGTCCCATGCCCTGGTACTTGCCAACGAGCGCGGTTGCGGCGACAGACAACCCGACGGCGGGCATGAACGAAAGGCTCATGTATTGGTGGGCAATCCAGCCAGCGGTTGCGTGTTCAGCGCCGAACTTGCTGACGAAGAACACCATGAAAAAGCCCCAGCAGATCATTTCGTTGCCAAACATCGCGCCGCCGGGCCAGCCCAGCTTGAAAATGTCGCGGACATGAGGCCAGGACAATCGCCACGCGCTGCGCGTGCCATACTTGCGATGCATGGATCGCCCAAGGAAGACGCACGCGGGGAGCAACGCCTCGAACGCCGTCGCGACGACGGTGCCGATCGCGCTGCCAGCGATGCCCATAGGCTGGTTGCCGATCATCCTGGAAATCCAGTTGATGAACTGGCCGAACATGCCGAGGGACTCGGGCGCGGTGCTGCCGAACGTGAGCACGGCCGACACGATGAGATTCAAGATGTTCGCGAGGATGCCCGAGATCATGATCACGCGCGCGTGGTGCATGCCGAAGAAAAACTGGCTGAGCGAGCGTGTGATCATTGTGAAGCACGCGCCCCAGAGAAGAATCTGGCCGTATTGCGTTGCGAGTTCTGCCTGCCTTAGATCAACATCCGCGATTCGAAAGACCCACGGCAACGCGTACGACAAGGGCAACAGGATCGCAAGCCAATACGCAAGCCCGATGTAGACGCCGTTCCAGAGGTACGCAGGGCCTCGCTCGGGCTTGCCCGCGCCCATGTTCTGCGACACATACGTGTTGATGATCGTGAGCATCCCGTGGCAGAACGAAATCGCGATCCACGAAACGATGCCGCCGTTGCCTTGTGCGCCGACGTAGATGGGGTCCGGTCCGATGTTGGACGCGAGCCACTTGTCCGTGAAGGTCATGAGGGTGTACGACACCATCGTCGCGACGGTTGGGCCGGCGATGCGGAACATTTCGGCGAAAGCGGACTCCGCCGGAGCGGGAACGTGCGCGGGAACATCGGACTTGGGTGCGTTTTCAGTCATGAGCGATCAGTTGCGGACCGAATCTGCGTATCTCTAGAGTTGATGGTTTGTCGATGATTGGTTGGAAGCCTAGGTCGAGGTTCTTTGCTGTGCCGCTTCCGGTTGCAGTTGCGTTTGTTGAACGGCCGCACTTCTTCGCCGCGGGCCCCCAAGAATCACCAAGTGCAGACGCTCGCTCAAATCCGTGAAATGCTCGAAGGCCGCGGGCTGTCGCCCCAGAAAATGTTCGGGCAGAACTTCTTGATCGACCACAATCTCATTCGCAAACTCGTGGACGCGGCGGGCGTGCGCAACGGTGATGTAGTGCTCGAAGTCGGACCGGGAACAGGTGTGTTGACAGAAGAGTTGCTCGATCGCGGCTGCAAGGTCATCGCGTGCGATATTGATCGGGGGCTGTGTGAGTTGCTCCGTGAGCGGCTTGGCTCTCGCATCACGTTGATCGAAGGCGACTGCCTCGAAAACAAGCACGCGCTAAGCGCGTTGCTGCGAGATGCGCTTGCGACGTTCGACATCACGCCCGATACGACGAAGCAGTTTCGCCTCGTCGCCAACCTCCCTTACGCATGCGCGACGCCGCTCATGATGATTCTGCTCTCGCAGTGGCACTCATGCGACGGGCTGTTTGTGACTATTCAAAAAGAAGTCGCGGATCGCCTCGCAGCAAAGCACTCGACGAAGGAGTATGGGCCGATCAGCGTGCTGTCGCAGAGCGTTGCGAGTGTCGAGATGATCGCAAGGTTGCCCCCCCACTGCTTCTGGCCGCAGCCGGAGGTGACGAGCGCGATGATCGCACTGCACCGACTGCCTCAATCGAAAACGGATGATCCGCAAGGTCTGCTGTCGTTCTGCAACCGCCTGTTCGAGCAACGTCGCAAGCAGTTGGGTGGAGTTCTTTCGACGATGCTCGAAGAGGGTGACATCGCAAACATCCCGGGCGTCATCGATGCGAAGCGCCGGGCCGAGTCGATGTCAGTAGCTGAGTTGATTGAGTTGTTCGGAAGCGTTGGGTGGAAGGCGAGGCGCGCGGAATCGCAATGAATGTAGATTCTCGCCGCTGGACCTTCGCTCGAAGACTCGCACAGGTCCTGTGTCATTTTCCGCTAGTTTCAGTACAGCTCGCGTCCTCGAGGCGCTTCATCTCCTGCGGCGGCGCAATGCGAAGATCGCCCCGGCGGCAAACGGCACAACACTCGCGGGCGATGGAACGTTCAGGAAAAATTCATAGTCCCCGATCTGATCGGGCGACGCTGCAGAAAACTCAACCTGCAACTGCAGAGTGTAATTGCCCGGGACAAGTGTGCCCGTCAAGTCAACGATCTGCGGCGGGGCGGTTTCATCCAAAGCAAAGATGTCTTCCGTCCCTCCGCCATCCTCGAGGCGATTGAGCTCGAGCTCGAATTCGTCGCCGTCGAGCAGGCCGGGGCGAGCGGACGAGAACAAGTGGAAAGGCGTGGACTCCGCGAGCGTGAACGTGATGAAAATCTCGATGCTTGCCTCGCCCAACTCAAAGTCGCCGTCGTCGTTCTCGCCGCCGTCGCACGTAAACTCGCAGTCGGTCTGAACGCTGTTGGAATCAAGAATCGAGGTGATCGTGGTTCGTGCGCGGTTGATGCGGGGTACGCCCAGCGGCCCCGTGAACAACGCGCTGGACTCGACAAATTCATTGAACGGCGTGAAGTCTGGCGCGCTCGCCGTCACCATGTTCAGATCGGCCGTTGTCACGGCGCTGATGACGCGTGACTGGCTCGTGTACGTGATCGCGCCGTGCGCGCCGGGTCCGCCAGCCGCGAGGGCAATCGCATACGCGACACACGAAGTTGTAATCGAAGCACTTCGGAACCTCATGAATCCTCCGTCTTTACCGCTGCCTCATCGCGGCATGCGCACGACACAAAGCAGGTGTCAGCCTGCTCGACACTCCATGCGGCAATCACGCGAGACACTCTCACGATAAAGTGAGTATGCAGCCGGTTTCCTGCAGAAGCCAGCGAATCCAGATGATTTTCTGCGTTTTCCTGCGGTTTGTGAGTGCTTTGAAGTTCGGTTATCGGCAAGGCTGCCGCTTCATGGGAGGTGCAGACCCTCCAGCAAGCCGCACGAACCTGAGTTTGGAAAGAACAGCCCAGCCGCGCTACGCTGACTCCCCAACTTGACCCAAACCCGGAGAGGTGTCCGAGTGGCCGAAGGAACGCGACTGGAAATCGCGTAAACGGGCAACTGTTTCGAGGGTTCGAATCCCTCCCTCTCCGCTTGATTCTGTTTTCGCGTTCCTGGGCGCTAACGCTCCCGAGATCGCTTGTAAGCCACGCAGCGTGCAGGAGACGCGGGGTTGTGGCGGTGCGGTTGACCCGTTGCGTTTCGCAGTCGCAATCGTCAATATCAAGTCTTACACGCGAGCATAAACGGACGACTGACGCGCACATGAAACAGATTGATGGCTGGTCTGTGGCTCCAACTTCGTGCCATCAATCGCTGCCTTTGGTCGATTGATGCGATCGTCGCTTGGTGTCGGCCAGCATCAACTCGTATCGGTCGAACCCCAAAGCCTGTCAGATTGACGGCACGATTTGCCCTCGTGTACACTGTCACAATGTATTCCAATCTCACTGTTGCATTGCGGGCAGTTGCTGTCCTCGTCGCTTTGATTGCTTATTCGTCGGCCAACGCACAACCCGCGTCCGAGCCGCCCGCTCCAGTCAAGTTCTCCACCGAAACGGGCCCGCTGCGCATCGGCATCATCGGGCTTGTGCACGGCCATGTCGAAGGGCTGCTCTGGCAAGCTTCGCAGCGAAGCGATCTCAAGATCGTCGGCATCGCAGAGCCCAATCGCAAACTCTTTGATCGCCTCGCGGCCAAGTACAAACTCGACCCGAGTTTGTACCACGCGACGACGACCGCGATGCTCGACGCAGCGAAGCCCGAAGCCGTGAGCGTGATGTCCTCGATTCAGGATCACCTTGCTGCTGTCGAGGCGAGTGCTCCTCGGGGCGTTCACTTGCTGGTCGAAAAGCCGCTTTCATTCTCTGCTTCAGATGCAAAGCGCATGCAGTCGCTCGCACGCGAGCATGGTGTGCTGGTCTTGACCAACTTCGAGACCAGTTGGTACGCATCGGTTCGAGAGGCAAAGCGGCTCGTCGAATCCGGAGAGCGGACACCGATCCGTCGCATGGTGTTTCGGCATGGTCACAAGGGACCGAAGGAAATCGGCTGCCCACCCGAGTTTCTGGAATGGCTTACTGATCCGGAGCAGAACGGCGGCGGTGCGGTTGTCGACTTTGGTTGCTACGGCGCGGTGCTTGCAACGTGGCTGATGGATGGCCAGCGACCGACGAGCGTGACAGCCAGCGTCTCGACGCTCAAGCCCGACGTCTATCCGCAGGTCGATGATGACGCAACCATCATTCTGACGTATCCCACCGCGACCGCGGTCATTCAGGCTTCATGGGCATGGACGCACGACAACAAGGAGATGGACCTGCACACGCAGCGCGGCTCGATCCACGCGGCGAAGTGGGACGAACTGCAGGTTCGCGACGAGAACGCACCGGCAAAGACCGTACAACCGCCGTCAAAGCCAGCTCATCTTGAGAATGAGTGGACATATCTGCGCAACGTCGTGCGTGGCGAGTGCGAGGTCGATCCGCTGTCGAGCCTCAAGTACAACGTGATCGTCGCGGAAGTGCTTGATCAAGCACGGCAAGCGAAGACGCCGAGTCCGCGATGAAGCCCTTTGATTGCCTAAGCCAAAACCATGCACAACATGAATTAGCTTTCGGTTGCGGTAGCGTGGGCTGCCAGTCTTGCCACTGTCCAAGCAACTAAGGACTTCCATTCCCTCATATGATGCTTTTATGGCTCAATCGCAGCGAAAGAGAGCTCAAGGGCATTACGGGAGCGATCTCGCATGGATGGAAGCACTGCAGTACGCAATCGGGCGCGTGACTGGCGAGTCGACGTCTTCTAAGTTGGCAAAGCCGCGCCCACGAGTTCTTTCTGTCAGTCCGCGAGGCACGAAGATTGAGTTGGAATTGCGATTCGTCACTGGAGACCTCTATTGCTGTGCGGAACCAGGCTGTTTCCTACCGGCATTCGAGCCAAATTGGTGGACACGGCTTCGAGAGGGATTGCTTGAGTCGACCAACCGCGACCCGCCGCCGCTCAGTATCACGGTTCATGGAGTTGTCGAGAAAGGAGCGTGCTTGCGAGTGCTCAAGTCCATCGGTTTGCCAGTGCAGTCCGCAGCTTACTCGTACCGGGCTGGGCCTTTTCACGAGCGAGATGCAACCTAGGCTTTCAACGACCACAAACATGACTACATACCGAGTCTCGATACTGCGTCAATCATTGCATCTAGTTCCGGTAGATTGACGACACTTACTTCGGCTCCTTCGGCTGCTCAATCGGCAAAACCTCCGGTCGCTCATCCGTCGTTGTCGTCGCCGCGGCGGTTGCGTCGCCTCGGCGGACGATGACGGCCTCGGCGTCCTCGGGTGTTTCCGGTCGATCGGCCATGTCGCGTGAGCTTTGGGCTGCCAGGATGGACGCGGAGAGGCGATCGTTCTCGGTTGCGAACGCGGCCTTGGTCGCGCCGGACTGCTCGAGCGCGGAGAGGGTTGCGACGACTTCGGAGTAACTCAGGTTGAGACCGGGGCGCGGGTCGTTCGGTGTTGTTTCTCGTGCGAGTGTCGCGATGATGTCCGAGAGTTTCGGCATTGCGCCCTGCGTGATTGCGCCCGGGCGACCCGCGCGTTGCAGACGCAGCTTCACGCCGCTGGTTCGCTGCGGATCGACGCCCACCATGAGCTTGCCGTCCCAGATTGAGACGCCGGTTGCGAGGCGGGACATGTCGATCGAGTCGTCGGAGCCAAAGAGCACGACGCGCGGCACGTTTTGCTGCGTGACATAGACGAGTGGTTTGCCCTCGGGAACGCGGTCAAACAGGAACTTGCCTGCGATGGGCTCGCGCGAGACGCCTTGCAACGTGCCCGAAGGAAGGCTCACGCGCGCGATCGCCTGCAACTGCGGCACGGAGATTGCGCTCTTTCGCAGATCCGGGTTGTCTTGCTGCATGCGGAGCAACTGGTTGAATCGGGCTCGCTCGGCGCGATCGGCGAGAGCTTCGTAGGCAGCGATGCGGACCAGCAGGTCGTCCTGCCGTAGCTGCTCGCGCAGGAAGAGGTCAAGGCGCGGGCCCGCATCAACCTCGCCAAGCAGCGAGATGGCGCGCGTGCGAATCGTGCCCTGACCGTTCTTTGCGAGTTCTTGCAGGGGCTCGACGACGCGAGGATCGTTGAGCCTCGCGCCGGCGCGAAGCCCGGCCATTTTCGGGACGATTTCCTGATGTTCGTACAACTCGCGCAGCGCGGGCATGGCGCGGGGGCCGAGGGCTTCGAGCGCCCAAGACATCGACTCGGCGAGGCCTGTTTCGTTCTTGATTGTTTCGACGTACCGGCGCGCGTAGGCCTCGGGGGACGCCTGATCGATCTGCAGGTTTTTGACCAGCGCAAGGAACGCGGCAGGCTCGGCGCGGTACGCGACTGGCACGCTAAGCCTGATGTTGGTGTCGTTCTCGCCTCGGCAGATCGGGCCATCGTCACCGGGCTCATCGGGGAAGCGGCTGTTGATCGCGCTGACGATCTGTCGCGCGCGTTGGTGACTGGGCGAACCCATCGTCATCACAATGCGCAGGCTATTGGTGAGTGTGCCGCCGCCAAGAATGCGGCCAGCTGTGCCGATATCAGCGGTGCCGAACGGGTTCATATAGACCTGACCCGAGGCTTCGCCGAGTTTGGTCGCCTGCGCTTGGCCGAACGCCGATGGCGGACCGATTCGCAGGTCCGTCGTCCAGAGCATCCCACCCTCAAGGCTGCTCGCGTTCACGGCGTTCACTTGCACATCGAAGGTTGTTCCAGTCGGCAACCCCGGCGCGATCGCGGCGGACACGACGACCACGCCGACGTTCTTGTCACGCAGAATGTCACGCGGCGACTTGCCCTCGAACACCGTGCCCTTGAGCACTTCGTTGGTCGACGTCATCCCGGCGAGCGCCATCTGTCGCTCCATCGAAGCGGCGATCGTGTCATTCAGCGGTTGGCCGCCTGTGCCGTTGAGGCCAACCACGATGCCGTAGCCAGAAATGATCGTCGGCGCGACGTTGCGAAAGGTGACTTCAGTTCCGATCAGCCCCTTCATCGCGGCTGGCGCGGGCGGCAGGTCGGTATCGACCTTCGTCGGCGTCGGCGGCGGCGTGCTGGAGCAGCCGGTGAGACCGCTCAACGACATCGATATCGCGCACACCCCCACTGCTGCAAACTTCAGGCAATCAATGTGCAAGGAGAGCCGTGAGGAGCGGCGGAAACGCAAGTCTTGCATAGAGCATCCTTTGCAATCTCGCAAGTTGGTGCGCGTGGCGGTTTGCCGGGCAAATGGACCAACTCGCGTGTGGGTGAGACCACTATACACCGGGGTGAGCGAAGCGGATGCAGTTGATTTGTGCATCCATTGTGCCACCGACTGCTGCTTTGTGCGGTCGGCGCGAAACTGGTTGATGGGTCGGTGGTTCAGAAGGCACTACAAATACAGCGGTTTTGGCAAAACGATCACACTTGCATGGCCGCACCGACCGCTCTTAGCAGCAGTCGGTGGCACGGCGGTTCGTCGTTTCTGGTGAGAAAGTCTGTCAACTGACCCGAACAAGCTGTCGGTTGTTGTCGGGTGGTGGGCTTTGGACTGCCGCGTGTGTGGCAGGTGTTAAAATGGGTTGATGTTATCGTGTTCCGCAAGTTTCGCTCTTTTGAGCATTTGCGCATTCTTGACAGTCCCTCCACAGATTTTACCCCGCATTTTGTAGCAAGAGGGGGTTGAACATACGATGGGTTGTGGTATGCTATGAATCCCAACCAACGCCTCTTCGCCAGATTTCTGACGGCGCGACGGTTGGTTGGGACCATTTGCTGAATGTGCGCGTTCTTTTGTGTCTGCGTAGACCGATTCGCAGCAGGGCGTTTTTGTTTGGCATACGGTTTGTATCTGTTAGGTCGCGGTCGCGATGGGTGGTGCCTCGCGGCGAGTAGTTGAGGTTTTTCAAGGGTTGGCTTTCGCAGGAGCGTCGCAGGTGGGCGTGCTCGCAGATCATCAAATCCGTTCGCGTGTCAAGATCGTGCCCTTTGAAGAGGCTCGCAAGCGCCCGGGCAAGATCAGTTTCGGCGTCAGCAGCTATGGCTATGACGTGCGGGTCGGGCCGCGCTTCAAGATCTTTACGCCAACCCCCCGAACCGGACAAATCACCGTCGTTGATCCGAAGGCGTTTACGGATGACTTGTTGGTAGAAGTAGATTGCGACAAGCTCGGGCTGGATCACGTGATCATTCCGCCCAACTCCTTTGCGCTGTGCGAGACGGTTGAGTATCTCGAAGTGCCGCGCGATGTGCTGGTGATCTGCGTCGGCAAGAGCACGTACGCGCGGTGCGGGTTGATTGTGAATGTGACGCCGCTCGAGCCGGAGTGGAAGGGGAAAGTCACGATCGAGATTTCAAACACCACTCCACTGCCGGCGAAGGTGTACGCGAACGAAGGGATTGCTCAGTTCGTGTTCTTCGTGGCGGACGAGGTGTGCCAGGTGAGCTACGCGGACAAGGGTGGGAAGTATCAGGATCAGGGTGGGTTGACGTTGCCAAAGGTGGATTAAACATGCGTGGAAGGACTCGCGCTGTTGATAAGGAACGTACGTGGACTTGTATGGAGTATTTCCATGAGCATGGATTTCGATAATGGAAACGCAGCCTTGATATATCAGATCAAGGCGAGGTTCAGAGCTGCAATCGACGCCGAAAACATTCCTTGGGGCGAACTTCTGCAGCGAGCTGGGGTAACGAATGACGAAGTGCAGCGTGCATTCGATCCCAACGGACCTGGTCCCCTCGCCAATCGGCACATCATCGCTGCACTCGCAAGTGCATTGGGCCGAGATGAGAATTGGGCGCTTTCCGGCTCTGGCGAGTGCCTAGATCGGTTCAAGCAGCCATTGTTGGAAAGGGTTTTGAAGCTGACCTGGGAGTACATCTACAAAGCAAACGTACCAAAAGACGAACGAGCGCCTTTGATTGAACAAATCAGAAATGTCGTCGGGGGTCTGCGAGCAAATACCTTGCAGGCTGCACACCGCGCAGGCGTCCCTCAAACTTGGAAAGAAGTAGCGTGGATGCACCGGCAAATTACGTCTCGTCGACACCAATAGTCCAAGAGTGAACAATCATGAACACAGGCCTCATCGAAAGTTTCACATCTCGGTTCGTTAAAGGCGATACTCGCACAAGTTGCGAACAGGCAGTATCGAAGCATTTCGTGATCGCACGAATGCCGAACGGTCGCTATGACTTGAACGTACTAGCTCGTTCGCTAGGAATTTCAATTCAGTATCACGACATCGATTCGTTTGACGGCTGTTTGTCGTGGGACTCGCGAGGTCGGGCAGCTATCACCGTCTCTACTCGAGCACCTTCAAAGAGGCAACGGTTTACGGTTGCTCATGAGCTTGGCCATTGGCTGCTGCAAAGAGAACTCAAGGGATCTATCAACGAGCCGCTGTTTCGTGGACTATCGAATACAAGAAAAGAAGTAGCGCAAGAAGAAAAACTTGCAAACATGCTGGCGGCGGAGTTGTTGATGCCAACGGCATTGATTCGAGAGAAAATCGAGTCGTCTTCGATATCTTTGTCAATGGTGAGCAGACTTGCCGCCGAGCTTGAGGTAAGCCGTATTGCGATGATGCGTCGAATCGGGGAAGTTAGCAAGAGGCAATTGGTCTACATCAACATTGTCCCACAGATGTTCAACGATCTTGATTCTCCAGCAGAAGTGGACGACGCCATGTTTATCGGCATGGATGGAATACCGAGGAACTCACGCGATACCACAACTTTCTTACCGGAAATCAAGTACTCAGAATTTTTGAAAGAAAGCACAGTTTTCGCTGCGGTAAAGTCGCAAGAAATCAGCGGCGTGCTGCACGCTATGTTTGACGTACACAAGAAATCGCAGCCTATTCCCAATTGCGACCTTCTAGCAGTGCATGAAGAAGTTAAGTTCCCAAACTAAGTTCGCGTTTCACCCTTGGACTCGCCATGAAAATCACCCGCAAATTCACCGTCGCAGGACGCGACCCCTTCTCCTCAGTAGACTGGGTGAAGCGTTCCAGCAAAATCACCAACCCTGATGGCTCGGTCGTGTTCCAGATGGACGACGCCGAGGTACCCAGCACCTGGTCGCAACTTGCGACGGACATCATGGTGAGCAAGTACTTCCGCAAGGCGGGCGTGCCGCTGGTGGCTCCGGAGCAGGACGTGCTCAAGGGCGATCCGCTGCGCGACAGCAGCGGGAAGGTGATGACCGGGCCAGAGAAGTCGGCGAAGCAGGTGATTCATCGCCTCGCGGGTTGCTGGCGGTATTGGGGCGAGACGCACGGGTACTTCGACAGCGCAGACGACGCGCAGGCGTTCTATGACGAACTCGCGTACATGATGACGCACCAGATGTGCGCGCCCAACAGCCCGCAGTGGTTCAACACGGGTTTGAACTTCGCATATGGGATCACTGGTCCTGCGCAGGGGCACTGGATTGTGAATCCTGAGACGGGCGAGCCGGAATTGGCCGACGATGCGTACACGCACCCGCAGCCGCACGCGTGCTTTATTCAGAGCGTGGATGACGACCTCGTGAACGAAGGCGGCATCATGGACCTGTGGGTTCGTGAGGCGAGGTTGTTCAAGTATGGGTCGGGCACCGGCACAAACTTCAGCACGCTCCGCGGCGATGGCGAAAAACTCTCCGGCGGCGGCCGCAGCAGCGGCCTTATGAGTTGGCTGCGCATCGGCGATCGCGCGGCCAGCGCGATCAAGAGCGGCGGCACCACTCGTCGCGCGGCGAAGATGGTCTGCCTGGACATGGATCACCCGGACATCCTGGAGTTCATCAACTGGAAGGTGCGCGAGGAGATCAAGGTGCAGGCGATGGTCGAAGGCATGCGCCTGATCAAAGAGAAGAACAAGGACATTGGCGGGCTGGCTGACAAGCTCGGCTTGAAGCTCGATTACGACTTCAATGGCGAGGCGTATCAGACTGTGTCGGGTCAGAACAGCAACAACAGCGTTCGCATTCCCGACGAGTTCTTTGAAGCACTCGATGCAGGGCAGGATTGGAACACGTACTTCCGCACGAATAAAGCCGCGGGCAAGACGAAAGTTGCAAAGACGCACAAGGCGAGCGAACTGTGGGACGCGATCGGCGACGCGGCGTGGCGCTGCGCGGACCCGGGCGTGCAGTATGACAGCACGATCAACGCGTGGCACACGTGCCCGAGCGCGGGGCGGATCAACGCGAGTAACCCATGCTCCGAATATATGTTCCTGGACAACACGGCGTGCAACCTCGCATCGCTGAATGTCTTGAAGTTCTACGACAGCAAGACGCGCTCATTTGATGTCGAGCGATATGAGCACGGCATTGATCTGTGGACGATCGTGCTTGAAATCAGCGTCCTGATGGCCGCGTTCCCGAGCCGAACGATCGCGGAATTGAGCTACAAGTTCCGCACGCTGGGCTTGGGCTACGCCAACCTTGGCGCGATGCTCATGCAAGCCGGGATTGCGTATGACAGCGAAGAAGGCCGTGCGATCTGTGCATGCTTCTCAGCGATTCTGACAGGCCGCAGCTATCGCATGAGCAGTCTTATGGCGAAGGAACTCGGCGCGTTCCCGGGATACGCCGCGGACAAAGCGAACATGCTCCGCGTGATGAAGAATCATCGCGCGGCGGCACGCGGCGCGGATCGCAGCGGCAATCAATACGACTCGCTCAAGATTCGGCCCGTGCCGATTGATCACAAGTTGATGAAGTCAGGCAAGATTGCGCTCGCAAACACCGAGAAGATTTTGGACCACGCCGTGGCTGCGTGGGACCAAGCCGTGAGCTTTGGCGAGATGCACGGGTATCGCAACGCGCAAACGACGGTCATCGCGCCGACGGGCACGATTGGGTTACTCATGGATTGCGATACGACGGGCGTCGAGCCTGACTTCGCGCTCGTGAAGTTCAAGAAACTCGCCGGCGGCGGATACTTCAAGATCGCGAACGAAAGCGTGCGCCCCGCGCTGGTGGCGATGGGCTACAGCGAGCAGCAGGTGAAGGACATCATGACGTACCTGCTGGGTGCGCTGCACCTGGATGTGCCCATGGGTAAATCGGCGGGGACCGCCGACCTACCCACTGTTCGGCAGTTCCTCGCGAGCAAAGGATTGCCTGAAAAGGACATCAAGAAGATTGAAGACAGCCTGCCCGGCGTGTTTGAGTTGTCCTTCGCATTCGCCGGTTGGGCCGTGTCGCCCGAAGGTCTCAAGGCCTGCGGCATTGATCCAGCGAAGGCGGCGAGCGATGGTTCCTTCAACCTGCTCAAGGCACTGGGCGTTTCGAATGCACAGTTTGAGCAGTTGAGCGTTGCGATCTGCGGCACGAGCACCATCGAGGGTGCGCCGCATCTCAAGGCTGAGCACATCCCGGTGTTCGACTGCGCCAACAAGTGCGGCAAACTCGGAAAGCGGTTCATTGCCCCTGAGGGTCACATTCGCATGATGGCGGCGGCGCAGCCGTTTATCAGCGGCGCGATCAGCAAGACGATCAACTTGCCCAACGACGCGACCGTGCAGGACATCAAGGACTGCTACCGATTGTCGTGGGAGCTCGGTCTCAAGGCCAATGCGCTGTATCGGGATGGATGCAAGCAGAGCCAGCCGCTGTCCGCGACGGCGGATGAGGCGAAGAAGGAAGTTGGGAAAGAAGACAGCGCGGGAAAAGCGGTGGAGACTTTGAAGGCGGTTCCTTCTGCGGTCGTGGCGGCTGTGGAGGCTAAGCCTCTTGAGCGTGTTGAAGCACCGGTGAAGATGGTCGATCGACCCAAGCGTCGGCGGTTGCCGGATACTCGCCGCAGCGTCACGCACAAGTTCAATGTTGCCGGACACGAAGGGTACTTGACGGTTGGGTTGTTTGAAGACGGCCAGCCGGGCGAGTTGTTCATCACGATGAGCAAGGAAGGCTCGACCATCGGCGGGTTGATGGACAGCCTGGGAACTGCGACAAGCATTTCACTGCAGTATGGCGTGCCGGTTTCGAGTCTGGTGAGCAAATTCAGTCACCAGCGGTTTGAGCCCGCGGGCATGACGGAAAACCGCGAGATTCCGATCGCAAAGAGCCTCGTCGATTACATCTTCCGTTGGATGGGCATGGAATTTGTGCCGGGTTATCGCGAAGCGAATGCACCGCAGCGGCCATCGAGTGAACCTGCAAAGGTTGACGCTGCCGCCGGACGCATCACGCAGAATTCTCAGTCGACCACACCGACACACGTGGGCGGATTGACGAATGAAATCGCACCCGGGCTGTTGAACGAGCCACCAAGCAGGAGCGTGCGCGATTCAGTCATCGCGCACTCGAAAGACCTGCCACCTGGTTCGGTCCTGCACATTCACAAAGAAGTGACAGACATCGACATTGTGCAGATGTCAAAGAAATCGCAAGCGTCGACGCTGAGCAAAGTGATGGGTGAAATCAGCGATGCCCCGGCGTGCGATGTCTGCGGCAACATCACCGTTCGAAGCGGCACGTGCCACAAGTGCGTCAACTGCGGGAACAGCATGGGGTGTAGTTGATTGGTTCTGTTGGAATGTGTGAATCACGGGTAGAAGTGAAGCGACCGTGTTGCGCGGAAGAAAGCCGCTCCCTGACGGTCGGGCTATATGTAGAGAATTTTTCGGATGCTCAGAGGCACGCCTGGTGCATGTCTCTCACAGTGCGTGAGGTCGGTCACTCAAGGATGGGTGCACGTGGCAGGGTGCGAG
>CAZEZV010000025.1:0-23040 GCA_964516725.1 uncultured Phycisphaeraceae bacterium
CGGCGGACGTGATCGGCACAAATATTGTCATGGAAGACCCTGCGACGGGGCGGCGCAAGTTTGAGTTTCAGAAGGGGCCGATCTTCGCGCAGGTGGTGCTCGCGGACGAAATCAACCGTGCGACGCCCAAGACGCAGTCGGCGCTGCTCGAAGCGATGCAGGAGCGCAGCATCACGAGCGGCGGCACGACGTACAAGTTGCAGCAGCCGTTTCTGGTGCTCGCGACGCAGAACCCCATTGAGCAGGAAGGCACGTATCCGCTGCCCGAAGCGCAGTTGGATCGGTTCTTGTTCAAGATAGTCGTGGGCTACAGCCAACTCGACGACCTCATGACGATTCTGGATCGCACGACGGGCACGGCGAACCCGGAAGCGACGAAGGTGCTGGACGGGCCGCGGATTCTGGAGATGCAGCAATTGGTGCGGGGTGTCATCGTCGCGCCGCATGTGAAGAACTATGTCGCCAGGCTTGTGCTTGCGACGCATCCGGGCACGGCGACGGCGGCGGGCGGCGCGGGTGGGCCGGTGAACAAGTATGTCCGCTGCGGCGCAAGCCCGCGTGCGGCGCAGGCACTGATGATGGGTGGCAAGGTGAAGGCGCTGATCGAAGGCCGGTTCCACGTGGGCTTCAAGGACATTCAGCATATTGCAACACTGTGCCTGCGGCACCGCATCTTGGTCAACTTTGAAGCTGAGGCGGATAAGTTGGAGACGGAGGGGTTGGTGAAGCAGATTTTGGAGTTGACGCCGACGGAGGCAAGATAGTTTTTAACGCGAAGGGCGCGAAGGGCTCGAAGGGAAAATGACAAGAGAGGTTTGCGTGACAGCACCGCGGATTGCGAATCTTGTGAATCGGGAGTTGCCGAGAGAGGTTGAGGAGATCAGCCATATCACGATCGGCTGTGCGATCGCTGTGCATAAGGAACTTGGGCCTGGGCTGTTGGAAAGTGTGTACGAGGACGCAATCGTGTATGAACTGGCGCAGGCCGGGATGTCGATTCAGCGTCAGATTGAAATCGAAGTGCCGTACAAGACGATTGTGCTTCGCGGGCAGCGATTGGACTTGGTTGTCGGCGGGCTGCTCATCGTGGAACTCAAGTCCATCAGTCAGGTTCAGGAGGTGCATCGTGCTCAGTTGCTTTCGTATCTTCGAGCCGCGCGCCTGCCGCTTGGGCTCTTGATCAACTTCAACACAACGCTCCTGAAAGCAGGTCTTGATCGAATATTCAACGAACGAGTCCTAGGCCACCCGCTCACACCTCTTTCCCCTTCGAGTCCTTCGCGCCCTTCGCGTTGAAATCTCATGCTCCGCACACCAAATCCATCCCGTCCCAAGGTCATCGACGATCTCCTGAACGCGCAGCTTATCTCGCGGCTTGATCCGCTTGATCTCACGTCCAAGCGGGTGTTCTTTGGAAAGCTGAAGGGTGAGCGGCGGTCGAAGCGGCGCGGACAGTCGGTGGAGTTTGCGGATCACAGGCCGTACACGGTGGGGGATGACACTCGGCATATCGACTGGAACATTTATGCGCGCATGGAGAGTCTGGTCCTCAAGTTGTTTCTTGAGGAGGAGGACCTGTCGCTGCATTTGGTCCTGGATTGCTCGATGAGCAGCGATTGCGGCGAGCCAAGCAAGTTTCTTTTCATGCAGAAGGCTGTTGCCGCGCTAGGGTATGTGGGGCTGGTGAATCTCAATCGCGTCACGGTGACGGCGATGGGTGACAAGGAAGGCGGCGTGATTGGTTCGATCCGCGATCTTCGCGGCAAGCGACGGCTGCATGATCTTGCGACGTTTCTCATGGGGCTTGAACCCAAGGGCAGTTTTTCGTTTCGGCAGGCGGCGGAGCGGATCGCACTCACGCGGCGTGGCAAGGGCGTGATGCTGGTGTTCAGCGATTTTTTCTTCAAGGATGGGTTTGAAGAAGGTCTGCGCCGGATGGTGGGGCATGGGTATGACGTGTTGTGCGTGCAGGTGCTGTCGCCGCAGGAATTGGAGCCACCCTTGACGGGTGACTTACGCCTGCGCGATGTTGAGGACGGCGACATGGCGGAGGTGACGATCGCGTCGCCACTCTTGAAGCGATACAAAGCCAACCTCGCCGCGTACTGCAAGGAACTCGAAAAGTTCTGTCTGCAGCGCGACATGCAGTGCATGACGGTGCGGAGTGATACGCCGATTGACACGCTCGTGATTGATTATTTGAGGCGGAAGGGGGTGGTGAAGTGAGGGTGGTGAGCGAACGAGCGAACGAGCGAGGGCGCGAACGAGGGGGGAGGAGTGTCGGTGCGCGGTGGGTGATTCGTGGTTTTGTGCTTGCGCTTGCGGGGGTGGTGATGACTGTGCTTGTTGCGTGGGTGGGTGTGATGTGGTCTCCGAAAGTTCCTGAGATCATGTATGCTCGGTATGGACCAATGCCGAATCGCGTGGAGTTTGACGGAGTGACGTATCGCGCAAGCGACTGGATGAATTCTGGCGTTCGAGATGAGCGATGGAGCTTGCACACTGAGTGGAATCCGGACGGGCGACTTGGTTCTGGACGGCAGGAGACGAAGTCTTTTGTTCAAGAAGTGCGTTCAGGATGGCCGCTGCGGTCGTTGTCCGTAACGGCCCGCATGGAGGAAGACTGGGACGACGATGTCATTACGGAGTTCGCTGGCGAAAACAATGGATGGGATACCAGAGAAATTCAGAAGTTGATAGGAACGAACTTCGATTCCGCGTTGATCGCGAGCACACGACCGAGAGTCTTGCCAAAGCAGGCGATCTGGCCTGGCTTTGTTGCCAGCGCGGCATTTTGGTCTTGTGCGATTGGCGCATTGGTTCTTGCCCCAAGTGCGATCAGGCGGGTGCTTCGCCGCCATCGCGGCTTGTGCGTGAAGTGTGCGTATGACGTTCGTGGGGTTTCAACCTGCCCCGAGTGCGGCTCGCCAATTTGCGGAAGTGCGACGAGCGATGTCGTCAAGGGGGTGACGGCATGATTGAACAAGTGACCGAGATTTGGCTCTTCGCCGCGAAGCGGCATAGGTATGTAGCCGTGGGCCGCCGCGCCCCCCGACGCGGCACCCACGGAAAGCTCGAAACGAAACGCACACGCACCACGGAGTGGTGCAGGAGATTGTCGAGTGACTTGAACTACCTTCACCACTACGTGGTGAGTTGCATGAATCGGCTTGTACCGTGGGTGCCGCGTTCGCGGCGGCCCACGGCTATTGACCTTGACGGCTTCGCCGTCGAGAGCGATGGTCGCGGCGACAAGCAAGTGAAGGCCATGCTTGTGCCGTCTCGAAGTACTCTTGCCGGAGGTGCGGCATGAGTGGTGCGAGGCCTGTTTCTGCTGTCGTGCGTCGGCTGCGCCGCGCTGGTGTGTTGCTGGTGTGCGGCGTGGTGATGACGGTGCTGGTGTCGGTCTCGACGGCACTGTGGGTGTCTGAAAATCCAACTTGGAAGCGATGGGATGCTCAAACCATCGAAGACACACCACGGTCAATCATCAATTGGCACGGCCAGATGTTCAGTGTGACGAACGTGTCGTGGACTTCACGCAACCAAAGTCTCTTGGCAATCCCCGTTCGCAGCGATGACCCGACAGAAGTGATTTCGTATTGGTTCCACAACTCACCAGATTCAATCGAAGGGAGTTGGCCAATACATGTCGATGAGCGGCCGAGTGACTTGGGGTGGAGTTGGGGACAGAGCTCGAGTTCCGAGTGGATTGTAACACTGGAAGTGTTGTATGAAGTCCGCTCCGGCTGGCCCGTCGCCGCGATGCGGTCTCGGCGGGTGACGAACTGGGACGAAGAGAAGTTCACATACGTCACGCAGTGCGACGGGCTTGAGGTTCCGGCGTCGAGTCTTGGGGAGCGGATGCGGTTTACGTTGGAGGGGAACAGTTTGAACTCGCCGTATCGGCCTGTGCCGCTGGTGCCGGTGTGGCCTGGGTTTGCGGTGTGCAGCGGGTTTTGGGCGGTGTGTGTCGGGGCGGCGTGGTATGTGCCGGGCATGGTGAGGGGGGCGATGAGGCGGCGGCAGGGGTTGTGTGGGAAGTGTGGGTATGAGGTGCGGGGGTTGACGGCGTGTCCGGAGTGTGGGCAGGCTCACGGCGATGGAAAGCAGATCGGCTTGGGTGCGCCGATACGTGCGGAGGTGACAACTTGACAGATGGCATGTCGCAAATTGAGTCACCTCGCACGCCAAAGGCGTTCATCATTGCTGGCGTGCTGTTGGTGCTTTTTGCTGCTCTTGCGCTTCGGCCTTCCGGCGCACGCGTCGAAGAATCTGAACTCAAGTGGTCACGCGTGCCGTACGTGATCATCGGACCTGGGGTGGGCAAGGGCGAAGAGTACCGAATCCGCGTTGAGGTCGAAGAATTGATGGGCAGGGCTCGTTTTCAAGTTTTGCTAGTGACGGGAGAGCGTGAGCAAAATTGGCTTGTGAATGACACAGAAATCGTGTTGACGACTGATCGAAGTCGACCGAGTTATGACTTTATAACCTACTTCAATGTGTTTTCACATGGCAAGGTCGTTCAGGTCATTCAAGTGGCGTACTACCAATTGCAACAGGTTCGGCTGATTCGAGTTGGAGAATGTGATTCAACGACCCGTCGCGGCGTTGTGCCTGACGCGACTGATGTATTGCCACACGTTTGCTTCCGTCCGAGCGTTCCGTTTACATTGGCTTCAATTGAAGAGGCGGTGCCTCGATGACTTTTCTCACTCCACTCATCGCCAGCATCGCCGCGGCGATTGCTGTGCCGTCGCTCATCATCCTCTACTTCTTGAAGTTGCGCCGCCGCGACCTCGAAGTCTCGACGACCCTGCTCTGGAAGAAAGCCGTGCAGGATCTTCAGGCCAATGCGCCCTTTCAGCGGCTGCGCAAGAACCTGTTGCTGTTTCTGCAACTGCTGATTCTGGGTGCGGTGCTGTTTGCGTTGGCGCAGCCCATGATCAAAGGCCAGACGCTTTCGGGTGAGCGGTTTGTCATTCTGATTGATCGCTCGGCGAGCATGATGAGTGAAGATGTTGATCCGCCCAGCGGCGCCGGCGCGCCCATATCGCGGCTTGAAGAAGCGAAGAAGCAGGCGATTGCGTTGGTGGAGTCGCTGAAGGAGGGCGATGCTTTCTTTGGGCAGTCGCGTGGGGATCAGGCGAAGGTGATTGTGTTTGACAACACCGCCGAGAGTCTGCAGACGTTCACGAACGACAAGCGCAAACTCAAGGCGGCGATTGAGAGCATCACGGCGACGGACAAGGTGTCGCAGATCGCGGAGGAGCAGAAGTCGGGGCTTGTGGAAGCGGTGCGGCTGGCGCTGGCGGACTTGCCCAAGCGGAAGATGGTGGATACGCGCACGGATACGTCGGGCGCGCCGAGTGACTCGATCGAAGTGGAAGGCTTGTATGAGTCCACCGTCACGATGCATGTGTACAGCGATGGGAAGTTGCCTGGTTCAGCACAGGCCAAGCCGGGCGTTGAGAATGCGGTTGAGTATCACGCGATCGGCAAGCCTGACGCGCCCAACTTCGGACTGGTGACGCTGAAAGCCGAGCGCGATTATGAGCAGCCGGCGAAGGTCACGCTGTATGCGGGCATCACGAACACGAGCACGCAGGAACGCAATGTTGATGTTGAATTGCTGATTGACGGCGTGACGGCTCAGATTCAGCCAGCGAAGGTGCCCGGGGCTTCGGTGACGAACGCCGCGAAGCCCGGTGATGCGGAGACGATTTCGAATGATCCGAGTGTTGAGACGGAGACGAAAGTTGTTGAGCAGCGGCGCCCCGGCAGCAGCGGCGTGACGTTCCGGCTGGATCGTGCGGCAGGCATGCTTGCGCAGGTGCGTCTGCGAGCGCCGGGGTCGGGGGAGAGACCTGTGGATGATGTTCTGCGTGTGGATGATCGCGCGTGGGTCGTGGTGCCGCCCGCAGAGCGGATGAGCGTGGCGATTGTGGGGCGTGAGAATATGTTCTTGCGGCTTGCCCTTGAGGGGTTGCCTCTGGCGAAGTTGGAGCGATACTCCGTCAGCGAGTGGGAGAAGTTGTGGCAGGAGGGGCGGGCGGGGGCGTATGACGTTGTGATTCTGGACGGGGTGATTCCGAATGTGGGGCAGCAGGTTATTGAAGTGAAGACTGCAACACCTGCGGCGGGGGCGGCGCCGACTGCTCCGGGCACAACGACACCATCAACACCAACTTCGCCAGTCGCTGGTACTGGTACAGCAAACGCCGCGGGGATCACGCGACCTTTACCGCCCGGCAAGTATCTGGTGTTTGGAATGGTGCCCAGTGGGTTGGGGCTGACGGACAAGGGGCCGACGGGCAGCACGGCGACGATCATTGATTGGAGCCGCGATCATCCGATCACGCGGAATCTGGTGCTTGATTCGCTACAGGTGTCGTCGTTCCGTGAAGTTGTCGTTGATCCCGCGGCGGGGATGACGAAGATTGCGTATGCCGAGCGCGGGCCGGCCATCATTGAAGCAGCGAAGGGTGATACGCATGCGATCATCGTGCCATTTGATTACATGGAGAGCACGTGGCCGCTTGATTTGTCTTTTGTGGTGTTTGTAGCTTCGACGGTCAACTATCTTGGCGGCGAGATCGGCAGCAAACTGGATGCGCGTTCGCTTGAGCCTGGCGCGGAAGTGACGGATCGGTTGCCAATTGGCGTGACGGAGGCTCGGATTGATGGGCCGGGAGAGTTGCGGGCGACTGTTCGGCCCAATGCCGATGGCTCGTTTGTGTATCGCATTCCGCCAAAGTCCGGCGTTTATGAGGTGTCGTGGGAAGGGTTGGCGGCCCCGGGCGATGTGAAGGATGACAAAGGCCGAGTTTTGCGAATGTATGCGGCGAATATGCTGGATAGTCAGGAATCGGACGTGCCATCTGCCCAACAACTGGAACTGGCGAACAAGGTCGCGAGCACGACGTCCGGCGCGAGCGGGAAGAGCGATCGGCGGCTGTGGCCTTACTTGATTCTGTTGGGGCTTGCGATTGTGCTGCTGGAGTGGTTTGTGTATAACAAGAAGGTGTATGTGTAATGTCGGCGAAGGGTGGCACAGGCGTCCTCGCCTTGTGCGGAAGTTGGTGGTGCGTTCGGGCACTGGCGAGGACGCCTGTGCCACCAATACGCAATTCAATGAATCGACTTGTTTCCATTGTGCTGTGTGTGATTGCGGCGCTCGTCACGCCGCAAGTTGTCGCGCAACAGTTCACGCAGGCGTTTGATTCGCGTGCGAACCTGCCGTTTCGAGAGATGGACTCGGGGCTTGTGCTTCGGGATATCTCGTGGGGCTGGAAGGGTGATGCGCTGCCGGTTGAGGTGCATGCGCCGGTTCGAATCTGGCTGGATTCGGGCGACAAGGCAATCAGCGGCACGATGTCCATTGAGTATTCGCAGGATGCGAGCCAGAATGCAAAGCATGTGGCGCAGTTTGCGACCACGCCCGGGAAGGGCACGGTGGTCGAGTTTGCGGTGTGCGCGAAGAGCTTTGAGGAACAGTTCACGATCACGATTGATGACGGCGATCAGCGGCTCAAGATTCCCGTGGTGCAGTTTCCGAATCGTGATGAACTGGGCATGCCGGGGCATTTGAACAATCAACTGCGGATTGTCGCGGTGAACATGGCGAGCGTGTACGCGGTGACGATGGGTTTGCCCAGCGTTCGAACGCCGGACTGGAACAATCAACTGTCGGGCGATGAGGTGCGCGACTACGCGTTTAGCAATGCGGATGTTGTTCGCAAGACGCCTCTGGATCTTCCAACGTCGTGGATTGCGTATGAGTCCGTTGATGCGCTCGTCATCAAAGAGGATGATCTGCTCGGCATGCCCCAGCGACAGCGCGAGGCGATTGACGCGTGGGTGATCGCGGGCGGGAAACTGATTGTGCAAATCGCGGGCGCGGGCGAGGGGTGGCGCCGTGCGGTGCCGCAGGCGATGTGGAGCGATGTGCCGCGCGATGCGATTACATTCGGCGAGGTGACGACAGTGCCGCTGGCAAAGCGATTTGGTGAGGAGTTGCGGCGAGAGACAAGGGCAGCGAAGGCGAATCCGGGCTTGCCGCCGGTGCCGAGCCGGCAGACGCAGTTTACGACAGAGATTGACGAAGAACTCGAAGCAACTGATGGAAGCGAAGACGGTGAAGTGGATGATGAGTCATCGATGGGCAAGGCGGTTGATGAAGACGCGGTTGTTTCGGCAACGAAACAAGACAAAGTTGAAGATGAAGTTGCTGCCGCGGGCAACGTGATCGCTCCGAACACAGGTACGAATTCAGACGCGAGCGATCAAAGCAAAGAAACCAGCCCGCCAGCGAGTCAAGGCGACGCGGAACTGTTTGCGTTGACGGTTTCGGGGCGTGTTGCGACGCTTTCGCCGGCCGCTTCGCGAGCGGGTTGGAAGGTTCTGATTACAGACGGTGCGCTGAAAGACAATGGTGCGAATTCCGGGCTCATTGTCGGCGGGCCCGCGGGCTTTGGCACGGTTGAGCTGATCGGTGCTGATCCTGATCGATATGCTGCGATTCTCAGCGATGTCGCCGCTGGTTCGGCGTGGCGGACGATTCTCACGGCATCGTTGCCCACCGACGCCATCGAGCAGTATCGCGCGTACAACCAGTACGGGTATTGGTTTCAATCGTCTGGCGCGAACCAGACGCAGCAAGAGGCACTGCGGGCGTGCATGGACTTGGTGACGGCGGCTCGACCGGTCAGCCCGTGGTTTTTCTTCATCACCGCCGTTGCCGTGTTCTTGATGGCGCTGGCGGTTGGGCCGGTGGGTCGGATATATCTCAAGCGCCGCAACCTGCTGACGCGATCGTGGGTTGTTGCGATTGTGCTGATTGCCGGCGCGAGTGTGCTCAGTGTGCTCGCGCCCAAGTTGGTGCGCAGCGGGCAATCGATGATTGGTCGGTTTGAAGTGCATGACGTGCGATGTGATGAAACGGGGCAGCCTGTTCGCGCCGCGACGACGCGCCTCGTGACGATGTTCTCGGGGAAGCCTGAGTCCTTGCCGCCGATTGATGGGTTTGATCCGAAGAACCCGTCGTTTGCCGAGGGTTCGTGGTGGCGGGGCGTGTCGAGCGTACACGGACGGGAGAGCGCGACGCGATTTGGAGATTCCCTGACGATGCTCAACACGAGTCCGATGCCGGGTGAACTGCGGAGCGCGGCGGCGATGCCGATCAAGATGGGGCAGTGGACGTTTCGCGCGGCGGTGGAGCAGTCGCCGGCGACATCGACGAACATGCCAACGCTGCGGGCTGAACTGCGCGGTGATCGCAAAGTACACTTGTCGGGCATTCCGGAGGGCAAACGGCTTGATGCGGTGTGGGTGTATGCGGAAGGCGCGGGCGTGAACGTGTCGCAGAGTGCGATCGAGGAAGCGAACAAGCAGCGAGGCAAGGGCGGGTCGGTCAGTGTCGTCGCTGATGCGGGCAATGTCCCGGCGAACATCGCCGAGTGGTTGGCCATCGTGCCAACGAATCAGAACGGCGGCTACAACGAGGTCGTTGCGTCGCCAAAGGAAGAAGTGGCTCCGCTGCCCTGGTACAGCGCGATGCTGCCCGGCGCGAGCAGGCGGTCGCACGCGACGCAAATGCTGGTCGAATCGGGCTGGGCGCTGGTTGTGGTGTCGCTGGTGGACGACGCGCTGCCTGACACGCAGTCTTCGCTTGCGACGCAGCGGTTTGAGGTGTACCGCATGATCGTGCCGAGGAAGGTGAAGGTGTCGGGGCAATCGCAAGGCCTAGAAGGCAACCCCTCGGCTACTCACGGGCTGGAAGCCGGTGCCACACAGATTCAGAGCGAGCGAGGATCACTATGAGCGTCCAGAAGCCTTCAACTGCGTCGATTGTCACACGTGGCCTTACGAAGCGCTACGGCACGCTCATGGCGCTGGACAATCTCACGCTGGAGATCGGGCCCGGACGGGTGTTTGGGTTCATCGGGCCCAACGGCGCGGGGAAGACGACGTCGATGAAGATTCTGTCGTGTCTCTTGAAGCCCGATGCAGGCGCAGCGGAGGTGTGCGGGTTTGACATCGCAACGCGCGCGGACGAAGTGCGGCGGTGCATCGGATACATGCCCGACTTTCTGGGTGTGTACGACGATCTCACGGTGGATGAATACCTGCAGTTCTTTGCGAGCATTTACGGCATTCCGAGGAAGAATCGGTCGTCGATCATCGGGCAGGTGCTGGAACTGACAGACCTCACGGCGAAGCGAGATTCGCTGGTCGATGGGTTGTCGCGGGGCATGCAGCAGCGATTGGGCGTTGCGCGTGTGCTTGTCCATGATCCGCAGGTGTTGTTTCTCGACGAACCAGCGAGCGGGCTTGATCCGCGGGCGCGTATCGAGATGCGCAGTCTGCTTGTCGAGCTGGGCAAGATGGGCAAGACGCTGATGGTGAGTTCGCACATCTTGAGCGAGCTTGCGGAGATGAGCACGAGCATCGGCATCATCGAGCGCGGCAAACTGCTGTACGCGGGAAGCATCGAGGACGCGTACGCAAAGACCAAAGCCGCGGCCAATATGTCGGAGCGGATTGCGATCAAGCTTGAGCAGATGGGCGCGCCGCCCAGTGCGCTCGCGGCGAAGCTCTCGGGTGACGCGAGAATATCCGGCGTGAAGCACGACGATGCCGCTCGCACGCTGACAGTGGACCTTGCGCCGATCGCCGAAGCGCAGCACGGGCATCACTTTTTGATCGAAGCGATCATGCAACTGGGCGGGCGCATCGAGAGTTTCCAGCCGGAGCAAGTCCGCCTTGAAGACGCGTTCCTAAAGCTCACCACGGGGGCGCTGCAATGACGCAACAGGGGCAAGCACGTCCATCGTCGTCGGAGGTCGAGTCGGGACATGTGTCTGGACAGCAGGACGCCGGTGCGCTTGCAGTGTCTGCGCCGGGGGCAGCATCCGGTGCATCGGAGTGGTCGGGGGCACCAAGTGGTCGCGCGGCCGCGCTGCGAGCGCCAACGTTCTTCGAGCGTCTCACAAGCGCCCTGCGCCCGCGTGCGTGGATGGGCAGCGTGCCCGGTCCGGTGTTTCAGAAGGAAGTCTGGATCATCAACAAGCGCCTGAGCACGTCGTGGGTGCGCCTCGCGTACGCGCTCGTATTGCTGGGCGTCGTCAGCCTTGCCTTCATCTCCGTTGCGCTCGAGAACAACTTCACGACATACGCGAACGGCCAGCGGATTGCGTACAACGGCGAGGTCACGCGGCAACTGCAGCAATACCAGCAAATCGCCCCGATCGTCACCGTCACCATCGGCTGGACACAGTTTGTGCTGCTGACGCTGATCGCGTGCGCGTTTGGCGCACCGGCGATTTGCGATGAAAAACGCGCAGGCACGCTGGCAACGCTCCTCGCAACGCCGGTGACGGCGTGGCAGATCATTCTGGGCAAGTTGCTGGGTCGGTGCGCGGAGCTGGGCATTCTGCTGCTCATCGGCGCGCCGCTGCTGCTTTCACTGCGCACGTTCGGCGGCGTGCCGGGCTCGTACATCATCGCCATGCTCAGCCTGACAGCCGCGACCATGCTTGTTGCCGCACAGTTGTCGATCTTTTTGTCGATTCGGGCCAAGCGCAGCGGCACGGCATTTTTCATCGCGATGGTGATGACGGGCGTGTTGCTCGTGTTGCTGCCGCTGCTGGTGTTTGCCGGAGGCATGGGCCTTGCCAGCGTCACGGGCAACATGATGACGGGCGGCCCTCCCTGGTGGATGAAGTGGATCTTCGTCAGCAGTTCGCCCGCCGTGATGATGTTCATGTCGACTGAGTTGCTCGCCCCGGACGCGCCCTTCATCGGCTGGGGCGCGCGGACGTGGATTCCGTGCGTTCTTTCGCTTCTGAGCATTTGGTTATTGCTCTTCTTTCTTTCGACGGCGCGCCTCCGCCGCGCGATGCTTGTCGAAGCAGGCGGGTCTGCGCCCGTGCTCACAAAGAAGCAGCGAAGAGCTCTCAAAGAAGCTGCAACGGGCACGCCGCAGGATGCAAGTGCTGCTTCGCCCGCGACGAACGCTTCGGACACTGTCGAGACACCCGACCAACTCGCCGCAAAGAAAAAGCGCCGCGCCAGTGCGGTGCGCGAGGGCATCTCGCGCGACGTGGGGGATCCGTCGATCCAATGGCGCGAGATGCAGTTCCGCGTCATGGCGATGGGGAAGGTCACACGCTGGATTGCCGCCGCCGGGCTTGGGTTGTTTTCGCTGTTTCTCTATTGGGTCAGCGAGATGCACGAGGTCATGTTCATTGTCATGGCGTACGGGCTGCTGGTGTTTCTCGTGATCGCGGCCTGCAACGTCAACGCAACGTCGATCGCGGGAGAGCGCGAAGGCCGCACCCTCGACGTGCTGCTCTGCGCGCCGGTCAGCAGCGGGCAGATTGTTTGGCAGAAGTTTCTTGGAGGGTTGTATCGCCTGCGGGTCTTCGCCCCGCTGTTTCTGATTCACTTCGCAATCTTGCTCCTGGGGCATCCCGTTTCGCTGTTCATCCGGAATCTCGACTTCCTCGTGCCTCAGCATTGGGGCCGCAACGGCATGTGGACCGGCTACAGCACGCACATCGTAGCTCTGCCTCTCGTGCTGCTGATCATCGCGCCGCCGATCTGCTTCCTGGTCGCCGCCAGCACGTTCTTCAGCACGCTGACGCAGAAGTCGACGCGAGCCAGCGTCCTCACGCTCCTGTTCGCCGTCGCCATCTGGCTTGCGGCTCCGCTCTTCCTTGCGGTGATGGGTGAGGTCGCCAACTTCTGGGATGGTCCGCGCGACGTCTCCGTCCTGCCCAACCCCTTCGTGCTGCTGGGGCCGATCATGGAAGAGTTCGCCAATCGCTCCACCAGCAGCGTCAACCTCAGTTCGGTCAGCATCAGCCTTCCGCACGGCCGCGTCAGCTTCTTTGAGTGCTGCATGCTGCTGCTGATGGTCGCACTCGTGAACTTCGGCTTGACGTTTGGTGCCTTGCGCTGGGCTTCGGCGATTTTGCGGACGAGAGCCGAAAGGAAGTAGACCCGGCGTCTCGCTGGGCACTTTCGCTGCTTCTCCAAAGCCCGATTCGTGAAATAACCGATACTTTTTGCGCATGCCCTCCTGGTCCAACACCTCGCGACAAGCGCCCCGCCGCCGTCGTGCGCACGTCGTGCTGACGTGCGCGATGTTGTGCGCTGGCGCGAACGCGCAAACCGTGGCAACAGGCGAAGACCTGCTGCCAGCGATGTCTTCAGTCGCCCAGTCGAACACGACGCCGCAAGGCCCGATCCGTGGGCGCATGCTGCAAGTCTTCGACTTTGAAGAGCGAGATACCAACCCGGGCTTGGTGCCGCGGTACTGGTATCGGGCCCAAGACAACGCCGATCGTCCTCGCCCGGGCTTTCCGTCATGGAATCAGGCAAAGCTGGTGTATGTTGGCTATGGCGACGAGGCCGAGAGCAACGATGTGCTTTCGTTCCGCGGCATTGGCAGCATTCTCCTGCCAACCAAGGGCGGCAGCGCCTCGCTCCTGCTCGATGCCGGTGCGATCCCCGTGTTTCCCGACACCGACTATTCCATTTCCTGCGTCGTGCAGACGCAGCGCATGGTCCACGCCAGAGCCGCGCTTCTTGCCCGCGTGTTGGGTGCTGATGGCAAGCCCATTCCGGGTTCCGAGCGTGTCAGCCAGCTCGCGACGTCCGAGGGCGCTTGGCGCGAATTGACCGTGCGAATCGCAACGGGGGCTGCGAACGCGGCATTCATTCAACTGGAGCTTGTTGTCCTGCAGCCGCGGCAGATCAGTGCGATGTTCCCGACGCCGCAGCGCCCGACCGACGCCTTCAAGATCAACGCCGAAGACCTGGAGGCCCGCGCGTGGTTTGACGACCTCTCCGTGCTGCAACTGCCGCGCGTGGGGTTGACGTGCAGCACAACGGGCAACATTTCGACAAGCGAAAAGCCGCCCGAATTTACTGTTGTGGTCCGCGATCTTGCCAACGAACAACTGTCGCTGACGCTCGACGCGCTCGACGCGTCCGGCGTCAGTATTTCAAACCACACGCAGCAGCTCCAGTCCGGCAGCGTCAACACCCGCTGGACGCCCAAACTGCCCAGCGCGGGCTGGTATCGCGTCCGCATGAGGCTCGCGACCGCCGCGGGCGTTCCGGTTGGCGGCACATTCACCGACCTTGTCTGGTTGCCGCAGGCGGCGGCGAAGAAAGACGACGAGGTCATCACCGAGGAGCGCATCGACGCCCTGGGCGTATCGAGCACGGCGAAGAAAAACGCCCCCACAAGCCAAGGCGACCTGCGGCGCTTTGCCATCGTCATCGACGAAGCCCCGATGCGCCACATCATGAACATGCCCGCACTCCTCGCGAGTACCGGCATGAAAGTGGTGACAATGCCGCTGTGGACTCGCACCTTGACAGAGCGCGACGTCGGCTCGCACACAAAGTCGCTGCAGGCCGTTACGCGCCAGCTCGTGAGCGACTACGTTGATGTCACTCTCTCGATTCCAAGGCTTCCCGACACGCTGGGCGAGCGAAGCAACATTGCAACCACCGACGTCGCCGCCATCTTCGCGAGGCCAAGCGAGGAGTGGCTGCCTTTCACGCAGGAGCCCTTTGAGAAGCTCGGGGCACTCACCGGTCGCTGGCAAGTGGGTTTGCCGCTCGCGAGCGGATTGCCGAACATGCCGACGTACTTTCGCGCCGCGGCGCTAGGCGATCTTGCGAAGGCCCGCGACAGCATCGGCACGTTTGTGCCGGGATTGAGGCTGGCGATTCCGACAAGCATCTCGCAGGACTGGAATCGTGATGCGCTGAATCGAGCCGTCGGCACCTCTCGTCTGCAGGTGCATGTGCCGCGCGACATGGGCCCCGAGAGCATTCGCAGCCTGGGCCCGCAGCGCGTGCCGATGTCTTCCAGCACATCCGCCGGGTTCGCGGATGTTCCGTCGGGCGTTTCCACCGACGCGGGCGTGCAGTGGCTGCTGGTTCCCGATCCGACTGACGATCTCGCGTCACCGATCGAGCGCGCGGGGCGGGCCGCGAAGCAGCTTGTAGAACTTTGGCGACTCTTGGGCGACAGCGCGGCTCCGGGCGTCTCGCCCCCGATGTCCATCGCGCTGGCAAACCCGTGGCGATTCTCCGACGCCGAGCGCGAGATCCCGCGCCCGACTCCGGAACTCGCTGCGATGCTGCACGCACGCTCTGTTCTTGCAGACGCAAGAATTGTCGGCCAGTTTCCAGCCCGGGAAGGCATCACGTGCCACATCCTCGCGCCGAAAATCTCAGAAGGCGAAGCAACCCCCTCCGGATGGCTCATCGCGTGGAACGAATCCTGCGAGCCCGCGAAGGCATTCATCGACATGCCGGTCGGCCCGGTGGCTGTCGAACTCCGCGATGTCTTCGGCAACTCAACACTGCTTCCGACAACGCTTGGCCAGGACGGCATCTCCCGCACGGTTCGCGTTCCGGTCTCTGATCAACCCGTGTTCGTCCGAGGGATCGACGTTGCGCTCGCGAAGTTCCTCGCGGGCGTCTCCATTACTCCGACACTGCTCGACGCCTCCGCCGAGCTTGGCGAGCACACAATCACCATCAGCAACCCCTGGCCCCAGAGCATTTCCGGCAAGCTCAGCATCTTGGAGCCGGGCGGCTTTGACAGCGCCGAGCGCGATCGCTCCTGGCGCATCAACCCTCGCACCGTTGCCTTCGCTCTCCCCGCCGGCGCGAAGCGCGAGTTCCCGTTCACAGTCGCTTTCCGACCGAGCGAAGAGTCCGGCCCGAAGCGATTTCTGCTGGGCGTGGACCTTACCGCTGACCTGCCCTACGGCGTGCTGCGCGTCGAGCGCGAACTCGAACTTGGGCTCAAGGAGTTCCGCGTGGACGGCGCGTACTCCATCCGAGGCGAAGACCTGATCGCTGAGTGCATCGTGACCAACACGAGCGACAAACCCATCACGCTGGAAATCACCGCCCTGGCTCCAGGATCTGCACGCTCGCGCGCCACAATTCCGGACATTGCCCCGGGTTCGCAGGCGATACGGCGCTTCACCTACAAACAGGGCGCAGCGACGCTGAAGGGGCAGCATGTGGTGTTCAGCGTGACGGACCCGGACGTGGGGGATCGGTTGACGAGAAGTGTGCCGATCGAGTAATGTGGCATGGCCTTCCAGGCCATGAGTAGCATGGGCTTCAAGCCCATGCGAACCACGAATCATGCTCCCAGCACATACAAGTAATACCCAGGTTCCCTCGCCATCATCGCCTCGCCTGTGTTGCTGCACGTGTGCAACACTTTCATTCCCGCCTTTGCAACAACCCCTTCCCACTCTCGCTTGTTGTACGTGCGCAGCCAGTACTTGCTGTCCCGGTGCTGTGTCGCCGATTCGCCTCGCCGCGCGCCGCGGCTGGCCAGTGACTCCGTGATCGTCAAGTGGCTGAGCACGCGCTCGCGTCTTCTCCATGCGCCCGTGGCGGTCTGCGCTGGCGGCAAAAACTGCACAACCTGTGTGACGTGTACCTTCATCCGATCGCGTGCACCGGTGGCTTCGCTGCGCTGACCGCGACGCGCATTGTCGGTGCTCGACACACAAGGCACATCAACAACGCGCGAGCCGCTCCACACGTCCTCCGAAATGTCCTCAAGCCCGTACGCAGAGAGCGACATGCCGACGATGTACACGCCGCCCTCGTTCAGACTGTTTTTCATGCATCGCAGGTGCGAGATCATCGCCTTGTCCGTCGCAAGATGTCGAATTGAATTGATCGGGTTGAACGCGGCATCAACCTTGCCTCCCGGCGCAAGCCCGCGCAGCGAAAAATGCTCCATCGTGCCGCACAGCGTTTTGACGTGTTTCCCGGCGTTGCCTTCAAGTTGCCGCGCCTGGTTGTGCAAGTACGCCAGCATGTCAGCACTCATGTCAAGCCCGATTGCGAGTTGTCCTCGCTTGGCGAGCGAGAGCAGGTATCGCCCGCTGCCGCACGCGGGTTCGAGCCAACTCTTGGTGTCCTTTCTTCCAAATCGCTTCGCGAGCCGTTCGAACAGCCGGGCGTCTTCAAGCGTTCCGTCCTGATGCAAAATGTCATAGATGAGCGGATCGGCATACAAGTGCTCGCGCGCAGCGCTTGATGCAACCCACTCGCCCGCCTTCGCTCGTATTCGCCGATTCATGCACCGCAGGCTACGCGCCTGGCCTTGCAAAAGCACGAGTACTGTTCTCAGCTTTCAGCTTTCAGTTTTCGCTCCCGGAGTCCCCTATGCGCTTCCAAGACCTCCTCGCCGAACTCGTCCTCAACAACAAGATGCTCCTCACGCGATTCCTCAAGGGATTCAGCGACGCGAATCACACCAAGCAAGCCGCAAACGTGCCGAACCATGTCGCTTGGAATCTTGGCCACCTCGCACTCACCATGCACCGCGTCAGCGAAAAGCTCGATGCACAGCCGTTGCCCGCGTCCGACTTTTTCCCGCAAGGTACAACGAAGGGCGACTCGCAGCGATTCGGTCCAGAGTCCGTTGGGTACGGCAGTTTGCCCACCGACGATCCGTCCAGCTATCCGTCATACGACCGCTGCGTGCAGATTTTCTACGCCGCGTGCGAACGACTTGCCGCCGCCGCACGCGCCGCGAGCGATCAGCAACTCGCGTCCGAAACACAGTGGGGGCCATCGGGCATGACGACGCCAACGTACCTGCTCGTCGCCCGTATGTCGTTTCACAATGGCTTGCACTGCGGGCAGATTACAGACTTGCGGCGAGCATTGTCGTTGGGATCGATTTTCTGAGCGTGTTCAGTTCCATGTCGGGGGTGGTTCGTTTGCTGCAGAGTCACGGGGGCACAGAGAAAGAAAGAGGAAGCGCGGCGTTGCATGCTGCCAATTCAGTCCACTCGGTGTTTCCTTTCCCCATGAGTGCCCTCTGTGGCTTTGTGGTGAGCGAACGTGAAATGAAACACCGAATCACCGGAATTCCATTCAAGAATGTCTATAACCCCTTTTCGAACGAAGGCTTGGGAACGGAAAAACGTCGCGGTGTTCGTTTCTTTTGCCTGTCCCACACCCCTTGCCAAAAGCCCTCTTCGCGCCAATACTTCAGGCCCGACACACCGCGTTGTTTGTTCGGCTTATGTTCAGAAGGCGTTGATTGATTTCTAGAGGTGCCCCATGGGTTTCCAGTGTGAACTGACCGGCAAGAAGACAACTCGTGGCAACAAGCGCGCTTGGCGTGGCCAAGCCGTCGCCAAGGGCGGCTTCGGTCTCAAGCCCACCGGCATTACCCGCCGCACCTTCAAGCCAAACCTGCAGGAAGTCCTCGCAGTCGTCGACTTGGGCGGCGTGAAGCGCACCAAGCGCATTCGCGTCAGCACCAAGGCCATCCGAACCGGCATGGTCACCAAGGCTCTGAAGCGCAAGTTCGGGTACACGCGTCAGAAGAAGGCCGCGGCTCACTGAGACAACGCTTCTATGATGCACACGATTCATCCACGCTCAGGGCGTGGATTTTTGTTTCGACGTAGGCCCGGCGAGACGCCGGGCCTCCCTCAAACATAATATTTGTCATGAAGACCAACCTCCGCAAAGTCGTTGTCGTTGCGCTCGCACTTGCCGCCCTTGCTGCTGCCGGCTGTCAGACCGTCAAGGGCCTGGGCAAGGACATTCAGACAGGCGCTGAAAAGACCGAGCAGGCGATCAGCAAGTAGTTTGCGCTGATGCCTTCGGAGTCAATACCGCACTCTTTGAAGTGCAATCGCGCTCCGTTCATATCACCACAATGACGCAAAGGACACGAAGAACGCAGTGCTGTCGTGGCAGTGCACGACACAATCTTTCTCTTTGACTTCTTTGTGCTCTTCGTGCCTATGTGGTGAAGTCAAGACTTCAAACGACTCGTCACCAATGTCCCTCACCAACCTCCCCATAGCCATCACCGGCGCGAGTTCCGGCATCGGTGCCGCGACTGCGATCGCGTGCGCGGAGGCCGGGATGCCGGTTGCGCTCGCCGCACGCCGTGAGGACAAACTCCGCGAAGTCGCAGACATCATTACCAGCAAAGGAGGCAAAGCCATTGTCGTTGCGTGCGACGTTGCGAAAAAGGAAGACTGCGAGCGGCTTGTCGCAGAAACCGTCAAGGCGTTTGGTCGCATTTACAGCGTCTTCGCCAACGCCGGCTACGGCGGCGGCAAGTCCGCGATCGAGATGCCCGAGGCCGACATCCGTGACATGTTTGAGACCAACTTCTGGGGCAGTCTGCACCTCGCGCGAGCCGCGATGCCGCACCTGCTGAAAAACGATTCGATCGGCCCGCGCACACACCGCGGGCACGTTCTCTTCTGCTCCAGTTGCCTGAGCAAAATCGGCATTCCCAAGTACAGCGCGTACTGCGCGAGCAAGGCGATGCAAGACCACTACGCCCGCGCCATGCGCCACGAGCTGCGAGACCAGCAAGTCTTCGTGTCCAGCGTCCACCCCATCGGCACTCGCACCGAGTTCTTCGAGAAAGCCAAGAAGCGGGGCGGCGAACTCATCGACATGACGCGCGACGCTTCAATGCAGTCGCCCAAAGTCGTCGCGAACGCAATCGTCCGCTGCCTCAAGAAGCCGCACGGCGAAGTCTGGACAAGTTCGTTGACGCGGCTCGCACTAGGCTGCGCGACCGTCATGCCAGACACGGCGGATTGGGTGTTGCACAAGCTGTACAAAAAGCGTGTGCGCCCTTAACGCATCACCCACTGCTCTTTGATGCGAGGCAGTTCTTCTGCCCCCATGTCCCGCGTCTCGCCCAGAGCCTGGAATTGCAGCATCAGCGTCTTGCGGAACGTTGCGCGCTTCGTGCCCTTGGTGTCAGGGTCGTACACATCCAGTGCACGAGTCTCACCAGAGAATCCGTGCGCGAACACGCGGAGGTCGCGCACATGTGATGTCCCAACGGGCCACACAGCGACGCCTTCCTTCGCGTTCTCTTCGCCCTGAAGCAGCATGCCCACAATGCTGATCTGGTCTTCGAGCAAGTCGTTCTCAAGAGCCGCGATGATCTGTGCGGTCGCCGCGCCTGGGACGCCGCGCCCTGAGCGCTGCAGGTCGCCCTCGTCGGTCGCCATATCGAAACTGGGCGTGAACAGAATGTCCTGCCCGGTGTTGTTGATGACCTTGTACGTCATGTAGTAATACAGCCGGGCTGGCTCGGGGCCTGTGCCGTCGACGTCAACACTCATGACCCGCATCGGCCCTGTCTCAAGCGTCAACTGCCACTTGCGGGGAACCGGGTCTGGCTCGGGGGCGGCCATCGCCGAGCAGCTTGTGCCGGCGAAAAACGTGGCCATGCCCACAGCAGTCAGCGCAACCGCACCGAGTGCGAGGGAGCGAAGAGCAACGACAGCGTTCTTCCGGCGACTGATCATAAGTACTCCTACAGGAAACCTCTCGACCCATGAGGTGGGCTTAGGGGTGGAGAGGAGTTTAGTCGACAATCTTCACCAAAGGAAACTCCACGATTTTGACTCCTTGGCACCAAACCAACCCCTTCCTCCGCTACCTTTCTCCGCTTTGACGCCTCCGGTTCCATCCCGCTCCCAAACAGGCCCAGCTCAAGGGCAAAATTCGCTTCCTTCGCTGCCACCCGGCGTAGAAGTCATTCGCGCAACAACCGACCTGACCCACGACATTGCCCGCCGGATCGTCAGCCAATCCAACCCAAACCTAGACGAAGCCGCGAAACGGCTGGTTGAGAACGGCTCCGCGCACGGCGTCGATTTTCGGCTGGCGTGGGCCACGGCGGACACTGGGGGTTTGGGGAATTCGTTGCGCGTCCGGCAGGCGTGCCTCATTGTGCCCGGAGCTGGGCGCACGGCGATGGTGTTTCTGAGCGAACCGGTGCGGACCGGTGATCTGGGCGGGCCTGTGAATGCCCGGCTTGAGCGCGCGCATGCCATCTCTACAGGTTGTAAGAAACTTGCGCAGGAGATGCAAGACCGGTTGGTGCTTGTTCAATCGTTGCCGGCGACTGACGAACGATGGTGCATCGATGCGCTGTTGGACGCGGGTTTTCAAAGCGTCGGCAGCCTGATGTACATGAGACGTGCGCCCCGAACAAACGACGCAAAGATGTCGTTGGGTTCTGACCTGAGCAAAGTTGAATGGCCCAGCGGCGTAGAGGTCGTGTCGGTTCGTCAGTGGGAAGCGAGTTTGAGTGGGCTTGCGGCGAAGTCGGCACATGGATGTGGGGACGTTAATCATGCGCTCGTTGCTGCCATGGACGCGAGCTATATCGACACGCTCGATTGTCCGGAGTTGTGCGGCTTGCGTTCGACGAGCGACATCCTCACATCACACAAGGCGACAGGCATACACGACCCGTCGCTCTGGTGGATCGTGATGTACGAGGGGAAGCCGCACGGGTGCGCGTTGTTCAGTCCGTGTCCGGATCAGCGGAGCGTCGAACTTGTGTATCTAGGGCTTTCGCCCGCGCTGAGGGGCAAGGGGTTGGGGTTGACGCTGATGCGACACGGGATTGGCGAGTGCGCGAAACTGAACGGGACGTGGAGCATGGCGTGTGCTGTTGATGAACGCAACGCGCCGGCCATAAAACTGTACGAATCACTGCAATTTCGAGGGTTTTCGAGGCGTGCGGCGTTGGTGTTTCCGCTGCGTGATTTCTCGCAGACGAAATCGTGATCGTCAAGCGCGAGCTCTAAAAAATCTTGACGTGCGCTTCAACTGCTCGTTTGTGCGAGGGTTAGTGACGATGTTTTTCTTCAACAGAGTTTTGCACAATCTTTACGCACGGCCGATCGATCAACGGTGTGAAACTTTTCTCTCGCGCGCAAGTGCTGTCACTTCCACGCTTGCGCGCGAACGCCGAAAATAGTCCTGCAAACGCGCTAGCGAAGTTCCGAAAAATCGTCTATCTTGTCCCTCTCGCGACGCATGTGCACGACGCACGATGCGACGCGAACCTGAGCGTGCGGTTCGCCCGCTTGGGACCTCTGGTCACGGATCGACCACCCGTTGGAAGCAAGGCATGATGTGATCGGCGCAATGGATGATGGGACTGATGTGGTCTTCATCATTGTGAGCGATTGCGCGATGGCTGTCGGGATGCTTCAGAGCATCCGGATGGTTGTCCCATGGCTTGGCTGACGTGGGGTGTGAAGGAATCGGAACGGAAGCAAAAACACTGGGGAGTGTCGCACGTCAAAAATGTGACCCGTCGATGGAGATCGGCGAGGATTCCCTTCTATATGTGTCCGCTCGGATCGCGGATACCAGGAGCCGGGGCAGTGCCAATAGACAGCTTCGCAGCGCAGGCCGCGTCCAATTCCGAGACTTCCCTGAGTGTGAGCGTGGCACAGACGCCGCGCTCTGCTCAGCTGAGCGTGCGTCGTCCTGGTGATAGAGCTGGTGACGACGCGACCGCTCGTGGTGAGGCAGGGGTGGAGACTGCTCCCACCCCGCCTCGCAACCCCCGCCCACGCCCCCCGGCGGCTCACACATCCAATGTTTCTCTGCCTCCAAGCACGAATGCCGTGCTTCCTCAGGCTCCGCACGTGCCCGGTGCGTTTCCCCCGGGCACGCGTGAGCCGCTTGACAAGAGGGCTGAACAAAAAGCTGACGCGCTGACGAACACTCAGGTCGACATGCGTGCGCTCATGAAGCGGCTATCGGATGAGCTGGGCGAAGATGTCTTTGAGCGATACTTCCTGGGTCAGGCCAAACTCGCGATGCGTGGCTCAACCCTGTGTGTCACCGTCACGAGTACGTACCTCTCACAGTTGATCGACCGTCGATTCGGCGAGCAGCTCCGGCGCGCGACAGGCGCGACCAGCGTGAAGTTTGAAGTGGATCGCAGCGTGTTCACGGCGCAGGCCGTGGCGATCAGCACGATGACGAATCGGGACGCATCGTCGCAGCCTGTGCGCACGAGGCCGTGAGTTCCCAGACCTACGTGTCGTTCCTCTATTCGCAGCCGGGCGCGTCGCCGACCCTCGGCGAGAGCGGGAGCAACGAATTCATCGACAGGGCCGCCTACACCGGAGAAGCCAATACCCCGTCGGTCGGGAATCTGTTCTTCGA
>CAZEZV010000026.1:0-22911 GCA_964516725.1 uncultured Phycisphaeraceae bacterium
CGCATCGCGCCCGGGCATCTCGATATCCAGCAGCAGCACGTCGGGCTGGCGCTCGCGGCAGAGGTTGATCGCCGATTGGGCATCGCCAACATTTCCAACGACCGCAAAGCCTCCCGCGCCGCCGAAATGGTCCTTGAGTCCATCGCGCAGCATCGGGTGGTCGTCGGCTATGACCATTGTCGGGGTACCGCTCATGAGTGTTCTCCGGTATGGGCGCAAAGCCGCACAACGAACGTGGATCCACTCGGAGAGTTCGTCTCGTACGCGATCGAACCCCCGAACTGCTCCAGCAGGCGTGCCGCGATTGTCAGCCCCAGCCCGGAGCGGTGCGACCGGGGCATGGTGGAGAAGCCCGGCTCAAAGACCTGCGAGCGCTGTGACTCAGGGATGCCGGGGCCGTCGTCGCTCACGCGGATCTCGACCACCGGCCGGCCATCGACGGTGGCCGACTTCGCGCTCACGCGGATTTCGCCACGATCGCCGAGCGCATTCGCGGCGTTGATGAGGAGGTTCCGAGTCACCTGCTCGAGGCCCAGGGCGTGACCCATGGCCTCCGGCAGGTCGAACTCGACCTCCGTCGCGACGTGGATGCCCGGCGGCAGGGCGGCGGCGAGCCGCACCACGGTTTCGGGAAGCCACGGGTAGAGCGACATCGGCTCGGCCCCGCCCGCCTCGGACTCGGTGTACAGGTTGAGGAGTGAAGCGGCGAGGCGCTGGGCCTGCTGCACCATCTCGATCGCCTTGGCGACGGGCGCGCCGCCCGGACCAGAACCTTGGGACGCGTGTTGGTGAATATAGATCGAAGCCGCCAGGAGGAGACTGTTAAACTCGTGAGCCACCCCCGCAGCGATGATGGCAACCGTTTCACGCTCCCTGTGGGCCGCTTCAAGGCTAGCCGACACTCGGACCGCAGTGACATCCTGGTGCGTGATCACCGCGAAGCGATCCACACCGTGTGTAAACCCGTGGATCAAGGCCTGAAACCACCGCTGCTGCGCTGGCGAGTGGCAGGCGTACTCCAGGGGCGCCGGATCCGGGCCGCCCTCCAGCACCGAGCGCAACGAATCGGCCATGGTGCGGCCATCGGCCCAGTCGATCGTTGCGCTCTCGCAGATGTCGAGGTAGTTGGCTCCTTCGGACACGGTGCAACTGCTGCCGCCATTTTCCGTGGCGAACTCACGCCACTGTCGATTGACGATGACGATCTCCCCGGCCTTGTTGACGACGGCTGTGCTGGCAGGCAGCGCGTCGATCGCAGCCCGAAGAAACGCTGCTGCTTTTGCGGCCGTTGCCTCGGCGCGCTTGCGGGCGTCGATGTCCTTGACGACCTTGATGAAGTACAATGGCTTCCCGCCTCGTTCCGCATCGCGCACCAATGACACCGTGAGGCTGGCCCAGATGAACGTGCCGTCCTTCCGGCGGTAGCGTTTCTCCATCGCGTACGTGGCGATCTCCCCAGCGAGCACGCGGCGCACGTGGTCCAAATCGGTGTTCAGGTCGTCGGGGTGGGTGATGGCCTGGAAGGTCGTGGCCAGCAGCTCCTCGCGCGAGTAGCCGAAGATGGCACATAGCTGCGGGTTCACATCGATCCAGCGCCCGTCGAGAGCGACTTGGGCCACGCCCACCGCGGCCTGATCGAAGATGGACCGGAAATGCTGCTCGGTGTCGGCACGGGCCTGCGCCCGGTTCGACTCGAGCCGCGGCGGTGCGTCGTCGAGGGTCACCGCCCCAAGGTGTTCACCCACTTGATCGAACACAGTTGCAGCGCCGGGGGAGGGAGCTTGAAGCGCGGCTTTGGATGGCTGTTCCGAGCTGGGCATACGCGGCGTCCTGACAGGAATGGACCACCATTCGTCGAATCGGCCACGCGCACTGTATTGTCACCGACCGCTCACCCACGCGCTCTCGCGCTATCCGTCAGGGCATTTGTGTCATCCGCTTCAAGACTCTTTTCTGCCTCCGTTGCCCCACAAAATCAATCAGAAGAGCGTCTGGAATGCCTCGGGCGACAGATAATGCGGCGGGTGATGTGCGGTTGCGTGGGTGTACGCAATTTGAGTTCCCGGCACCGACCAGGGCCCACGTGAGCTCGCGGCTGACCGATGTTGGCCTGATGGCGGCCATCCTCATCGTTGACGACATGCCGATCTTTCGCGAGCCCATCGAAGCGGTGCTGCGCGCTGAGGGATTTCAGACCGCCACGGCGTCGAACGGGCACGAAGCGCTGGTCGCGATGGGGGTCCAACGGCCGGCGCTGGTTCTTTTGGACCTGGGCATGCCAGAGATGGACGGCCTCACATGCTTGCGAATGCTGCGTACCAACCAGTTGCTTAAGTCAACGCCGGTGATCATCCTGTCGGCTGAAGCAGACCTCGAACACATCACCCAGGCCGTGAAGCTGGGCATCTCCGGCTACCTGCTCAAGTCAGGTTTCTCGCTCAAGGCGATGCTCGAAAAGATACGGACCACTCTCTCGGCAATACCGCCGACGTTGGGAGCGGTCACGACTCCCCCGCCAGCGGTCGCTGGTCCGGCGAACGTACCCATCGCCACCCCAGCAACCGTGGCACCTGCTGCGATCGCCACTCGCGCGCCACTGAAAGTCTGCGAGTCCTCAGCGGCCCCGCATCAACCCGCTCTTCACAAGCACGAGGGAAATCTGCTTACGAGCGAACGCGAGAACTCGGTTGCCCTCGATGTCAAGTCGCTCAAGCCGATTCTGACGCGCTCGGACCTCATGGAGCGACTCAAGGCGTGTGAAGAACTTAAGGGATTCTCGCCGACCGTCTCACAAGTCCTCAGCCTCACAGCGAGCGCGACCAGTTCGCTGGACGCGGTTTCCAAGGCTGTCAGGCAAGACCAGGCGATGGCCCTGAAGATACTGAAGGTCGCCAATTCGTCGGTGTATTCTCGCGGCGATCGCGTGGACACCGTTCACAAGGCCATTCTCCGGATCGGCATGGAGAATATCCGCCAGACGGTGCTCAACATCGGCGTCGTCGAGCGATTCAGTTCACCGGCATTCAAGGAGCATGTGAGTACGGCCCATTTCTGGGAGCACTCCATCGCCTGTGGCATCATCGCCGCCGAGATTGCCCATGCCATGGACGGCAAGGAGGCCGACGCCGCGTTCACGAGTGGGTTGCTGCACGACCTCGGGAGAGTGATTTTCGCCGAAGCGCTACGAGACCAGTATATTGGAGTCATTGAAACCGCCCGCCGCCTCAATGCGCCGCTTGAACTCGTCGAGACCCGGACGCTTCTGTTGAACCACGCCGATGTGATGGACCGGCTCCTGACCTCTTGGAACTTTCCGAAGCACCTGGCTGATCCGATCATGCATCACCACCTTTCTGCTGGGAGCGTGCGAGGCGTTGCGCCGACGCGGATGCCGGAGATTCTGCGGTTGGGCCTGGCAAATCGTCTTGCACATGCCATGCTGCTCGGAACCAGCGGCAACGAGACGATCTATCCCACGGAAGAGCATTGCCGCGCGCTGAACATCGCTCCAGCCACCATCCGTGCGATCGAGGAATCGGCACGGCAGCAGACTGATGACACCAAGTTTGCACTTATGTCGCATACGGCCGGGATTGTTTGGCCGCGCCGATCGGTGCAACTCCGAGCCACGCTAACCGTACCGTTCAGGCCGCTGTACGTGAGCGCCGCCCCGGAACTCGATGCGTATCGGATATTCTGCAACGAGCTTGCCGGACCAGAAAGCCAAGGGCCGCCGAATCTGGCGGTGATGCACATCGCCGCCACGAAGGAGCGCGGATTGCTGACAGAACGACTGGCGAATGCGGAGCGAGATGCTGGCGTTCCAGGACTTCCGCTGCTGATCCTGTCGCCCCCCGGGCAGGCAGCAGTGAATGACTCACTTGTTGCCGGTCGGAAGTGCAAGTCTGAAAGCACGCCTGTGTCCGTCTCCCGGTTCATTGCGACGGTGAACTCGCTGGTCTCAGCGGGTGCGGCGAGAGCGGCGGCGTAAGAGTGTTTGTACGACCCAATCTTCGAAGAGAAATGGGATGGTGAGATCTGCCGACGCCGGGGCAATGCGCGGACGGCTGAATTGATCGCGCTGAACGGTGCGCTTGAATAACTCAAGGAATTAGATGAGCGAGCTGCGCAGATTGTGATGTTGCGGTGTTCTTGCGGGGCTTTCAGTTGAGCACACGGCAGCGGCGATGGACTTATCGCCTGCAACGATCATGAAGCCGTGGTCACTTGCACGCGCTTGGCTGGGGCATGAGATTTCCAGGAGCGGGGAGTAGTAGAGATGATGAGATTCGTGATGGGGAGATGATGGGAAAGGACATCATCTGCTTGATTCGCTGTCGTGATTGCAGCGCTGAGCGGTACGCGACCCGGACCATTCGGAAGTTGACCATGACGAACGACTTCAGACCGTCCGTGTACGGGTCTGGGTGTTGAGGGTGCCAGACTTTGGCGTCGCGTCGCCTGACATCATGTGGTGTGAAACCAATTCCAAGGCCTGCGTCCATTCGAGGGCGAGTTGCGGGGTCCATTCGGGGCCGAATTCGGCTTTCATGCAATCAAGGAGCAAGTTGCAGACGATGGGGTAATGCTCGGGCTTGGCGCCGTACGTTGTGTGCTTGCGGCCTAGTTCGCGGAGCATGGGGACGGCTTTTGCCGGGTCTTTGAGCGTGGTCACGACGGCAACGAGCGAGTCGAGGAGCTTTTTCTCCTGAGCCGCGATGTCGGTGGGAAACATCGTGCGGACGCCGGGGTAGGACTCAAAGAGGCGGCTGTAAAAGCGATGGGTGATGGATGGGCCCTTGGCCTGCAGGGTTTTGAGGCTCGATTCGAGGCGAGCCACTGCCTGCGTATCCACCGCAACGACGAGGTCGTTGTTGGTCTGGGGCAGCAATGGGTGGCGCGTCACGGGCATGTGTGATCAGTGCGAAAAAAGTCGATAGCTGAGCCAACGGCAATCGGATTCAGACTCTAGATTGTCTGTAGCGTCCTGCGAATAAGCAAGATACGATCATGCGATTGAGGTCGGAATTTCCTGCGGATTGAGATCAGGGCAAAGAATTGCATGAACGCGGAGCAGTACCGCAAAATTTCCGATGCGTTTGATGAGCTGGTAATTCTGCCGGCTTCGGAGCGGACTCCGCTGATTCAGGAACGGTTTCCGGACGAGGCGGAACTGAGGCAATATCTGGGCGCGTTGCTGGAGGAGCACGATCGCAATGATGCTCCGATCGCAACCGCGCGTGGGTTTGACGCCGCGGGGAATTCTGTTGCGGCGATGGGCGGGCCGATTCAGGGAAAGGCGTCGGCGGCCGAGTTGCTGCCTGTGCTGTCGGGGGCCTATCGATTGCTGCGGGTTGTGGGTGAGGGCGGGATGGGGGTTGTGTACGAAGCCGAGCAGTCGTTTCCGCGGCGGCGAGTTGCGCTGAAGTCGATTCGACCGGGGTACACGACGCCATCGATGCTGCGGCGGTTCAAGACGGAGATTGAGCTGCTGGCGCGACTGGATCACTCGAACATCGCGCAGGTATATGAAGCGGGGTATGCGGATGAGGCTTCGCCTGATCAGGCGTTTTTGGTGATGGAGTTGGTCGATGGCCTGCCTTTGCACAAGTTTGCGAAGTCGCGCGGGCTGTCGGCGCGTGCGCGATTGGAGTTACTGCTCAAAGTGTGTGATGCGGTGCAGCATGCGCACCAGCGCGGCGTGATTCACCGGGATTTGAAGCCTGCAAACATTTTGGTGACGCATGATGGGCAGCCCAAGGTGTTGGACTTTGGGATTGCGCGTGCGATTGACGAGCCGGGAGATGTGACGCACTTCACGCGGGCGGGGCAGGTCATTGGGACGCCTTCGTATATGAGTCCTGAGCAACTGCAGGGCGAGCCTGTGGATACGCGGACGGACGTGTACGCGCTGGGCGTGATTGCGTATGAACTGCTGTCGGATGAATTGCCGTTTGACTTGTCGAAGTTGCCTCTGTCGGACGCCATGAAGATCGTGCGCGAAAAGGCCGCGCCGTCGCTGTCTCGCGTCAATTCATCGCTTCGGGGCGATGTAGACACGATCGTGTCGACGGCAATGCACGTTGATCGCGAGCGGCGGTATTCATCGGTCGCTGCATTCGGAGATGACATTCGCAACTATCTGGAGTATCGCCCGATTCACGCGCGGCGCGACTCAGCGCTGTATGTGCTGTCGAAGTTTGCGAAGCGGCATACGGCGATGGTGGTGCTGGGATCGGTGTTGCTCGCGGCGGTTGTCGCGTTTGGCGTTTTGTCGACGGTGATGGCGGCGAAGAACGCGCGGTTGGCAAAGGAATCGGATACTGCGAAAACGGTTGCCGAAAATGAGTCCAAACGCAACGTTGAGATCAGTAAGACTCTGCAAGATGAACTTGTCTTTGCACGAATCGAGCGAGGGCGCGCCGAGGCGGCGGCGGGCAAACTCAAACTCGCGGAAGACACGCTGTGGGCGGAGTATCTCGCACACCCAGATATTCCCGCCGCACGCTGGGCGCTGTGGGAGGCGTATCACAAACTGCCCTGCGTGTGGACAGCGCAGGGGGACGCCAACACATCAGTCGCGGCGGTGTCGGATGACGGACGGTTTGTTGTGCATGGGTAGTACGGTGGGGTGGTCGTGGTGCGAAAGGCGGAAGATGCGAGCGAGATTTTCAGAACTGAGGCGTTGGGCGCGGGCGTCAGTTCGATCGCAGTGACGGCGAACGGCGATCTCGTTGCGATTGGCCTGAACGACGGTCGCGCGATGCTGCTTTCGACTACAGAAGGGGCCGCACCAGAATTGTTGAGTTGTGAGGAAGGATCAGTGCTGCACGCAAGAGGTGTGTCAGTTGCCGTGTTCAGCAGAAACGGCGCGGTGCTGTGCTTGGGCGGGAATGACAAGCGTGTGTCGGTGTGGGATGTGAAGCGCAAGGCGCGAACAAGCGCTTGGGCAGCTCATCTGGATTCGCTCTGGCTTCTCGCACCGAACAGGGACGCATCGGTGATCGCAAGTGCAGGGCGTGGTGTGATTGAGGGCCGCAAGTTATGGCGTCAATCGGGCGACGCGTGGGTTTCAGGGGACATTCCAACCAGACCAACAGATCACATTTCCTGGATGAAGTTTGACACCGACGACACGCTCATGTATGCGTTCTCGGGCAATCAGATTGATCGATTGAACGTTGACACTATGGAGCTCACGACAATCGTGCAGTCGGCGGATGGTCGAGTCTTTACGGGAGCGACTTCGCCAGACGGTTCACAATTCGTCATCGGCGCGGCGCAGACACCTTTTCTCTGTTCTAGCAAGTCGACTGAGCAAACCAGGTCACTGGGGCAGCAAGTGGGCACGATACTCGCGGCTGGCTGGGTCAGCCCGACGCGCGTCGTGACGGTCGGTGTGGGCGGCGAGATTCGCGCGTTTGATACACGCCCGGAGATTGCAATCTCGCGCATCAAGGGGTTCACTTCGTGGTGCTTCAGCGGCGCTTGGTCGCCGGATGGCTCTATGCTGTGTGTTGATGCCAGCGGTTACACCATCAACGCATACAAACGTGACACACTCGACCTGCATTCGGCCGCACCGTTGGCGACGCCCGGCAGAAATCGAGCGATGAAGTTCATGCCCGACTCGACGACTGTGGTGTGCGGCGGTGTTGACGGGCGCATCCGTTTTGTGGATACAAAAGTGGGTGTTGTGACTCGTACGTTTGAGCCGCAGCGAGCTGAGATTTTCTCACTTGCGATTCTTCCGGACCAGAACACGCTGGTGTCCGGGCATGCAGATGGTGTCATCCGCGTGTGGGATGCTTCGACGGAGCAGGTGATCAAGGAATTGCCCAAGCTGGCTCGGCGGATCGAGGGCATGATGCTGTCGCCTGACGGCACGGTGCTCGCTTCAGCCGGACTTGGCTCTGGCGTGCAATTGTGGGATGTCGCAACGTGGGAGAAAGCAGGCATTGTCGAAACAAGCGCCCCGGTCTGGGGCGTGGCGTTCAGCCCCGATGGCAACACGCTGTTTGCAACAACGCACTCGGGCACGCTTGAGGTCTTTGACATGTCATCGCGGGCGCGCCGACACTTGATCGCGGCGCACCAGCGATTGATTCCAGGGCTCGCGGTGTCTCCGGACGGCGCGATCGTCGCGACGTCATCCGAGGACGGCGGCCTTCGACTGTGGGATGCAAAGTCATTGCGGCAACTGACGACCTTTGATCTCAATGCATCTGAGCTTGTCCATCTGACATTTGACCCGACGTCACGGTACCTTGCGATCAGCGCGGCGTGGCGGCAGACCATCGTGATTGACGTGCACGCGATGGACGGTGCGATTGAGGGCAATCGGGCGTTTCATGAGGCAAGACAGGCACAGTAGCGTGCTGATTTCGACGCGGTTTTCGCGTTTTTCTGCTCACTTGCTGACAACAGAACTCAATTGCAGCCCATTCGCGAGCAACCTGCGCACTGAGTGTGGTGACTTGTTCGCCGACGTTCTTGAACACAGCCTCCTCACACTCACGAAAGGGAACCAATGTCCTCGCACGCTACTCATCTTACTCGTTTTGCTCCGGTCGCAGCGGCAGCGCTCATCGCGCTTGCGGGGTTTGCAACCGCAGGGCCGCTGAATCCGCCTGCTGGTGGAATCACTTCGACCATGAAGACCATGAGCGAGGTTGAGCCGCGGATCGCGATCAACGCGACCAATACGCCAGGCGATGCCGACAGCGTCTTTAGGATCAGCCAGTCCGGCTCGTACTACTTGACCGGGAACGTGAACGGCATCGCCGGCAAACGCACCATCGAACTTGCGACGAACGATGTGAGGATCGACCTCAATGGATACTCGCTGATTGGCATCACTGGATCGCTCGAAGCCATCGGCAACGATCGTGCGATCGCCGACGTCTCCATCGTCAATGGCACCATCACCAGACACCCCGATCGCGGCATCAACCTGACGAACTACTCCGGCGTCAACGGTGCTCGAATCGAACGCGTGTCGTTCTACATCTGCGGTACTGTTGGGCTGCAGGCGGGCTTGACAACGCACGTTGACTCGTGCACCTTCCAGGGTTGTCCGAATGCGATGACCGCAATGACCGGGGCGATCGTCCGCAACTCCACCTTTGCTGGCTTTGATGGCCAGGGCGTTGGCGTAGACGCCGGCTCGATCGTGGAAGACTGTAACTTCCAACCGGACGCGGGTGCCACATCGATCGGACTTCTCGGCGCAGGGAACGTCCGACACTGCTCCATCACTGGCGGCACGACAGGGATCTCCGCTTCTGCGAACAGCGTGATCGAGGGCAACCACGTACGCGATACCGTCCAGCAGGCCATTTGGGGTCAATCCGGTTGCCGCATCGTGCGGAATCATGTCACGAACGCGAGTGGCGCGGGCATCCGGCAGGACGGCAACTACGCAGAAATCTCAGACAACACTGTGAGTGGCAGTCGATTCGGCGGCGCGAGCGATCGCGGAATCCACATCTTTGTCACAGCGACGCGAAACCTGATCCGTGGCAACACAATCAGCGACTGCGACGTGGGCATCGAGGTGGCTGCAGGCGGTAACGCGATCTACGCCAACGCACTGACCAGCAACAGCACACACTTCAACGTCGTCGCCGCAAACCGCGTGGGTCCTATCGCGACCGGCGCGCTCTCGCCTGCGATCAACGGCAGCACCGGCGGCAGCGGCATGGGCTCGACTGACCCGTTCGCCAACATCATCTACTAAGCACTCCCCACCCATACTCGGACATCCTCAGCCGAAGCGATACCACGCTGTGCGGTTCACTTCAACGCCCGTGCTCTTCAGGAGTGCGGGCGTTGTTGCTTTTCTGGTGTGAATTCGCAGATCGCTAGCCCCTTCTGCGGCGTTTGTCGCACTGATGAGCGAACCTGTTTTCAATTCACGCACTCAGAAAGGACCAAACAATGAACCGCTCAACCACCATAACGCTTGCTTCGCTCTTCGCCCTCGCTTCCCTCGCGGGAACGACGATGGCCCAAACGTGTTTGACTCAAACCAAGTTGCTCGGCTCAAGCCCAGCTCTGAACGACCAGTTTGGCTCGGGCGTCTCAATGACATTTGGCGGCACAAACAATCAGCCGCTGCTGGCGATTGGCAAGCCCTACGAAGACGCACCAAACGCCGGCGCTGATGCAGGCGGCTGGTCGATTTGGGGCTGGGCGAACAATCACTGGACGATGCTCAGCGATGCCTGGAATACGACCGGGCAAACGGGCGAACGCGCAGGAGCTTCGGTCTCGATTGCAGATCCATACATGATCGTCGGTGCACCCGGCTACAACAACAATCAGGGACGCGCTCGCATCATGAACCGAATCGGCGGCACCAATAGTTTCTCGCCCGTCACCGACGTCACGATCGATGCCCCCATCACCCCCGCAAACGCCGGATTCGGCAGCGCGGTTGCCATCAGTTCGCAACTCGGAGGCTGGGCAGTCGTCGGTGCACCACGCCACAGTTGGAACTTCGCGGAATCAGGCAGCGTCTACTTCTACGTTCGCAACGCAACCACTGGGCAGTGGTTTGAAATGATGCATTTGAAGGGATTCATGGACGGCGGCGAAGCAGGCGACCATCGAGGCGAAGCAGTCGCCATGAGCCAATCAACGCCCTGGGCCGCCGTCGGCAGCCCCGATCGCTCCGATACGGGTCAGCCCGCCGGTTGCGGCAGAGTCGGCGTGTACAAGTTCGCCACTGATGTCATCCTCAACGGCTTTGACCTCTTCAGTTCGCCAACGCCAGAAGCAGGCGAACGCTTCGGTGCGGCACTTGCGATGGAAGGCAACTGGCTCGCCGTCGGCGCGCCGATGGAAGACGCAACACTGCAGGAAACCTCTGGACAATACTCAGCGACCAATTGCGGTGCGGTCTACCTGTATGAGTTACAGGCGCCGAACAACTGGGTGTACCGTTCGAAGATTCGCGCGAACGCACCGACAACCGATGGCAACTTTGGCAGCACACTGGCGATGTCGGACACGCAGTTCACGGTCTCTGAACCAGGCACAGGGCGCGTTTACGTCTACTCGCGTGTGAATGAAGAATGGGTGCCGCAGACGTCTCTGCGTGACACCGATGCCGCCGCGAGCGGCAGCTATGGCAATGCTCTCGCGATCTATCAAGGTCGGGTCGCAATCGGCGACAAGATGGACGATCATTCAAGCACAACGGATGTCGGAGCCGTATATACGACGACGGTACAACCTTCGCTGGCCACCGGAGACACCTGCAGCACAGCCATCGCGATGCCCACTGGCAATTACACAGGCTGCACATCGACCGCAACCCCGAGCATCGGCACCATCACAACTTGCGGAATCGGCGGCAGCGGGCAGGGTAATGACGTCTGGTTCCGATTCGAACCCCAGTGCGACGGCAACGCGATCGTCGACACCTTCGGCAGCGACTTTGACACTGTGCTGAGCATCCACAGCGATTGCCCGGATGCGCAGGGCGGCCATTCGATCGTGTGCAATGACGACGCAAGCTTTGCCCCGCCGAACAACCGCTGCAGCCTCGTGACCTTCAACTTCCAAGGTGGCAACAGCTATCTGGTCCGCGTTGCAGGCTACAACGGCGCAAATGGTCAGTTCACCCTGCGTTCGCTGATGAGTTATGGCGTCAACAACGATGAATGCAGCACCGCACCAACGGTTGCGATGAGCTCTTTCAACTTCAACACTTGTGCCGCGACCAACTCCGCACCCGCAGGCGTGCCGTTCGGCTCAAATCGCGACGTCTGGTATCGCTTCATCGCTCCGACAACGGGCTGGTACTCCATCGATACCTGCGGCAGCTTGTTCGACACCGTTCTCACCGTCTTCAGCGGCACGCAGCAAGCCTGCCCGTCTTCCGCCTCAGCATTGATCTCGCAGAACGACGATAGCGTTGGCTTCTGCGAAACACTGGTCGTTTCATCACAAAGCCGCGTCAAACTTCAAGCGACGCAGGGCCAGAGCATGATGATCCGCGTGGGCGGCTTCGACATGAACGAGTTTGGTCGCGGCACGCTCACCATCGCGCAGACCACGCAGTGCAACGATATCGACTTCAACAACGACGGCAGCGTCTTTGACCCGATGGACATCGAAGCGTTCCTCAGCCGGTACAGCGAAGGCCCATGCGTGCCCGCAGCGTACAACTGCGACTCAATCGACTTCAACAACGACACCTCGATCTTCGACCCGATGGACATCAACGCATTCTTGAGCGTGTACAGCGAAGGGCCTTGCTTCTAAAAGCAAGGAACAAACAACAAGAGAAGATCGCCCCGCAGCAGTGCGGGGCACTTCTCGTGCTGGGTCGATTGGAACTCACGCCGCTTGCCACTTTCAATCCGACTGCAACCTTACGTCAGATGCGGCGCTGTTCTACTCGCGAAGTCTTCTGCGATACAACGACCATCCCGGGCACGCACCAAGCGACTGCTCCAAAGCGAACACTGATCATGAACGACCCAACGGCAATCCTGACAAGCCTTGCAACTCTTCCCGCAAGTCTGCGACAACTGATCGAACTCGAGCTGCGGGCCGGCAACAGTGTTGTTGAGATCACGACCGCCGTTCCAGCACCGCCTGGCGGATTGTGTGTGCGACTGGCCAAGCACGTAAGCACGCATCCGCGGTGCGACTCACGCGATATCAGGTTCTACGAGCGCACTTCTCCAAACTACGCCGGCCAGTTTTCGGATGCTCAGTTCAAGTACTTTGTTCTCGAGCCACCAGGCGATCCTGCGGTTGAACTTGACATGAACGCCATACGCGCCGAACTAGATGCAAGGGAACGCGCCGCCAACGCGTATCGATTTGGGAGTGGATTGTGGTTCGAAGCGGACCCAAAGCAGCGTGCGGCCAATGCGGATCGATTCAAGAGCGGACTGTGGTAGGTCGCAAGGCTGTCCCTTGCGCGGGAGGGGGGCGAGGGCATGATTCTGGTTCTGATGCCATGAAATTGTGGCGCACCGTGCGTAGCGCGGTGCTCACGCGCGGGTCGATTCTGGCGCTGTGGCGAATTTGCTGGCTTTCTCAGTCGCCTTTTTCGCACTGAATCCACTATGGAGACTTCCCAGAACACTCTTGCAATAGTTGCCGCTCCGGTTGTGCCGGTTTGGGCGCGAGCAGTTTTGTGGTCGGCAGTCGGTGCCGCGTTCTTGATGGCCCTGGGCATCGGGATCATGCTGCTCGCCGGGAACAACAGCAAGCCGGCGCAGCTGTGGCGATACTTCGCACTCGGGTTTGGCGGAGCGTTGCTGGTGCAAGGCGGATATCTGCTTGGGCCTTTCGCCATCGGTCGTGGCTGGTGGGCCTGGGGGTTTGTGTGGATGATGCCCGCCGTGGTGTGCTCGCTCATCGCGATATCCGTACCTATCCGCGGTGCACTCATGTGGACGAGACCTGACGGCGCGAGCGGCTGGAAGACCATCGCAAGCATCGGGTGGTTTGGTGCGATTGGGTTGGTGTTGTACTTGACGCCGCCAATTCTGATGTGGGTGTATCGCCCCGTTCCCGGGAAACTGCCATGAATTCAACCTTTGCTCTGCAACATGAAACAACAAACATGCGCGTGACACAACGCGCTGGAGGACGAACGATGCTCAGTATGCTTTTCTCGTTGATCGTCGTCGTCGTAACGCTGGCGATCTTGCTCATGAATGTCGGCATGACCACGTGCTTCGCGGGTTCGCCTCCGCAGGGTGAGCGTGCGATGGGATTGGTCGTGCCGTTCTTTGGAATGATCGGCGCAATTCTGCTGATGACGCTCGCGGCACTCGTTGCGTGCTTTCGCGTGAGTTCTTCGGGGTTTGGCACGATTCACACGAGTCCGATGCTGTCGGGATTCATCCTGGTGGCGCTTACATTCGGGGCAACGCTTTCTGCGGCGATCGCATTCATGATGTGGTGTGAGCCCCCAGGCAGGACACTTCGTGCTGTGATGCTGCCAGTTGAACTGCTGCTGGGCGTGTTTGGTCCGATTGCCCTCGCGACGTGGCTGCTCGTTGCGATGTGGAATACTAAAGAATCGATCACCTCACATGCGACGTACTCGACCGCGATGAAGGCGTTGTTCTGGTGCGTCGTTGTGCTCGCCGTGACGGGATTCGGCTTCGGCGGCATGTTCGCGTGGCACACAATGTCGCGGCAAGTCACCGCTCGCGTCAGCGGCATCAAACACGAAGTTCAGCAACTGTTCGCATCTGGCGGCCATGGCCTCAAACCAATCGCAAAGCAGATTGAACTCGAGATGGCCGACGCTTCTGCAGATGCGCCGCTGACAGAGTTTGTCGGCATGCTTCCCAAGACTCCGCGTCACAGAAAACTCAATGAAAAAGCTCGCACACTGGTCATCGAGCGAGCGCTCACCGTGCCGCACTTTGATGAGAGCCTTCGCGAGTGCATGATCGGACGTGACTACATCTATCGCCAAGGCGCAGCCGAACTGCTGCGGTTTGCGCCTGAGGATCAGTTCGACGCACGTAAAGACGAGTGGGGCGAGGCGCTCATCCTGGGCATCAAGAACACGGCGATTGGCGTGTACTGCCGTCCCGCCTGGCTGTCCGAGCACTTTGACCTCAATCCGGATCCAATGGATCACGTTGCTTCGCTGCTCGCTGCGACCAAGCGATTCGAGAGTTGGTCAGGCTATCCGAGATTGCAGGCGGAGTTTCAGGAGATGGCGAACGCGACGTCGCAACTGAAGGAAGACAAGCACCTGCCCAAGTTCCTGAAGATGCTTGCGGAGGCGGGCTATATGCCTAAGAAGTAGCCATTCCCTGCGATATTTTTTAGACGATGCACTGCAAGCCTGTGTTTTCTCCACAAGAGAACCGCAGGCCCCTTCGTAGCTCTACTTGCCGTCCTTTTCGCACTGATATCAGAACTCATCCCTATTCAACGGAGAACGAACTATGACGACCAAACTCATCGAAGCCCCCGCAAGCACCCCAAGCCAGGACATCAAGATGCTGGCTGAACTGGACGCGTACGACGCCGTCCTGAACGACGATTACGCGTTCGTCGCGTACAAGGAGACCGACAACTCCACGGGCGACTGGCGCGTCCGCATCAAAGGCCGCCACCTGACGGGTGTCGTGTTTGAACAGGACATGATGAAGATGAACGCTCGCAGCACCGGCGCGCAAAGCAAGCCCTTCTTCACCTGGGGCAACTGCATCGACCCCACCGGCGGCGACCCACGCAGCGTGCAGTACCGCGTCTACGTGAAGGACGGCAAGCCCAGCGAGATCGAGATCTTTGTGCAGCTTCGCAAGATTGACGGCAGCGCGGATGCACCGAAGTCGGTCAAGTTTGCGTGGCCTCACTAATCGCGGCACATGAAAGACTTATCAACACAGAGAGCACAGAGAACACCGAGCAAGCAGTTGGCTTCTCTGGTCAGTTCCCTGTGCTCTCCGTGTTCTTTGTATGAATTGCACACGAGGCGTCGCACCACAACCGTGCGATAAGAACCCAGAACCGGATTCCCGAGCACTCCAATGTTCACAGCGAGAAAACGAACCATGGCCGGCATCATCGTCATTCTCATCTCTTCCGCCTTCGGCATCATGATGCTGTGGGTTGGTTCGACACAGTTTCTGCAGCAGCGACGGCTGCTGAAACAGGTCGTCGGCGTCGAGGCCGTGATCATCGAGTCCAAAGTCGCCGGCTCACGAAGCATGGACACCGACCAGCGCCTGCTCCGCGATAACAGCACTTCGTCATACACACCCGAGGTGACGTTTGGGTACGAGTATGGGGGCACGCGGTATCAGAGCTCGATGCTGTACCCAACGATCATCGAGCGTGGCTACGCCTCGGCGGACTCAGCCGCGGAAGAGCTCAAGGACTACCCAGCCGGGGCGAGCGTGCGGGCGTTTGTCAATCCAGATGAGCCAGCAAAGGGTTTTCTTCGCTGCGAAGCGTCGGTGGGACCGATGGTGTTTGTGATTGTGGGGCTGATCGTTCCGATCGCTGGCGCAATCCTGTCACGATGGGCGTGAGCAAGTGCATCATGCGCATGATCACGATGTGTATCGCAGAATCACGCCATCAATAAGCGGCATGTACCACGGATGACACAGACTACACGGCGAGAAGTCGAGAGCGTGTTCACTCAATCCGTAGCGTGAGGTGACTCGCTCACGACAGAGACACAGAGGCGCAGAGAACGAAAGAGAATAAGTACTCAACATAGAAATGCCGGCAAAGATCAAGATTCTCTCTCGTTCCGTCTCTGCGCCTCTGTGGTAATCGACTTTCAAGCAGTGCCTCTACGAACGAAGTGAAACCGCTCTAGAGAATGCACGGATTGACTTCCCTTTCTTTCTCTTCGCGCCCTCCGTGTTGAAAGCTGCCTTCAAGCGACACGTCAGACGTGAATACTGATGTGATCTTCGTGGATCACGTAGCGACCTCTTCCCATCATGGTCTGATCGCGAACCACACTTTTCCCAATAAATTCAAGCACTTCTCGTCGCATCGAAAGCGGGAACCATGTCTTGATCGTCCACTCCGCTTCCGTCGGCACATCAATGATCGCAACCGTGTCGCCGCCGCCGAATTCGTAGTACATGTCAAAGCTACGAAGCCCCTTCGAGAACACCACTCTGCCAGAACGCCCATCGCTGACGTACGACACTCGCGCACCCCAGAGACTGCGCGGCGTGCCCACACTTGGCTCGCCAGAATGTGGAAAGGCGGTAGTGATGACCGAGGTAATAAGGTTGAGCCAGGACATAAGCGATTCTCGTGGAAGTGGGGACTTGGGAAACGGACAATCAACTCGCCGGATGTGTACTTGTACTGAACACGCCCGCGCTCGTGGAATCGCGACACAAAGCACGCGCGCGTGCAGATAAGAAGTTCAGTTCAACGGCCCCTTCAATGACTTCGTTCTCACCGTTCCATCCTTCAGATTGAGCACAGTCAGCGTCGGCTCCGTGAGTTCGCCCGGCAACTGCCCAACAAACGCCGGCAGCGTTTCATGCGGCACTATTTGCTCAAAGCGCCCGATCTTGGTGTCCACCGTCCACGCAACCGAGCCATCGATGTTGAGGCGAGAGAAGTGTGCAGTTGGTTTGCCCGGAACGCCATCTTCGTGAACGATCAGAAAACCATCCGGATTTGTGAACTTCACAACCTTCCCGCCCTTTGAGGATCTCATGAACGCGCCGTTCTTGAACTCCGTAGTTCCGGTGCGGTGTGCAGTTGCAACACGAGCCGATGGCGTGGACTGGACCGTGACAAAGTAGAGTTTTCTGGTGAGAAACGTGCCCTTCGCGGAAGCGTTGTCGTACAACTGCCTGCCGGGCTCCAGCTCTTTCTTCGCCTCTTCGTCATCGGCCATGACCAGCCAATCGCCGCTCGGGAGCGCCACGTTCTCGGAGCGATAGTCCTGAAGCGGATGATCGCTGCCGCCGAGTAACTCAGAGATCGTGAGTTTGTCAATCGCGACGGGCGCCTGCGCATGTACAATCTGCCCTTTGGCAACATCAACGCCCACCAAGTGCTTGGTGGCGACCCACACAACGCCATTCAGGAACCCATGCACGCCCGCTGTGTGCAGGCGGTCGCCCGAACGCACGCTTCGATCCAGACGAACTGTCTCGATGTCTCCATCGCCCGTTTCGGGAATGAGCCAGAGCGCAAATGAGTACGACATGTCGCGCTCAGCTCGGCCCTTGAGCGATGGCATATACGGATCTCGCGTCTCGATCAGCACCGACAAGTGCTGTCCCGTGCGCACGACTCGGCCCACGGGCGTGCCGTAAGACTTCACGCCCATCTGCTTGGAAATACCAAACGCCACCGCAGCAACGGCAGCCAGACCCCCAACACCCAAAGCGAGTACGGAACGAGGACTCATGTGGTTTACTCCATGAACATGAACAGTGTTAAACGTGCGGATCATCCCGCGGCTGTGGCAGGCGTTCCTATCAGGTCGTGATGCCGACGATTGCCATCGCAATCGTGAGGCCGATCGGCGAGCCGTACAGAGCAGCTTGTGTGAGAATTCGAGTCATGAAGCAATCCACCTTTTCACGTAGAAAGCGTGCGTTCGCCGCGCCAAGTCTGAGCAAGTCCTTGAACGATGATGCTGGCTGCTTGCGAGGCGTGCACCGATTGACTACTTTGGGTCGTACCCCAATATCGCGACCAATCGAGCGAGGTCTTCCTTCCGACCAGACTCATAATCCTCCGCTTCGCATTCGGTGTGAGGTTCCGGGTAGCAGTTCTGCGCCCAGCTCAACGCTCGATGAAAGAGTCGCTCAACACGGTCCTTCTGCTTTCGCGTTGCCCCTTCCGCAACAAGCGCTGTCAGGCGTTTTTCGTAGAGTTTCGCGAGTGCAACGTTGCCATAGATCGATGAATCTGCTCGCCGCACTTGCGCCTCCGCCTCGTCAAATTGGTCCTTCGCGATGAGCGCGGCGGCCGCCTGTTCAACAGATTCGAGTCGTGCCTTGATTTCCTTCATGTGCCGCTCGGATGCCTTCTTGTGCTGCGCTGGCGATATCTTCGCCCAACCTTCCGCAGTCATCGAATCGAGGTCGTGCGTCGGACCCTTGGATGCTGTCAGTGAAATCGACTGCACCGCCGCTGTCAGTTGCTCGCCGTAACTAGGCCACAGTTCAATCGGACACATTGCATGCGCCGAGACAAGCCGCGCGCCGTCCTCAAACGCAACAAGGGTCAAACGCAACACCTCACCGTTCTGCTCCTGCTCGCAATCAGCGACGATCGCGGGGTGCTTGTTCGCTCCCGTGGTCGCACCTGTCTTGAACGACTTGATATCGATCCAGTAGTGGTCGCACAAGTACTTGATCCACTGCAGCACGCTGCCGGTCTCGTAAGCAGGACGGGCCGCGATCGTGATCAGGGCGATTGCAACCTGCGACGAGAACAGCGCGAGCGGCGCCGATTGCGACGGGTCGTCGAAGTTGACATCCGCCTGCGGCAGTTCGGCATGAATGAACCCGTCGGGAACTTCAATGGAAAAGCCCAGGTCCGCGATCGCTGGAGGAATCGTCATGTGTTTGGGCATGTGTGTGACTCGCTTTCGACTACTGCTGGGTCCTGATCATGATGATGAGCGCGACAATGCAAAACAATGCTGGTACCGCCCCAATCGCCGCGGCCGAGAAAGGCTTGCGAACGATCATGAACCAGATCGCCCCGACAAACCCAATGAAACCAACCAGTCCAATCGCGATCAGCCAGACCTTGATCGCGGCCCATACAGGCGGCTTGCTGTTGGGAGCGCTGGCAAGCAGCATGATCGCTAAGAAGCCTGACGTTGTCAAACCAATCAAGGTGGAAAGGATGGAGAAGAAAAGTGCCATTGGTGGTTGCCTTCAGTGCGTCAATTGCTTGTCGAAGGGCTCGTTTGCCAGAATCGCGGAGGATTTCACATGTTTTGCGCGATCAGGATGTTGCTAAGCCATCCTGCCGCAAGCATGATTCCGAGGAGCTAGTCCGACCAGCTGCTACGAAGCCAACAACTGACATTTTGCCGACGTTCCACAAAAGCGAGCCGGTTCTCGTCAAGAACTCGCACTGACTCACACACACACTCAAAGGATCTCCACCATGAAGAAGTCATTCATCCAGTTGGCCATGATCTCACTATTTCTCTCCTCCCCCGCTCTCGCTCAAACCAACGTCGATTTCACCAACAAGTTTTCTTGGAGCGAGAACTGTGGCTGGATGAACTGGCGTGACGCGGGCAATCCCGTTGGGCAGCAAGGCGTGCGCATCGATGAATCAGGCCGCTACATGTCCGGCTTCATCTGGTGCGAAAACATCGGCTGGATGAACCTCGGCAACGGCACGCCCGCAAACGGCTCTTCATACGCCAACACAACCGGAACCGACTTTGGCGTCAACATTGATGTCGTCACAGGCAATCTCTCCGGCATGGCGTGGGGCGAGAATGTCGGATGGATCAACTTCTCGGGCGGCCACATCGCAGCTGGCGCATCAAGCGCGGCTCGCATCACGCTCACGCAGCCGCGCCGGCTTTTTGGCTACGCCTGGGGCGAAAACATCGGCTGGATCAATCTCAACGCCGCCGAGGCCGGAAAGTTCGTCGGTTTCGATCTAGACGGCGAGTGCGATTCGATCGACTTTAACAACGATACTTCATTCTTCGATCCGCAGGACATCGACGCGTTCCTCAGCGTCTATTCCGAGCGCCCGTGCATCCCCGCAGCAGCGACGTGCAACGACATCGACTTCAATAACGATGCATCGCTGTTTGATCCTTGCGATATCAATGCTTTCCTCGTCATGTACAGCGAGGGGCCTTGCACGCCCTGCGGGCAATAAGGGCCTTTGCGCCATCAGCACCGCTTCGCACGCGCCGATGCCTCCCAATCTAATACCGTCTCGAACGGTTTCTCTGATTGCATATCGGGCGTGGATGGCGGTCGTGTCCGTTCGCGCCTGTTTGGTTAAGGGGGATAGAGCGCAGAACACCCTCACTCGAAGCCCGCGCTAACGTGCACACAACAGTTGGTGATTGAACACGAAGCGAACGGCAAAACCAAGTGATAAGCGCCCGGGCGCAGTGTTGACGACCGATCGCACACGACCGCGTGAGAACATCGCGCTTGCGGATTCGTAGCGCCTCGTGCGAACTTTCTCCAACGCGTTCATCACGATCCAGTCGAGTTCGCCAGCCTGCTCGGGACTCATGTACTCGGGCGTACCGATCATCTGCCCGAACTCAGTGGCCACCGTTTTCTCAGTCAACCGAGCCGTCGTCGCCTTCGCAGTGCCCAAGTCAATGATCTTGGGCACGGCTTTGTCGTTGGTCGTGCTGACCAGCACGTTGCTGGGCTTGATATCTCGGCGATTCACGCCGCGCTGGTGCGAGTGCTGTCAATGACCAGGCGGTTCAAAGTCCGCTTTGATCGCCGCGGCTTGGCTGCGTGCCTTAGCGGCAAGATCGGCCTTGCCGGTGTTGGGATGCGTTTTGTCCCAAGACTCGTACAGAGTGACAAGCGCTTGCGCTGCGTTGTTGAGGCGAGACGCGCGAACGCCAGCAGGAATCTTCGCGGCGTTGGCTCGCATATCGGCGATGCCTTCCACAAGAAATGCCTCGGCTTCTTGGAAGTGTTGAAGCGTGCTGGGATGCTGCATGACCATCGCACGACCCAACGCGGCCTTCACGCTCGCAATGCCGAGCGTGTTCTGCGGCTGAAGTTCAAGGCGCGTCTTGAGGCATTCGCGGAGTGCTTTCTCCGCTTCCTCGCCCGCGTCGGGCGTTTTCATTTCGACGAGGACACTTGCGAGCATTGCCTGGGCATCGGCGACTTCCGTGGGTTGTGCGCGGAGTGAAAGCACTTCGCGGAACGCGGAGGCAGACTCCTGAAGTCTGCCCGCATCGCGCAAGCATGTCCCGATCGCACTAATGGCATTCACAATTGACGGCGTGTCGGCTGGCGTAAGCCGTTTGAGATCTGTGACTGCCAGTTGCGCTTCGGCGACAGCTTCATCCAGTCTGCCGAGCGCACGCAATTGCAAAGCGAGGTTGGGGCGCGCTGCTGCGGCTTCAAATGAACCCAAGGGCGAGCGCTTTTCGTACAACGCAATCGCCTCACGGGTACGAGCGACGCCTTCCTCTACGCGGCCCATGCTGGAGAGCGTTGCGCCGATTGCGGCGATTGTGTTGATGGTCGTCGGCGAGTCGGTGCCGTTCAACTGGCGGTCTATGCTGAGTGCCTCTTCAAGGAGAGGAAGGCAGTCTTCAAACTTGCTTCTCGCAAAGAGCGCACCCGCGAGGTTGTGGAGACTGATGGAAATCTTGGGATGCGGATTCGGGAAGATGCGTTTCGCCACGGCGACAGCGTCACGCATATCACGCTCCGCGTCGTCTGGCTTGTTCATGGCGACAAGGAGCGCGGCGCGTGAGTTGAGCACTTCGACCAATTGTGGGGTGTTGAACCACTGCGGGCGAGAAAGAATCGCCATCGCCTCCTCGTAGCTCGTCGAGGCTTCCCCAACAAACCCGCCCAGCTTCTGTGCACCACCAAGATTGCCGAGGCTGGTTGCGATGAGTTCATCGTCACGCGGAAGAACTTCTCTCGCGGCAGCGAGAGACCGCTTGTGCAACGCAATGGCCAGATCAAATCGACCTCGCCGGGTTGCGACTTCGCCTAACTTCGAGAGCAAGTCTGTCTGCATTCGGGGGTCGGGCGGGGATTGAGATTCAACGCGTTTAAGGGCTTCGTCGAGTTGTGCCTCAGCGGCATCAAGATCATCGGTTGCGGTTGCAACGTGAGCGGAGAGCGACGCCGCTCGCACATACTCGTCCAATGGCCATGAGGAACTTACAGACGCCGAGACCGGCTGCATGATGCGCTTTGCGTCGGCGTACCTGGCGATATCAACGTAGACGTTTGCAATCACGAGACGCAGTTCGCGCTCGGCTTGCACGTTATTCTTCAGTTCGCCCGCTTCGATGCGAGAGGCGGCCTTGTCCATCAGTGCACCGAGCAGTTGCGTGTCGCGGCCTCGCGCGACGTGAGGTGACACGCCTTGAAAAGTCTGTGCGAGAAAGTCGCGGACCGTGGCGGCGCGATCACGGTCTTGCTGAGCAGTCACCTGCGCTTCGCGGGCAGAGAACATCCCGTAGGTGGTTCCCGCGATTCCGAGGAGCAATGCGGCGACAATCGATGCACTTGCGGTGACGAGGACTCGATTGCGCGAAGCGAACTTTCTCGCACGGTATAGCGAGCTTGGCGGAACGGCACTCACCGGATCGCCGCAGAGGAACGACTGAAGATCTGCGGCGAGCGCGTCAGTGGTGTTGAAGCGGCGTGAGCGGTCTTACTCGAGACACCGCATGACGATCCAGTCGAGATCTCCGCGGAGAATTGG
>CAZEZV010000027.1:0-22766 GCA_964516725.1 uncultured Phycisphaeraceae bacterium
GTGCAAGGCCCTTCGCTGAACACGAGCAGGAACGCATCGATATCGCACGGATCAAACACCGACCCGTCGTTGTTGAAGTCGATATCGTTGCACGTCGCGGTCGCGGGGATGCACGATCCTTCTGAATACACGCTCAGGAAAGCGTCGATGTCCTGCGGATCGAAGAGTGAGTTATCGTTGTTGAAGTCGATGTCGTCACAGGGTCTGCCGCGGCGGAGATTCGCGCCCGGTATGACGCCCTTTGTGAATCCGTACTGCTGTCGGCTTGCGATGAGGCCCGCGCCGCCGCCGCCCTCGAAGAACTCGATGCGGATCGGGTGATGACCCGCCTGCAAACCGATCGCGCCTCTGCGCTCGGTCATGCCGTGCAAGCCGTCGTTTTCGACGATGCGCTGATCGCCAATCCACAGCGCCGATCCATCGTCAGAGCTGGTGTAGAAGGTGTACAGCGACGTCAGCGGAGCAAAGAAGTAGCCTGTGTAGACGGCACCGACGTTGTCGCTGCGTGTAGAGTTCGCGAAGACGCCGTTCGTGCTCGCGAAGTTGATCGCCGCGACGGTGGTGTTCAGGAACGGCGTGAGCGTGGCAAAGTCAGGCAGGACTTCCGGCGCTGTGAGGTCGTAGTAGCGTGCGTCCAAGCCGCTGCCCGTCACGAGAATGCTCTCCCCCACGCGGAACAACGCCGGGTTGAACACTTCCGCCGTGACCGCAACCACCTGCTGGTTCGTGCCGTCAAACAGCGTGTACGTGAAACTATCCGTCGCTTGCACGCCCGCGGGGGGCGTGTAGATCAACTGATCTCGTCCGCCCGGACCTGTTCCAATGGATCGCACAACCGACCCGCCCCGCTGCGAGGTTGCTTGGAATGTCGGTATCGTCAGCAGCGATCCGTTTCGGCTGAAGTCGTTCGCAAGTACGTCGAGGGTGACTGGCGTCTCGCCGATCACGGCTCCAGCGTGATCGGGATATCCCTGCAACTGACTGAACTCGCCAATCGTGAAACTCGCGATCCAGTTCGCCCAGCCGCTGGAAGTGCGCCGGTACTCGCCGACAACCCAAAACGTCGTGTCGTCGAGCGGATCAACCGCGATGTCGTAATAGTCGCCCCATCGCCCGCCGCCTGAGAACTCGCCAAGCTTGATGATCTGCGGCAGAGCCATCCGCCCGGTCGGGTCTGCCGAATCGCGCCCCGTGATCGCCACCGCGATGTTCTGGGTCGCGCTCGACGTTCCGACCACCATGCCCACGTCGTTGTTCGCGTTCGCATAGATCGCAGGGAAGAAGGAGTGAATGCCCGGCCCCGGATCAATATCGCCCGATTGCACGAGCGATACCACGCCGCTCGTTGGCCATGTGCCTGTGTTCATTTGATACCAACGCGCAAGCGTTCGATCGCCAGTCACGCTGATGTTGTGCGTCGCATACAGCATCCCGTTGCGCCAGCACACGTTGAAGATGCGTGCGTCAACAGTGCTGACCGCAGTGCCGCCCGGCGTTGGTGGCCCCCCAGGCCCGGCGTGCCCCGGCACGGTCACCGTGCGCTGAACGAGCGTTGGGGCCGTCAGCGGGTTCGTGATCGCCTGCACCTTGAGACTTGTCGAAGAATTGACCGACACAAAGAACGGCGCGATGTTGCTCCCAAAGTGCTGCGCAACTTGCACAGACGCCGCGTTGCCATCGCGCAGCGTGGCGAACGTCACCGGCAGACCCGTCAACATCGGGGCCTTGTTGAACACGCGATAGCCAACGCCGCCCCAGCCGGCCCCATCGCTCAGGCCAAACAAGTTCGACGTGACGTAATACGCCTGCGCGTCATACCCCGCGCCCGGATAGTCCCACCAGTGCGTAATGCCGGGCGAACTTTCAATCACAGCGTTCGTGCGATATCGAAACCACACGCCGTTTGGATCACTGTCATCAGAAACCGCAATGTCAATCCACGCTTCGTCAGTGTTCCCATACACCTCGGGCGAGATCACGACAAACCGCTGCGCGAAGTGATCGTAAAAACACTTGGGATCAAACACAAAGTTCTGTGCGCCCTCGGGCTCAAAGAACCCCGGGTTGCCCGGGCTACCCAAATCGGTGATGAACTGCTGAGTACCCGCCTTTGTGTAGAACACGATTGTCTGATTGACTGTCGCCACGATGTGATTCGGCCCAACCGCGATCGTCGGATCGGGTGGATTCCAACCCGTTTGCGTCGGACCGACCCATAACGCTTCAGGGTGAGTGCGAATCTCGTCCATCATGTCGCCGATCGGCGGTCCAGCAACCGCCTCCATAGCACCCGCCGCCTGCGGAGCCTGCCCATGCGGCGGCAGTACCTCTCGCACCCGCCGCACTTTCTCGAGCGGTACATCACACACCTCAGGCATCGATTGCATGGTTCGAGTATCGATGATCTCGGCATGCGCCGTCGTCCAAACAACATCGCCCGGATTGTGAAGCACCAGCGGCGCGAGCGGCTGCTCCCCGACTTGGCGAACTTGTCCTTCCCCCAACCCGCCTTCAGGAGCGACAACGACCGGCGGCACCGCAACAAGATTGCTCGCCTGAGGTGTTGTGTTACAACCCCCAGCGAGCCCCAACAGCAAGATCGCCGCAGAGTGAGCGGGATGGAATGAGCGATACTTCACGCAAAGAGTCATCAGGCCTCCGCAGATTCAATTCGGTCAATGACATTGGTCAGTCGTGCGAGTCCGGACATAATTCGCGGTTCCCTCTGCGAAGGTGCAAAAAACTCTCAAAAGACGCACTTAATCGCTTAAATCTTCGTAAAAAAAACACCCGGGACCTTGCGGACCCGGGGCACGCCCTTGTCAGTTTGTTGCAATCGAATCGCACGCGACCAATCCCGCAGCCCGTGCAAGGCTCGCTGCTGTCAGCTCTTCAGAATCAGAAGCCAAAGTACATCCGATCAGACATTTCGAAGCAGCCACAGCAGATATTCCAACGCATCTTCGACCGGTCCACAGGTCATTGCCTGGTTCGCCGCGTTGCTCGCCTGGTACCCAAGCGAGTTGCACACCGTGGGCAACACCGCCGCGACGACCGCAATAGTGGCCCAGAAGCTCGCGACGACGCCCTGCGAGCGCGTTGAAACAACAACCGACGATGATTTCTTGCTGAACATGATGACGGCACTCCGATAGATTTCGGGTCCGAGCGCCGAGAATGAGGCGCCCGAACAGACATGCCGATCCATGGCCAGTTTGCTGAGCGTGAATCCATGCTTCGCAAGAGTTATTCTATTGCCAAGATTATTTATGGCAAGAAGAATTTGAAGTTCGAACTGATTCATCATCGTTCGGAGACAAGAGATGGAAAACGAATCTGAACTGATTGCCAAGGTACAGGCAGGCGATCGTGACGCCCTTGTGCAGTTCGTGCGCCGTTATGAGCCCTTGATCAGAGCGCGGTTTCGCGAGCAGTTTGCCACGACGCCCAATCGCACGATGTTCAACACCAGCGACTTCTTTGCCACGGTGCTGCGGCGAATTGACAGTGTCCTAACAGTGCGTGGCTCAGTCACGAGGCTCGGTTCGCCCATCAACATCCTTGAGCGAATCATGATTGCCGCAGCTTCCGACTACAAGCGAACACTTCGCGCAGGCAAAGGCAAGCAACCACCGCCGCATTGGTGGGATGTCAAGTCACTGCCCGGCAACACGAATCCACCCACTGCGGCTATCGAGGCCTTCGCCGCGACACTAGACAAGACCGACAGCGAGATTCTCAAACTGCGAACCGGCGGCGCTCAGCACCGAGTCGTGGCGAATGCCTTGGGGATGTCCGTCGCTGCCGTGCGAATGAGGTGGCATCGCATCATGAATAAGTTCCGCGACACAGTGCCCCCGGATCAGGTGTAACTGCTCATATTTGTTCAAGATTGTATGATGTAAGGACTGGCTAGAGGGATACCCGCGATGAGGGGCAATCAAACAAGTGTCGACGAACCGGTCGGCGAGATGACCAACGCGCAGGCATTTCAGCGACTTCCATCGCTTGAGTTGCTCATTCAGTCATCGCAGGCGTCTGATTCCGAGCTCGCCGCGACGATATTTGAGGATGGCCGCCGTCGACGCAATGCCGGAATGGACATCTCACTCTCTGACTACCTGCGCGCCGTCCCAAGTCTTCCCTCACGCGAGTTGGCGCTCGACGCCGCGATCGGCGTCTGCGTCGGCCGATACCACGCCAACGCTGAGGAGCGCAGCCGCCGAGCTGCTGTGGAGCGTGAGCGTCACCCCGAGCTTGCCAGCGCCATCGATCTCGCTCTCTGTCTCGATCAGTTGATGGGCTCGCCTGATGTCAGCCTTTCGAAGTCATCGCACGCCTCCAAGTCGGCACTGCCGACAGACATCGGCCCGCTACTCGAAGACGGCAAGCCCCGATACGTCGTCCGGCGCGTGATCGGCCAGGGAGCAAACTCCTCTGTCGTCGAGGCAGAGGATCGATTGCTCAGCGAAAGCTCGCACTCCAACCGCGTCGCGATCAAGATCTTTCAGCGAGACGAGGTTGATCCGGAGTTGTTCGAGCGAACCGTCGCCGAGGCCCGCAAGGCTCGGTCGATTCAGCATCACGGCGTCATTCGCGTGCTCGACGTGGGCAAGGAGGGCACGATCGCGTACATCGTGCAGGAGCACGTGCCCAGCGAAACGCTTGAATCCTGGCTCTTGGCGCGAGGCCGACAAACCGACACACGGCTAGTCATCAAGCTCATCCGAGATATCGCGTCCGCCCTTGCCTCGATTCACGCCGCGGGCATCTGGCACCGCGACCTCAAGCCCGCGAACGTGCTCGTGACTCCTCAAGGTCAGGTCAAAATCGTCGACTTCGGCGCATCCCGTACACGCGACACCGGCGTTTCCTCATCACCCGGTTCCGCGTCAGTCGGCGGCACGCTCGCCTTCATGGCGCCAGAGCAGTTCAACCTCGAACAGAGCGCAGATTCGCCCGCAGCGGACATCTACTCGCTTGGCGCAATCATGTTCTGGATCTTCGTGGGCACCTCTCCCAACGGCATGTCGAGGCTTGACGCCATCGCCTCGCTGAGCGAAGGCGCACCCAAGCACGAACTGGACTTGGCGCTCGCCAAGTCTGGCTTGTGCCCGCAGCTTTCCCAGATCATCCTGCGAGCGCTCTCACATCACCCCGCAGATCGGCACTCCTCCGCAGACAACCTCGCCGCCGACCTCGACGCGTGGCTTACGTTCAAGCCCATCGAATGGCAGAGGCCCGGGATCGCTCGCCGCGCTCGCTTGCTGCTCAGGCGACGGCCGCTCACCATTGCGTTGTCCTGCGTGTTCGTCTCTCTCGTAACGGCAGGAATCTTCGGTTGGACCAGTGCCCTTCGGGCTGAAGAAATCGCTCGAGAGCACAAGTTCGCCGCGGATATTGCCCAAGCCCGCGTCGAGGAAGAAATCAAGTGGAAATCCCTTGCGACCGACAGACTCGCCGCAGAAATGCTGAAGTTTCCACGGGCTATCAACGACGGGCTAGCTGCGGAAGTCCTGACAAGCCTGTGGATCTACGAATGGGCGCACGGCCCGACGGTCTTCGAGTCACCCGAACAACTTGACACGATCTGGAAGGAACGCATCAACGTCGTCGAAGACATTCAAGCCAGATTCAAGTCCAAGCACGAAGCGAGCACAGTCTCTTCTGAGATGCTCTCTCCCTCACTCGCGCTCTGGTACATTCGCGCGGGCGATCCAGCTCGCGCAGAGTCACTGCTCGCAGAGTCCGAAGCCTACTGGGCTTCAAAGACAATTCCAACTGACCCCTGGATTCACGAAATACGATCCCTGTCCGCCGCCGCTCGCTTGCTGCGTCGCCTCAACGAAGTCTGCGCCGCTCCTGACATCAATGGGCAAACTGTGCAGCAACAAATTGCAACCGAGATTGACAACGTGCGAAGTCTGGTTGCTCAAAACCAACGCGAGTACAACATGGGCCCGGTTGCGATCATCCTCAAAGATGCACTGACGAAGGCAACCAAAGCCACTCGCGATCAGCGTTGACACTTTCCGAATGCGTGCAGTGTTGCAAATGCCGGGAAAGGGCATCTTTTTGCCGCGCCCCTTTTTCCCAGCGAGACACCGACTGTTCGCCAGCCCAATAACAACAAAATCGCATTTTCTTTCCCTCCGGATCAAGCTGCCTGTTGCGCGAAACGACTTATTGGTACAACACGAACTTGGCATGTCGTACCGCCAATTCTGTGTTGAGGCAGGCAGACCTAGGTCTTCACCTGAGAGGAAAAGAGCATGGCAGTTCTCGGAAATTCACCCGTTCAGGCTACAAGCAATCGTGTGCAAGCAAGTTGCTATGGCAACCGTGCTCCTGGGCTCAGAGTTCTCGTCACGCATGACGCAAGATCAATCGCGGCGTCGCTATCGGCGCACCCTTTCGTGACGTGCGTGTCCGTCGAAGGCGGCCAGAAAACGAATCTTCAGACCTTGCTCACAACGCTCGCACCGGATGTCATTGTCACCTCGTTACCCGCATCCGCCGCGACCGGTCGCCTCGTCGCTTCGATCGGTCACGGCGCCCCTGCGCTCGTCACGTTCCTCAACGAGCGCGACGCGTGCCTCCCACCGCCGGGCAACTTCACTGACCCAGCCTGCGACCTCATCACGCTCCCTGCTGATTGCGGCCAGGTCGGCGAACTGCTCATGCAACTGTGCGACAACGCGAAGTCTGCTCCCGTCAAGCCTCGCCTTGAGCGCATTCTCGTCGTCGCAAAGCGCGGCGAGCTGGCCTCCCGCATTCTGCGCTCGCTGCTGGGCTGCGCTCCATCCTTCGCGCCGCTCTTTGTCGACAGCGTTGACCTCGCCAACCGCTGGCTCAAAGCCGTCGAGTTTGACTGCGTCATCGTCTGCGGCTCGCTCGACGACGGACATGCCGCGGACTGCCTCGAACTCACCAACGCCGCAACGCGCCCGCCCGCCATCGGCATCAGCGCGGCTCAGGACGTCAACGAGTTCGCAGCCCTCGCCCGCGCGGGCTGCATCGATCTGCTCACACCGACAGAACTCCAGAGCAGAAAAGTCTTCCACCAGCGCGTGCGCGACAACATCGCCGTCGCCAAGTCAAGGCGGCAAGCTGCAGACCCAATCAACGATCACCTCATGGATGTCCTTGCCCACGAGCAGGAAAAGCTCATCGCCGACGCACGCTCCGACAGACTCACCGGCATCCTCAACCGCTCCGCCTTCGACGACCTCCTCGAAGACAGCCACACGCGCTGCCAAGCAGGCGAAGGCGGCTACTCGCTCTTGCTCCTGGACATCGATCACTTCAAGTCGATCAACGATCGCTGCGGCCACCAGCGGGGCGACGAAGTCCTCCGTCTCGCCGCACAAGCAATGGCCAAGACCCTCGACGGCAAAGGCATCCTCGCCCGCATCGGCGGCGAAGAGTTCGCCGCTCTGTGCAATGACTGCGGCATGGAAGAGGCCCAGAAAATCGCCGAGTCGCTGCGTGCGTCAGTCCAGAGCGCATCGCCGGATGACATCCGCCTGACCATCAGTGCCGGCTTTGTGACCGCACCCCGCCCGGGCGCTCCGACACCCAAGCACATCATCGAACTCGCCGACGCCGCGCTCTATCGGGCAAAGCACGCCGGTCGAAATCGCGTGATCGCGGCGTAAAGCTCCAGCATGCAGCCCGACCGTCAGGGAGTGGCTTCTTTTCGCGCACACCGTCGCTCTGTGCTGCAAGACAGCCTTAATCAAAGACTTATAGGTCTCATAGGTCCTATGAGACCTATGCCTTTTCCCCGGTGAGACCAAGCCGCGCCGCTGCCACACAAAAATCCCCTGAAACAACCCGCCTCCATTCACGAACAACCCCCCAACTTTCGTGCCTTTTTCCGGTATCCGCCCTTGTGCTTTTTCACAAATCCGGTATGCTGGAGGAGTCGCGGAGGGGCGTTTCCACTCTTTGGGATCGCTCGCATTATTGTGTTGATTTGCTCGCACTGCCCGAAATTCAGCGCGGCGGGTCGGTTGGTGCGACATATGGTTTTTGTGTGCCGGAGACTTGTTCCAAAGTCATCCCGGCGTGGGGACATCGTGTTGTGTGGTCAAGTGTGTCCGTTCGCGGATGTGTGCCTGCGGGTCGTGTTGGCGGTTGGGAGTTTCGTTCGAGTTCCCACAAGTTCAAAGGCAAGGAGTTTGCAATGGCAGGTGTTCTCTCCGGTCAGTCTCGCCGTGCATTTACATTGATTGAGTTGCTGGTGGTCATCGCGGTGATTGCGCTGCTGATCGGGCTGCTGCTCCCAAGCTTGGCGTGCGCTCGTGAAATGGGCAAGACGCTCAAGGAACAAGCCCTGGGCCACAACCAGGCGATCATGTTCGCGAGCTATTACACCGACAGCCGCGACAAAGTCATGCCCGCCGCTCCGCACTGGGGCTGGAACCACACGCCTCCCGAAGCCCGCAACGGCTTGTATCCGCCCGATCCGTGGACCGCTGGTGCACGCATGGAAGGCTCAATCACAAAGGTGTGGGGCTGGCACTACATCATGTATTCCAATGTCGATCACGCGACGTTCCAGATGGACATGTCGACTCTGCGCGACTTCCGCACACGCTCCATGGGCCAGCCGCCGGACGGACAGCGCATCACTCGCTATGGCGATACTTCGTATGCCGCTGCATTGGCGTGGCACCCGACGCTCGGCTACAACGGCATTTACATCGGTGGCTCACTCCAGCACGGCGGGTTCCGCGGTCAACCACCGGACACCGGCCCGGGCGGCGGCAATGGCATCGACGACACTTGGGGCGGCGAAGAAGCCTACCCGGCAAGGTTGAATCCCACGGTGTCTGGCGGCCCTTTTTATGTTTCGTTGGCAACTGACGTGCGAAACCCATCGTCGCTTGTCGAGTTCACATCAACGCGTGGCGGTGACGTGTCGGGAACTGCATTCTGGGGCTATGGCGGAACCGATCCAAACACTCCAGGCAGTGGTAAGTTCTTCCCGGGCTACTGGCTCGCCAAGCCGCCAAGACCACATCCGACTGGCCACGGCAGTTGGCGCCAAGCCTACTCGTTGGGCGGTGGTTGGAACGCGTCCAACGCGTACAACCCCAATGCAGTGCCTTCCACATGGGGCAACGTCGACTTCCGTTACGGCTGCAAGCGCCGCGGCGCAGGCACCCCCAGCGCATCGGCGCAGGCTGTGACTGTGAAGTTCGATGCGAGCGTCAAGATGCAGACGATTGAGCAGCTCCGTGACATGCGTCAGTGGAGCAACCGTGCGGACTCGGCGGATTGGAACTTCGTACCCGCCCGCTAACGCAGAGCAACTTCGCACCAACAATACCGCGCCTAGGCATTCATGCCAGGCGCGTTTTCTTTTTACAGGGCAATCATGGAAATATTCAGCAACAAGAAAGTCGCAATCCCGCTGGTCGCTGGGCTTGGAATCCTCGCCATCCTCGGCGCCTGGTGGGGCATCTCACGCCTGCCGCCATCTGGCGGCATTCAAACCACAAGCGTCAAAGGCGAAGCGGCACTTCAGGCCGGCGCCGCGGCGGACACCGAATTGCTCTCGCAGATGTCGATCGACGACCTGAAGGCGGCTATTCAGTCCCGCAAGATGGCGTACGAGGCGGCGATGTCGTACAAGATCGATGGCGACATCAAGATGACCAAGGAAGCCCTGGAACGCGCGGAAGCGGTGCTGAAGACGAAGTGATCATACGAGTTCTGCGGGCCATACGCGCGTGCTGGCTTTCGACGGCGAAGCCGTCAAGGAGCACAGCCGTGGGTCGCCGCGTTGCGGCGAAAGCATCCCAGCCGGTCTGCACGTGCAGATATTGAACAGAACTGGTATCACTCCTCCAAGTCAAACCACCCCTTGTCATTCTTCTTGACCCGCCGCACCGGGTTGCCCGCTTCGTGATCCAGCACCAGCGTCCAATTCTTATCCGCAGCGTGCGACAAAAACCACGCCTTGCTGATCATGCTGGTGTAGGGCTCAACGTCATAGCCCAGGCTATACGCAGCGCCGAGGTGGTCTGCGGTGGGCAGGACGTCTGGCGTGAAGACGATGGTCTGGCCTGATTCGTCCCTGAACATCATCGCCTGCTGCCCCCACGTGTGGCCCGGCACGCGGAAGACGAAGATGCCGGGCATCACTTCGGTCGCGCGTTGGTCGAATGTGAGGAGAGGAGACTCGCCGCGGTCGGGCGTGCGCCATTGCTCGAACGGCGCGGGTGAATCGACGAGCGTGAGTTGCTCTTTGATAGGGAGCAGGTGATCCTTGAAGTACGTGCGTGTCATCACGCTGCGGTTGGCGAGCGCATCGTCCCACTCTCTCGCTTGCGCGAAGACGGCTGCGTTTGGGAATGTTCGTTTGACGGCGTGATCGGGCCTCGCGCCGGCCATGCTGCTCGCGCTGCCGACCCAGTCGGGGGTTTCGCCGGTTCGCACGCTTCGCGTGAGCCCGCCAGCATGGTCAAAGTGCAGGTGCGTCACCACAACGCCGCCGATGTCCTTTGGATCGCAGGAAACTTCGTGGAGCGCGTCGAGAATGCTGCGCCCATCCATCGCAAAGATGTCGCGGCTCTTGGCATCAAGCTTGTCGCCCGTGCCGACTTCGAGCAATACCAACTTCGGCGCTGCGCCGCGCCAGCCGCCGCCCGCCGCCGTACTCCAACCAATGCCCTTTCCGCCGCTCGACGCGAGCGGCACGTCGGTCTTGCGTTCGAGCAAGAGGCAGTTGTGCTGCACGCGGATTCTGCCACGGTCGTCGGTGGCGACACTGCGCGACCACACGGTGCGAGGGATGAGGCCGAACATTGAGCCGCCGTCGAGGCGGAATTCTCCTGCGCGCAGTAATCGCCATGAATAACGGATGTCCATGGACCATTCTAAGAACCCCAAGCGTCAGCGAGCGGCTGACTTGCAGTGTCGAAACAACTGAATGTGCCGACCATCAATTTGAACGCAGAGGAAAACAGAGGGAAGAAGGGAGGCAGAAAGAGATTGAAGATTGTGTTCGTGTTCTTTACCACTCTGAGTACGCCTCCGTTCTCTCCTTCTTCGCTCGGTTTTCCTCTGCGTTCAAAGTGATGGTCGGTTTCTCGCAGCATTCAAAGATTGCTCGCTCGCCGTCACTCCGGGTTCTTACAATCATACATGCAGGGCGTGCTTGACCTCCCCCACCACCTTCTCCCCCTCGCGACCACTGTCGCACACGCTCTGACGCGCGTGGAGGAAGTCTTCGATCATCAACTCGCCAGCGACCTGCCGCCGGTCACTGATCTGGTGAAGCACATCGAGCACTACCGGGGCAAAATGCTCCGGCCCTCGCTCGTCATCGCTGTGGGCCTTGCGGCGCACCCTCGCATCACGCAGACCGCACCAGCCGACTATGACCAACTCTTGAAGCACGATCACTACGTCATGGGCGCGGTGCTCGAGATGGTGCACATGGCGACGCTCGTGCATGACGACGTGCTCGACGAAGCCGACACGCGCCGGCGTGGACGCACCGTGAACAAACTTCGTGGAAACGAAGCCGCAGTGATCCTTGGCGACTATCTCTTCGCCGCGGCGTATCACCTGTGCTCGACGTTGCCAACGAATGCCGCGGCGCTGGCTGTGGGGCGGGCCAGCATGGTGACGGCGGCGGGTGAATTGATGCAGTTGCATCACCGCGACGATTTTTCGGTGGATGAGCCGACGTACTACGAAATCGTTGCTCGCAAGACGGCGGAGTTGATCGCGACGGGTGCGGAACTGGGGGTGCTGGCGAGTTATTCGGGTGATGCTTCGGCAAAGTCGAATGATGCAGTTCGTCATGCGATGGCGAGATTCGGGCGGTGCCTTGGAATCGCGTTCCAGATTCAAGACGACTTGCTTGATCTTGTTGGCAAGGAGAACGTGGTTGGGAAGTCAGTCCACAAGGATGTTGAAAAGGGCAAGATGACCCTGCCCGTCATTCATCACTTGGCGAATGCGTCACCTCATCAACGTGGGCAGACGCTGATGCTGCTCGAGCACGCGAGCGGCGATGTACGGCATGTTGCGCAGCAGGAGTTGGTCGCTGCGCTCGAGACCACACACTCGATTTCAGCAAGCCGAGCGTCTGCGGCGAAGTTTGTGGATCATGCGAAGCAGGAGTTGACGATGATTCAGGACTCGCCGGCAAAGGAGCTGCTGCGGGTGATGGCAGACAGCGTCGTTGGGCGAGCGTTTTGATGCAATGAACTCAATGAAAAACACCGACTACGCAAGGCCGTAGTCGGTGGCACGATTGCTTTGTGTGTGTTCGACGTTACTTCTGCAACTTGCTCATCGCGGCCTCGATGGCGTCCAGCCGCGCCTTGAGGTCTGCGATTTCCTTCCGCTGCGCCTTGATCGCTTCGACCGCAACAGGCACGACACGCCCGTAATCCAAGCCCGTCGCCTTGCCGTCCGCAGTCCGCGTCACGAGTTGCGGCAGCACATCGGCGATTTCCTCGGCGATGAAGCCGATGTCGTGCGTCTGCGAGCCGTCGGCGTTCTGGTTGCGCCAGTCGAAGGTCACGCCGCGCAGACGATCGATCGTATCGAGCGGGTTTTCAAGGGTCTTGATGTTGTCCTTGTACTCGCGGCTTGAGTACGTCACCCACGCGTTCGCGCGGCCTTGACCGCTCGGACCAGCATTGTTGGGAAGTTCGAGGCGATAGCCGGCAGAGGATGCAACGCCGGTTCCCACGGACAAGAGCCCTCCGCTCGTGAGGACGAGTTGTTCGCCCGCGTTGTACACACGCCAGGTGTTGTCGGTCCCGCGGTAGTACATCCAGGAAGCGCCGGTGCCAGTGTTGAAGCCATAGAACGGCCACCCGCCGGGCTGAGCGACCATGTACATGCCGCCGTAACCACCGCTCGCGGCGTTGGTGTTGATGTCAAACTTGCTTGCGCCTGTGATCGGCGTTTGCGTGCCGAGACCGACGTAGCCGGTTTGAGTGTTCATAGTCAAGCCCCAACCGATGCTCGGGCCGTAGAAGCCTACGTTGTTTTCGTTCTGCATGCCGATGAAGGCTCGCTGAACGGGGTTGTTGCTGGGCGACGACAGCCACGTACCGGGCGTCTCGCCTGTGTTGGCACCGCGAATCTGGAGGCGCCCGTTCAGGTCGGGCGCGCCCGTCATCGCTGTCCATGGCACGCTGCCGACGGTGTTCGCATACGTTGCTGCGAACGCTGTCGGGGTTGAGGTCATTCGCTGACGAGGCGAGAGCGTGGTGTATGGCCCGCCGAGCGATGTGCGGACTGAGACTTCGAGGTACGTGTCGGTCGTCACATCCACAAACACTCGCGGGTCAGCCGGGATGTTGACGGTGAACTTGCCGTCAACCACGTTGATGCCGCTGATCTCCACCGGATTCGCATCCATCGCGGTGGCGCCGGTAGGCGTGCGGAAGTGCTGGAACCGCATATCCGCGGAGCCGGTGTACGCATTGCCGGCGCTCTTGAGTTCGCCTTGGTACGTGTACCCGCTCGAACCGGCGTTCGCTCGGATCAGGAAGTGGGAGGCACCGAAGGACGAAGCATCAGCGACATCTTGGACATCCAACGCAGGAAGGTCCGCAAGGTTCATGCCTGCGGGACCTTCGATGAAGAAGGACGTGCCACGCACGTAATTGAGCGCCGGACGCCCGGGCAGAAAGAACGCGGTAAAGACCGGGTCCGTCGAAGTGCTGAAGCCCACGTAGAACGCGCCGTACACCGTGACCGGCACCGACAATTGGTATGTGTTGTACGTGCCCAGTGTGTTGCTTTGCACTGTCACATTCTGCACATGCACAAGATTCGCATTCGTGAAGACTCCCCCGCTGGCCTGCCAGATCGCGATGCGCCCTGGCTGCCCAATCGCAGCGTTGTCGTACCACTGCACGGAGACGCTCGTAATGGTGTCGACACCGTCGGCGGTGTTGACCTGATAGCGGTTCACCCCGCAGACATCGTGAACGGGCGGTCCGCCGCCCCAGATGATGTGCGACCCGCCTGTATCGGGGAACGAATAGCTTGGCGCAACGATTGTGGAAGGATCATCTTCGCCCGGTCCGTTTGGGTCCGGGACGGAAATGCACGGCCCTGCGTCCTGGGCCATTGCCGCCGTCGCACACATAGAAATCACGCCGAGAAAACGCAGCAAAGCTCGCATGGCATCACTCCGGGTCTGTCGTGTTGTTGCTTGAAACACACAAGCCGACAACATCCGGTGCGAAGCGAGAGAGCAGAGCCAAGTGCGACACGAATTCTCTGAAAAAGCACGATACCCCAAACAGGCACAAACTTCGCCGCGTTATCGGCGCAAGCCAGCGCGCATCCCAAAATCGATGCTCAGCCCTTGTTCTTGAAGTAGTCCAGATTGACCTGAACATACTTGTTCCACTCGCTGGGCACGTCTTCCTGCTGATAGATCGCCTTGACGGGGCACTCGTCCACGCACAGCGCGCAGTCGATGCAGGTGTCGGGATCGATAAACAACTGGTCGGCCTTGCCGAAGTCCGGCTCGTTCTTGGTGGGGTGGATGCAGTCCACGGGGCACACGTTGACGCAGCTTGTGTCCTTGGTACCGATGCAGGGTTCTGTGATGATGTGGGGCATGAAAACAAAGACTCCTCCCGGGAGCTCGCCTCATGCGCGCCCACTGGGAGGAGTATCTTATGCCAATCCTTCGTGAAAAACACCTGTTGAGATCGCCGGACCTAAGCGAGTCTTCGAGCAAAGGTCCGGGTCGATCAACCAGCGACTTTACGGAACGCACGGCCCTTCGCTATACACCCGCAGGAACGCTTCGATGTCCTGCGGATCAAAGATCGAGCTGTCGTTGTTGAAGTCGATGTCGTTGCATGTCGCCCAGCCCGGGATGCAAGGCCCTTCCGAATACCTGGACAGGAAGGCCTCGATGTCGGTCGGGTCAAAGATCGAGGTGTCGTTGTTGAAGTCGATCGAGTCACACTCGACGTCAATCCTCGCGGTTCGCATGTGGAACTGGTAGTTTGCGTTGATGGGACGCAGCCGGACGACGTTCAGGCCGTGTGTGAGGCGGAGCGAGACCGGCGCAGTCGTGCCGTACACGCGATTGACCGAATCGCCCGTGCGGGGAATTAGGATCGTGGTCTGCAACGCACCGTTCACGAACACGCTGACGTACGACATCTCCGCAAAGCCCGCGGCGTCCAATCGCAGCGTGTAGTCGTCCGTTTCGTTCGCTCGAACGAGATAATCCACCTGCGAACCCGGGCCCAGCAGCGGCATCGGGCGAGTTTCCCAGTCCGGGTCGCGGCGGATGTGCTTGCGCAGGTCGATTGTGCCCGGCGCAAGGGTGCCGATCGACAACTGCGGGTGCGGCGCGTTGACGAGCGCGTCCACTGCGCGAATCTTGGGCGTGTTCTGATCGCTCATCACTTCGGTGAGCGAGTACGCACCGAAGGGCGTGATCCAGCTCGTTGCGCCGGATACAAACCATTGAAACTGCCCGCCGCCCGCGGCGAACCACGACTCGAGATACTGGGTACACATGACCCGCATTTCTTCGCGGTAGAACGCCGCTCGCTTGGCTTCGAGGTTGTTTGGGCCTGCGGTGTCCGGCCCGCCCTCGTACGCGGACATCGGCGCGAGGTTGTGCCAGGTTGTCAGCGCCGACAGACGCTCCATGTGAACGCTGCCGATGAAGTTGTTCAGACTCTGCTGCATGGAGACAAGCACCTCATCCGGCGAGAGGTCTGTGCGTACGTCGTCGATGCCGCCGATTGAGAAGTATGGTGCGCCGGCGAGCGAGTAAATGAAGTTTGCGGGCGCTCCGTGGATCGCCTCGATGTAGTTGACCATGATGTCCCACATGTCGCCACGAAGGAACTGGCCCGCGAGCACGACTCGCACGCGCCCGTTCATCGACCCGGGCGGAAACTCCTCAGCGAAAATCCGGCTCAACTCCACGGTCTTGCGTGCGTGCAGGCGCCAACGCAGCTTGTTCTCGTCGGTGGTGCCGTCATATTCAAGATCGCTGTTCGTGTTCGCGGCCTCTGCCACGGCTTGCTCGTACAGCCAGTCACTCTGCTCGAACATGAAGTTCCACGTTTCGTTGCTGTACTCGACGTACACATGCAACTCGGGATTCAAGCGATCGCGGACGAGCCTTGCCAGTTGGCGAACGAAGTTTTCGTCAGCCAAGTGAGGCACATTGAGCCAGTAGTCCTTGCCCAGCGTGTTGCAAAGATCGATGCAGACTTCGTAGGGCACGCCCGAACCGTCGCGATACGTCCCACTCTCGGGGCGATTGCGCTGCGACCACTGCGAGATTTGGTTGTTGTTTGTGCGCGTCCAATCCATGAATCGGAGCACATTGAATCGGGCGTTGTGTTCCAAGAACGCGTTTGTGAACTGTTGCCCGTCAGCGGTGCCGGGCCTCATGATCTTGACGTCGCGCACGCCGCCCTGCGTCCCGAAGAAGCCGATCATGATATCGACCGGATTGGGAGGCACGACCAACTCCGCCGTGACGATACCTGTCTGTGCGTCGCGGGACACGTTGCGGATCGTTCCGGTGTGGACCAGCGGGCGGATCTCCGGCGTTGTGTTGCAGTGGAACGAAACTCGGTAGACGCCGTGCAAGTTCTGATTGGGCGGCTGACAACACATGACAACCACGCCCGCGTCCTGCATGGGCCAACCGTTCGCGTCTAGCGCGATCGATTCAGCTCCAAGCCACGGATCTGTGGGCGAACCCCACGGGCGAGAGGTGCGGAAAATATTTGCAAACTCATGGGACCGGCCCCAGTCGGACACGCCAGCAAGCCCGGCACCGAGGGGTGGCGCGACTTGTGCGAGCGTTTGTGTGGCTGGTGCGATCACCAAGGCCAGCAATGCGATGAAGAACCAAGTGACAGCCCTTCGGGCTTTCGAGTCATAAAACATGCGCAACTCCTTTGGCCCGAAACGAGCCAAAACCGTGTGCAACAAATCAAAATGGAACGGGTTGGCCACCGTGTCCCCGCCATGCGTCGCTCAGAACGCGCATGGCTCAGCCGCCAACGACAATTCCCCGCCGACCCCCGAACCCCCCATCCCCCGACCTCCGAATCCCAACCCCGCAGAACCCCCGAACCCCCGAACCCACCTCAATCCCGCCGCTCACCGCCTGATGTGGCTTATAGACAAGCTAATTGCTGGAGCAGACCGACCTGAAGCCCGTCAGCTCGTGACGAGTGGTACCCTGTTAAAACCACCTCTACAGAGGATGCCATGCTTACTTCTCAGTCCGAAAAGCCTAGCCTCTAGTTCCCATGAGTCTACGATAAAAGGAAAATAATGCGCTGTTTAGCGCGTCGTTCCCCAAATTCACGCGCCCGGTGAACACTGGCTTTTTTCTTGCGAACCACCCCTTATGCGATAAAATCTGAGACACAATGTCAGCGAAACCCACACATTCCTCGCTGACAAACGCTTCACTGCTTTCAAGAGTCAAGAATCCGGAAGACGTCGCGGCGTGGAGAGAATTTGAGTCGCGATATCGCGATCTGCTGGTCAGGTTTTGCAAGTCCTCTACGGGCGGTCGCTTACAGCAGGCGGACGCGGAAGACGTTGCTCAAGCAGTCTTGACGAGTCTATTCAGATCGATGCCGCGATTTCAGTATGATCGCTCCAAGGGGAGATTCCGGGATTACTTGTTCCGCTGCGCTCGAAACGCAATTTTGCTCGTCAAAGGAAGTGGACGCCGTCCAAATGGCGCGGATTCGCCGCTATCTCTTGATGAGGAAACAGACTTGACGGTTGAATCTGGATTGCAGGATGGAAACTTGGAATCCACGTGGGAGCGGGAATGGGTGGCCCATCACTATCGGCTTGCGCTGGACGAGCTCAAGCAGACTTTTGACTTGCAGAGCGTGAAAGTGTTCGAGGCGTGCCTGGCGGGCAAGAGCGTGACGGACTTGCAGTCCATGTTCTCGATGACGGATCAGGCAATTTACAAAGTGCGGACGCGAGCGAAGCAGCGCTTGGAAGAAATCATCGCGAGGCAGATTCAAGAAGAGGACGAACTTGGTGGTTGACGAACCCAGATCCTCCATAGCGAACTCAAGCGACTCCGACAAGTCGCGCGACGCCTTTCGGTCCGCATTTGGCTTTGACGACGCAACCGAGAATCGCTGGCTCGATATCGCCCGCGCCGCGACAACCAGCACGACGGCATTGGGCAAGCTCGGGCGGTACGAACTGCTCGCCGAGGCTGGCCGCGGCGGGCAGGGCATCGTGTACAAAGCCCGCCAGCCCGGCACCAATCGCCTGATCGCGATCAAGCGGCTCGCCGCGGGCGTCCACGCGAGCGATGCGAGCCGCGCCCGTTTCCACCGCGAGGTCAGTCTTGTCGCATCCTTGGACCATCCGGGCATCGTGGGCGTTATTGGCATGGAAGAAGTGCCGGGCGAAGTGGGCTCGCACGAACTGCTGCTCATGGAGTGGGTGGACGGAGTGGCAATTGATCAATGGGCCGATACCGCCTCTCGCTGGCGGGACATGGTGCCGGTGTTTGTGCAAGTCTGCGATGCGGTCGCCTTCGCTCATCAGCGCGGCGTGATGCATCGCGACCTCAAGCCCAGCAACATTCTTGTTGACTCTACGGGGCGCGCCCGTGTGCTCGACTTTGGCCTTGCACGGCCAACGGGGCCATCGCTCACCATCAGCCGCACGACAGGCTTTGTCGGTACACCCGCCTACGCCTCGCCGGAAGCTGTTGGTGTTTCAACCCCTTCACTGTCGGCTGAATTTGGAAGAAAAGGCGCCGGCGGCTTGGTCGGGCTGCAAGGAATCGACACGCGCAGCGACATTTTTTCACTGGGTGCTGTGCTGTATCGACTGCTCACGAAGCGTGAACCGTTTGACTCTGGCCGGGGTATTGGGCCGCTGTTTGACGCGATTCGATCCTCTGATCCCACCTCACCACGCGCAATCAACCCTGAACTTCCGCGCGAGCTCGAAGCAATAGTTCTCAAAGCCCTTCGCAAATCGCCATCTGAGCGTTATCAGAGCATGGACGCCTTTGCCAGCGACCTCCGCAGATTCCTCGCGGGCGAAACTGTCATCGCAGTTGCGCCGAGCCTTGGCTACCAACTTCGCAGCCTCGTGCGCCGCCACCGCGCGGCGAGTGTGATCGCCGCAGCGGGGCTTGTTGGCATTTTGCTCTTCGCCGGCGCGGCGACACTTCTCGCCTTCACACTCGCGAAGGAACGCGATGCGCTCGCCGACGCTCAAGTGGAGATCAAACAGAAGTCCAGCGAAGTCGAAGCCGCGCTGCGCGAAGCGCTCACGAAGGGCGAGCAGCACCAGAGCACTTCTGCGTTTCTTACCAGTTTGTTGAGTGAGATAGACAACCTGCAGGAAGGCGAACGAGCCGTCACGCTGAAGGAACTGCTCGAGCGGGCTTCGGCACGGCTTCGCGCGGGCGAACTTGCGAATCAGCCCGGCGAAGAGGTCGGCCTGCTGCTCACGCTCTCAGAAGCGATGCGGAACATTGCGCAGACCGATGCAGCGCTCGAACTCGCCCACGAGGCCAGAATCCGCGCGGAAAAGACCTTCGGCCCGCGCTCGCTGGAAGTCATGCGGTCCCACCACGCCCTGGGCCTAGCCTACGAAACGCACCGCAACCCGCGGATGAGCCTGGCCTACTACACCTCCTTCGAGAATCTCGCGATGGAGTTGCTTGGACCAACGGACCGCCTCACCATGATTGCGACGCACAATGTGGGCGTTGCGCTGCGAAGCCTTAATCAGTACCGCGAGGCGCTCGAGTATCACTGCAGCGCGTGGACGCGCCGCGCTGAAGTGTTCGGCGAAAACGACGAGTCCACCATCAGCGCGGAAAAGAACGTGGCGGTCAGCTACCGGGGTATCCGCGACAACCGAACCGCCGAGGCTCTCGTGCGAGATGCGCTCGCCCGCGCAGAGGCGATTCACTCGCCGCAGCTCAATACGTACGCGTTGCGGCTTGGGTACTTTCTTGACGCCACCAAGCGGCAGAAGGAGGCATACCCCATCTATCTTGCGGCCCTCGAACGCGCTCGCAGCGCGAATCCGATCAGCAAGACTGATCTGATTCAAACCCTGAACGGCGCGGCGTCCGCGCATCTCGCCAACGGTGTGCCCGAGATTGCGATTGATCTGTATGCCGAAGTCGTCGCGCTGACCTCCGAGCTCTTCGGGGAGCAGCACTGGTACACCCCGCGTGCCCGAAGAAACCTGGCACGTGCTCTCTGCGAGGCGGGCCGACGCGACGAGGGCGTCGGCATTTTGCTCGATGACTACAGCACATTCGCGGCACACAACAACAGCCCTGACAATCTGCTTTTCTTTGAACTCACCGACGCGCTCGCGACCGAACTCCGCAAGGCGGGCCAGTTGGGCCTTGCCCTCACCTTCCGCGAGGAATATGTCGAGGCGTACACGCACCTCAGAGGACCGCTCGATCGGGCGGTTCCCCGATGGGAGACTATGGCGCAGGAAGCCCGCGAAGCAGCAAACACCGACAAGCACGAGTACGCCTTGACCCGTGCTCTTGAGTGTGAACAAGCCTCCCGCGCCCGCCCCTCGAAGCTCGTCGACTTGTGCCTAAGCATCGCGAAGATTCGCACTGAAACAGGCAATACGACAGGTGCTGCCGATGCACTCACGCAGGCCGCGACCTTTGCGGGCGATGACGCACACCTGAGAAAGCGCATCGCCGACTCGCTCGCACAATAGCCCGGCTACTCTCCATCAATTATCACGGACGATTCGCACTTCAAGCCGATGGATTGGCACGATGGCTCGATTACACATTGAATCTCAGACTCCGACCTCGATCCGCCTTCGCGGGCGCGATCTTGTCGCGTTCGCAGGCTGCAATTACCTTGGCTTGGGTGCTCATCCTCGCGTCATCGCCGCGCTGACCGACGCCGCGCGACGGCTCGGCCTCTCGACCACCGCCTCGCGCGAAACCACCGGCAACAGCCTGAGCCATGAGTCGCTGGAAGCCGAACTCGCTGCCTTCATGGAGCAGGAAGCCGCGATTTTGTCCGCGGAAGGTTACACGGCGAACTTCATGGCGATGCAGACGCTCGCGCTGACGCACCGCGTTGCGCTTATCGACTCGCACTCGCATCGATCGCTCCGGCATGCCGCGATCGGTGCGGGGATGCAGGTCTTTGAGTACGAACATCTCTCGGCTTCATCCGCCGCGTGGCTTGCGAAGCAATACGCCGACCAGGGCATCGCCATTCTGACAGACAGCGTTTTCGCTGCGGACGGTGCGATCGCGCCGCTGTCGGAATTGCTTGCCGCACTCCCCAAGCATCGCGCGACGCTGGTCGTCGACGACTGCCACGGCTTCTGCGTGCTGGGCAAGGGCGGTCGCGGAGCCGTGAATCACTTCAACCTTGACGACCCGCGAATTGTCATCACAACAACGCTCGCCAAAGGCCTTGGCTGCTATGGCGGCGCGGTGCTGGGCCGCAGGCAGTTCATCCAGCGCGTCCAAGACACCGCATGGGTCTATCGCAGCAGCACACCCCTGCCACCCGCGATGGCCGAGGCCTGCCGGGAAGCCGTGCGGATTCTCAATGCGGACACATCACTTGTGGATTCGCTGAGGACCAACATCAACTCGATGCGGCAGGCGTTGTTTCTCTTAGGGCTGCCGCTGCCTCCTTCCGACGTGCCGATTTTCACTTTCGCGCTCTCGCCCGCGCCGCGTCAGGAACTGATCCACATGCGTCTGATGGACAAAGGTCTTTTCGCGCCGCTCATCGAATACCCAGGCGGCCCCGCGGACCGCTACTTCCGCGTCGTCGTCAACGCCCAGCACACCGCCCAGCAAATCGACACACTCGCCCGCGAGCTCGCGCGAGCGATGGACGCGACGCGCAATGACTTCACGCCAACTCCCGGAACTGCAGTCGTTGAAGTGAAACCTGGCGCGGCTGTGACTGCCGGCATGCGCTGAGCAGCCGTGCCACCGACTGCTGCTTTGAGCGGTCGGTGGAGAATTCCACTCGGTGCGACAAGGTGAGCTGCTCGCTGATGGCAGTGAGTTCACACGCGTCGTGCATTGCGTCGGCCGCTCGACGCATCCCACCGAACGCTCGGAGCAGCAGTCGGTGGCACGACTTTTCGAACACCTATTCATTTTTTATCAATCCCCGTCGTTGCGCTCACCGGACTGAAGAAGTCCAGAATCTCACAGGCCTCCAGCGCCTCAACACCGTGCGGCACCCATGGCGGCAGCACCAGCACCTGTCCGTCGCGCAGGTCGATGGTTCGCTCGCTCCCTGGTTGACCAACGGCAAATCTCGCAAACCCTTTGACCATGATAACGAACTGCTCGTTCTCGTGCGAATGCGGCGCGAGCGTGAAGCCCTGTTCGAGCAGCACGTGCGAGAGCATCATCTTTTCGCCCATGATTCGCCGGCGCGACAGCAGGGGCATCGGAAAGTCCGCCTGCATCTCCGCGAGTGTGTGCACTGTGGCGTGCTTGGAAGGTTCGTTCACGTGTTGCTCCAATTCATGTTCATACAGACGGCATGCTCACAGGCTGAGCCGGAAGACCGACAACCCTTACGGCCCTGCCCCCACCGGCGTCACAACAATCAAGTTCGTGTGCGTCCACGCCATGAGTTGCAGGATCGCAAAGCCCACCGGCAGCGACGAAATCACAATCGCCGCGATCGCGAGTCGCTGGCCGTTCTTTTCGCTGTGCTTCCCGACGACCTCGCAGATCAGCACCA
>CAZEZV010000028.1:0-22647 GCA_964516725.1 uncultured Phycisphaeraceae bacterium
CTTGATCAGAAGTGATCGAGGAAGTCTTCGTGGGAACGTACACAATGGCGAATCAACGCGACAAAAACCTTGTGTCAAGGATGTGTGAAGGTTGTGTAAAGTTGTGTCAACTACCGACTCGCGGCTTTGAAATAATCGAGCACTTTGTCGAGCGACACAACCTTGAAGTTCTGCGGCTCCTTGCCGTTGTCGCCGTCCTGCACCACGAGAATGCCGTGCGGGAAGTTGGGGCCGAGCGGCTCGTCGCAGATGTCCAGTCCGTCAGTTTCTTGGGTGCCGTCGATCGTGACGCTGACGCCGTTCGCGCCGTTCATGCCATGAAAGTCGGTGATTGAGAACTTGCCGATCAGCGCATGCGGCGCAGTGCGATGAAGCACCACGTACTCGTTGCTGCCTTGGCTGGACACGATGATCGCACCGAAGAGATTCGAGTCAGCGGCGTCAGTGTTTGCCTCGTCAGAAGTCAGCGAGAGCCGCTTTGCGATTGTGATGCCTTCCGCATCCGCGGTCATCGGGCCATCGGGCTTCACGCTTGCAATGAGCGTGCCTTGCGTTGTGTCGTTTGGGTCAATCGGAAACCTCCACACGCCCTTTGTCTCTTCGCAGATGAAGATGACACCCTGCTCTTCGTCAACGACCATGCCCTCCGCTTGCGTGGCGATTCGGAAGGAGCGAAGAAGCGTCGCCGAGAGCGTGGCGTGCCCGTTGTCCTCAATCAGCCACTGCTCGACGAGACTCTCTTTGTCGCAGACGAATGCGTAGAGAGTGCCTTCGCGCTGTGCGCGAGAGAGCGCAATGCCGTACGGCTCATTTACTCCGACCTTGAACGGGCTGCCCGGCGCTTCCGTCAGTTCCCCGGTCTCTTCGTTGATAAGCCACGCGACTATCGCCTTATCATCGCGCTGCGTCGCCGCTGCAAGCGTGACGGTCTTGTCGCCCAGAGTGAGTTGCGAGCGAAGGTCGACGTTGTTGACGCGACCGACGGGAAGGAACTGAACGATTTTCCCCGACAAGTCATACACGGCAAGCCCGGACTTCTTGTCGGTGCCCAAGATGAGGCTCTTCGCTGGTTCCCTGGAGTTCACCCAGATTGCCGGATCGTCCGCCGCGTCGCCTTTGGATTCGACGGGCTGAGTTTCCATCGCGGGCGTGATGACGGGCAGCGCCGTGCGAGGAGCAGCTGGAGCATCAACTTGCTGACCAAGCAGTGTTGCCGCACAGAGTCCGTGAACAGCGATTGCGACGCGATGATGCGGAGGTTTCATGCAGACGACAGGATACCACATCACGCCGTCAAACTCCAACGAACATCACTCGCTTGCACGCGTTGAGCTGAGGAGTTGACAGCGCAACATCGCCCGATGCAGCTCGCGCTCGCAAAAACAACCAGCCCCAACACTGTCGCGTTGGGGCTGTCGTCGTGACATTGGAATATCGAGAGTATTCGTGTCTTGCAAGGACACTCAAGCGCGACGACGACGAGCGGCGAGGAGACCTCCGATACCGGCGAGCGCGAGAGCGCCGGGGGTGGGGATGAGGTTCGAGGAACCGGGCGTCACGCTGCCTTCGGTCGTGACGACGTTCCCGAACTGGTCGGCGGCGCGGGTGGTGTCAAAGGTGAAGGGGCCGCTGCCACTGCCGAGCACGTCCATGCCGTACCAGGTGCCGTTCGTGCCGTACACGAGCGCATCGGCGTTGAAGCCGGCGTTGGGGCCGAAGTTGACGCCCCCGACGCTTGCCGCGTACGCGATGTTGGCCGAGCCATCGTTCTCGATGAGGGCAACCGCACCGAGGACGCTGGTCCAAGGCGTGATGTCGAAGATGCCGTCGTTGTTGGTGTCGAGGTCGGCGTTGACCGCGCCGGTGAAGCCGGTGACGAGCATGTAGGTGTTCGTGCCGTTTTCGAGGTCAGGCGTGAAGTTCAGGACGCGGATGTTGGTGCCCGCGTCGGGTGCTGGGTTGAGGACAGCCGCAGTGTCGCGGTGCAGGAACAAGCCGTTGGACCCGATGCTGAATCCCGTGTAGTCGATGGCCTGATCGACAACGCCCGCGGCCGTTCCGTCGCCTTCGACAGCAATCAGCCAGACGCCGTTGAGCGACTCGTTGGCGCCGCCAAAGAGTTCGACAAACTCAAAGCCGTCATCGGAGCCGGGGGAATTGATGAACACTTCATTGATGCGAACCGCGGCGGACGCGCCGCTTGCCAGCGCCATGAGCGCAGCGATAGAAATCAGCTTCTTCATGTCTCTTCTCTCCTCTGTGCCGTTGGGCACGAAAACACACTGCTCTGTTCTCTCGTCAGAGCCGGGCCAAGTCTACCGGAAGCGCGAAAAAAGTCTTGAGAACGCTTGCCATTGGGCGAGAATTGACGAAGTCTTCACCAATTCTGAATGAAGTGCCACTCAGAGTCTAGAGGACGCGGGGCGTGCTTTGCGGCATTCAAACGCCGCGCCAAGCGGACACACTGAGTCGGCTTGTCCAAAGCCGAATCTGGTCAGGGTTCGTCGAGCCAGAATCATGTGAGAGCTCGACCCATGGATGCGCACGGATTGACTCAACGCGGCCGCTACTCCGGCGGCAACGGATGCAGCCCGAACACCTGCTTCATGATGGAGCGCCCGGCGTAGATGATTGGGGTCGACGCGATTGCGATGAAGAACTTGAGCATGTAGCCGGTGAGAGCCGCAGGGAGCACTTCATGCAACTTCATCGGCAACAGGTCCGGGCTTGGGAACCAGTGTCGAAAGAGACTGAAGGCAAGATACGTGATGACGAGGCTGTCGATGAACTGGCTGCACAGCGTGCTGCCCGTCGCCCGCAGCCACACCCTTTTCCCGCCGGTCAGCCGTTTGATGAATGCGAACAACGCGATGTCCGCGAAGTTGCCGATGAGATACGCCGTGAGCGAGGCCATGTACATCACGAGGGCGTTGCGGAAGATTGTTTGAAACGCTCGCTCGTCAACGTTGAACGGGGCGTCCCAACGCGGCAACTTGCTGACGCCGATGATGACAAGCGCGACAAACAATCCCATCGAAAACGAAATCAAGACCGCCCGCCGCGCCGCACGCTTGCCGTAGTACTCGTTGAGCAAGTCTGTCAGAATGAACGTCACCGGAAACACAAACATCCCGCACGAGTGCTCGATGGCGCTGATTGTGACCGTTGAATCCCAAGGCGGAGAAAACGAAAACGGCAGCGGAATTCGGAACAGGCGAATCCCCACGAGGTCGGCAATCACCAGGCACGTCGCAGACAACGCACACAACCAGCAATACACGATCGCACGCCGGTTGAGCGCCGCCGGTGCGTATCCGAGGTTGATGGACGGAGCTGGAGTCGAAGGTGTAAGCATCGTGCGTGGGGTTTCAAAGTCAGAACAATCGAACAGTACGTCCCTCACCCAAACCCCAGCCTACCCCATACCATAACAACTCCTGCCCCTTATTCGCTCGTTCGCTCGCCCGTTCGCTTCCCACCCCATGCCCCACACCACCCTCAACGTCGCCACCACCGAGTTCGAGCGCAAAGACCGCTGCGCCGCCCTCCCGCACCGCCCGCGCGTCCTTCTGGGCAAAATGGGTCTCGACGGTCATGACCGCGGCGTGAAAGTCATCGCCCGCGCGCTCCGCGACAGCGGCGTCCACGTCATCTATTCGGGCCTCTGGCAAACCCCGCGCTCCCTCGCCATCTCCGCACGCGATGAAGATTGCGACGTCATCTGCGCCAGCATGATGTCCAACTCGCACCTCGTCCTTGGCCCAAAACTCGTTGAAGAACTCAGGAACCTTGGCCGCCCCGACCTGACTGTCTATATGGGAGGCATTCTCCCGCAGGACGACATTCCCAAACTTCTCGAAAGCGGCATCGCCAAGTGCTTCACCACCGGCACAGGTCTCGAAGACATCGCCAAAGCCGTCGCGCAGGCCACTAAGCAACGCTCGCAGCTCGTCGGTGGTGGTTCGGCAGCCAACTCAACCCCCGCCGCGCAACTCGCCCGCGACATCTCGCTCACCCACGACAACCAACCCATCCGCCCAACTGCCAAGCGCCGTCGACCCAAGCGCGTCATCGGCATCACCGGCAGCCCCGGCGCCGGCAAGAGCACTCTCGTCGCGCAGATGGTCGGAGAGTTTGCCCGCAAGTCCGGAGCAGGAGAACCGGCATTCGTTGGCCGCTGCGCTGTCATCGCGTTCGACCCCATGAGCCCAATCACGAGCGGCGCACTGCTCGGCGACCGCCTGCGCGTTGACTTCAACAACCTCGACGAAAACGTCTACTACCGCAGCCTCAGCATCTCGGGCGAAGACTACCACGCACTCCCGGAAATCATCGAACTCATCGGCGGCGCGTTCGAGGGCAAGCATCAGGTCGACACGCTCTTCGTCGAAACCGTTGGCGCAGGTCAGAACGAGACGCGCATCCGCAAGTATGTGGACACAACCGCCGTTGTCTTGACGCCCGGCATGGGCGACGCCGTGCAGATGGACAAGGCCGGCATCCTCGAAATCGCCGATGTCTTCGTCGCCAACAAAGCCGACCATCCCGGCGAACACGAACTCATCCGTGACCTCCGCGACATCGCAGGCCGCCGCCCCATCCTGGAAACGGTCGCAACACGCTCGCAAGGTGTGCCGGAGTTGTTGGCGACTCTGATGGGTGGGTAAGGTTCAGCACCCGTGGCATCAATTTGCCCGCGACGCCGGTTGGATTGATGGCGCACGACTACGTGCCGCGTTTGTTGCCGAAGAGTTCGATATGCAGCCGCGAGCAATACCGCCAGCCGCGCCCGAGGCATTCGTTGACAATCCAGGCTCGCGTCTGGGATGAAGGCGGGGCGATGCCTTCAGGCATAAGCAGCACGTCGTCGCGATTCCATCCATGCAGTCGTGCAAGCAGTGCTTCGACTTCTTCAACGTCACGCGGCGTTGAGACAACAAACTTGAGTTGAAGGTCTCGGGGCGGGGCCAGCGTGTCTGTCACCGGGCGTGACGCATCAATCAGCGCTTGCAGCGCGGCGATGTTGATTCGCTTTGCCTGATGCAGCTTCAGCCACTTCCCGTCCGCATCACGCGCATCCCCGACCGGGTCCGAATTGCTGAGCTTCGGGCTCATGCTCATCAGGTCGCACGCAACGCTCCGGAACACCGTGCCTGCCGTTTCGATGGTGATGTGCAGCCCGGCATCACGCAGCCCCGTCAGCAACTGTTCGACCCGGTCAAACATCATGGGCTCGCCGCCGGTGACGACAACGTGCTTGGCCTTGCTCGCAATCGCCTCGTCAATCAATGATGTGACCGCGCGAGTGGTGCCTTCCGGATTCCAACTCGCGTAGGGAGTGTCGCACCACGCGCACCGCAGATTGCAGCCTGACAACCGAATGAAGAAACTCGGCACGCCCGCCAACTTGCCCTCGCCCTGAATGGAAAGAAATGTCTCCGAAGTCGGAAGCGTTGCGGAAGTGGGGGGGTTCGGGGGTTCTGTCACGAGTGCCTCAAAAACATGCAGTAAGACCGTCAAAGAGGGCTTCGCGAACAACGAACCCACGGGCCCGTTCGCCGTTCTCCCCGTTCCGCCCGACCCCCCCGCCCCGTTCCCGCTCCTTCCTACACCATCCACACACTCGGCACATCCCCGCTCGTCGCTCTAATCACGCTGCGAATCCCGCCCCGGCCCTTCCAATCCGTTTTCACAATCAGCCACGCCGGATGCATGAGCGCAACCAAGTCATCACGCACCTGGTTCGTCACCGCCTCGTAATAAATCCCCTCGTTGCGAAAACTCTGGAAGTAGAGCTTCAAGCTCTTGAGCTCAACGCACACGCCGCCCTGCTTGGCTGGGCTGGGCTGAAACCGAATCGTCACCGTGCCAAAGTCCGGATGCCCCGTCTTCGGGCACACACTTGTGAACTCCTCGGCGAGATGCTCAATGACAAACGGCGTCTCGCTGGGCGTCGGGAATGCTTCAAGAAGTGTTGCGTTTGGCATGGGGTGGTTTGTTGGTAGTTCGTGTTCAGCACAGAGAAACGGGGGTCAAGAGGGAGGTGACGAGATGATGAGAGAACGAAAAAACCCATCCGGCACGTACGCACACGCTCTCACCTCATCCCGTGCTCTCATCATCTTCTCTACCCCCTCATGAACTCTGCGCAGCTGCACTGAAGCGGAACTTCAGCGTGCGTCGATTGCATCGCATCACGCCGAGGTCTTATCCACGATGCGGTACGACTCGCGCTCCCCACGCCCGCGCACCGGATAGTCCTTCCGCAGCGGATGCGCCGGGTATGTTTCCCACGTCAGAATCCGGCGCAGGTCCGGGTGATTCCTGAAGCGAATGCCCAGCATGTCAAACACTTCCCGCTCCATCCACTCCGCCCCGGGCCACAGGTTGGTGACTGAATCCAAGTACAGCGCCGGGTCTTCAACGATTCCGTCCGTTGGCAGACTCGGATCCAGAAATACCTTGACAAAGAACCGGTCATCGCGCTCAAGGCTCACCAGGTTGTACACGACCGCGAACCGCCCCAGCGTCTTGGTCGGGTAGTTGAGATAATCCACGCCCGCGACATCGCTCAGGAAGTTGAACTTTGTCCGCTCATCGCTCTTGAGAAATGCCAGCACCTCGTGCGCATCGCGAGCATCGACGACGAGCGTTGACTGTCCACGAAACTCCGTGCCGCGGAATTGCGTTCCGGGAAACGCGTCCTTGACAATCTTGAACACCGGATGGTCAAGTGAAACTTTGGGCGTGTTGGTCGTTGCGGTTGACATGCCCCCGATGGTAGCAACGCCCGGCTCAAAATGCACTGCACAGCATCGTCTTCCAACATGCTGTGTCATGCTGCGTCATGTTGCATCATGCCTCATCACTCAACCCGCCACCACGCAAGTCCAAGACTTTCAACTGCTCTCCCCAGCATCGCCATCGCTGTGCCGTCAAAGACTGTCCCAGGATGCACCACCCCGACGCACGCCGAGTGCGCCAGCATCAGGTCCGCGAGCCGCTCGATATGCTCACCCGCATCGCCCCGCATCTGGGGCGTGATAACCGCCGCCGGGTCCGCCAGGAACTTCCACTTGGGGCTCCCCCGCACAAACGACAACGTACTCGGCGCATCCGAAATCACATCCCCGCTCCGCGCCCACACCACCGGCACGACGCCCTCCCCGCACAGTTGCTCAACATGTTTCGCAAACCCCGCCCACTCAGCGCGGGGCTGCGCCAGCCACAGAGGCGTGTCGCTGTAGTGCTCATTCGCACCATCCACAAAGCCCGACCGCACAACGACCATTGTACTTCTAACCCGTGCCGGCCAAGTGGACCGGTCCAGCGCATTCGCGTTGCACAGAAACTCCCCAACCCGCACCCCGTCGCGCACGATCTCATCGCCACGAACAAAGAATCCAAGCCGCATCGCATCCATACGCGCATCATACAAGCCCCGTTCATTTGAATTCTGTCCTGTATCTGCGACTGTTCTTTGTTAAGAGGTATTCGCCGCAACGCGGCGGTGGTATATAGCCGTGGGTCGCCGCGAACGCGGCACCCACGGAAGAAAAACGCAAAGGCGGCAGCACCACGCAGTGGTGCAGGTCTGTGCGGCTGCACCTTCACCGTTTCGCGGTGAATTGTGTTTGTGTCACTCTATCCGTGGGTGCCGCGTTCGCGGCGACCCACGGCTATTCACCATGACGGCTTCGCCGTCCGAGGCTGACACATGCAGGCTTTGAACCAAGTCTGCATCACACCCTCGCACCCGCGCCAACCATCCCCCATGCCGCGCCTTCTCTGCATGCTCCTCTCCCTTCTCCTCCTGGCCTCCTGCACCTCCCGCCCCAAACTCGCCTCCGAGCTCGCCCGCACCGGCGATGAAGTCATCATTGCAGGCCGCCTCTTCCATACCGGCGCGCCCGTCGTTCTCTGGACCGACGCAGGCGGCTACGACGCCTACCGCGTCGAGCGCCGCTTCGCGCCTCTTGACCAATCCGACTGGGAACACGCCAAAGAAAAACTCGATTCTCCCAATCGCTACGGCCGCCGCAAAGTTCCGCTCTTTGATGATGAACTACACCTCGTCCGCGGCGGGGGCTGGCCCCTCTCGCTCCTGCAGCAACACGTCGACCAGTTCGTCCTGCACTACGACGCCGCGGGCACCAGCCGCAATTGCTTCAAAGTCCTCCACGACGACCGTGGCCTTTCGATTCACTTCATGCTCGACATCGACGGCACCATCTACCAGACTCTTGACGTCAAAGAACGCGCCTGGCACGCGACCAAGAGCAACGACCGCAGCATCGGCATCGAAATCGCGCAGATAGGCGCGTACCCCGAGTCCAAACGCTCCACGCTCGACCAGTGGTACACGCAGGAGACCAAAGGCAACAAGGCCAGGTCGCGCATCACACTCCCAAAGTGGATGGGCGATGGCGGCGTCCGCACCCCCAACTTCGTCGGATACGCCGCGAAGCCCGGCATCATCGCCGGCACCATCAACAACACGCAACTCCTTCAATACGACTTCACCAACGAGCAATACGAATCCCTCGCCAAACTCGCTGCAACCCTCTCCCGCGTCCTCCCAAAAATCAAACTTGAGGTCCCGCGCGACGAACAAGGCAACGTCCTCACGCGCGTCCTCACGGACGAAGAATGGACAGACTTTTCAGGCATCCTGGGCCACAGCCATATTCAACCCGAAAAAATCGACCCCGGCCCCGCGTTCGACTATGACCGGCTTCTCAAGAGAGCGAAGTCCCTGACCCCGCGCCGTCCTTCAGGCCCCAAATCTCTCGCAACTTTTTAGTCTGCCAACTGAATCGCCGCGCCCTGCGCTGAGAAGAGCGATGCGTTGCTCGCGAATGGATTCATCAAGGCAGCCATCTTCTCCCATTGCCCACACTCGTTTCCTCCCGCAGCGCGGCGGCTAGCATCGGCAATGCCGAACACTTCCACAGACACAAACTGGGTGATGAGGACATGGTGGGGACCATTCGTCGCCGTGATATTGATTCACATCGGCAGTACCACGGTCTACTTTGGCGCCTTAATGCTCTTTGGTGGACTGACGAGCTACGAAGAACTAACTCAGCACCAGCCAAGCTTTTGGACGGGCATGTTCTCGTACGCTCTCTTCGCAATCGCCTCGGTAGTGTTCACCGTGGTCGCCGCAGGCTCGCAAGCCGCGCGCCGGTTGTGGCTTGCGGTGCCCGCAGTCTCAAAAGGTGAAGTTTTTGCCGCATGCATCGCCGCATGGGCCATCACGAATCTCGGCGGCTATCTCGTGCAATGGATGCAGTGGTTCGCTCGTGAACCGGGTTCCAACACGGACCCATTCGGTGACTGGAATACAGCCTCAACGCCCGGGCAGCGCCTGCTTGGCATCTTCATCATCGCTCTTTCCGCCGGCGTTTCAGAAGAACTGCTGTGTCGCGGCTTGCTCATGCGCAGTTGGATGCAGCGCTGGCACCCTGGCGTTGCGATTAGCGTGTCGGGTCTCATCTTTGCAATGCTGCATCGATCACCCGCGCACGTGCTCAGCGTGCTTCCCGCAGGACTGTGGCTCGGGTACGTCGCGTGGAAAACTCGGTCCACACTTTCCAGCATGTGGGCACACGTCATCACGCTTGTCGGCATGATGGTCACGAGCCAGTGGTATTCAGATTCCAACCCGTGGCTGGCCTGGGCCGGGTGGCTTGCATCCACCGCCGGAGGCTGCATCGCCGCAATCTGGCTCGTGCGAAAGTGGAACAACACAGCGACTCCACCAAACCAAAGCACTGATTCTGCAAGCCCAGTTTCTCCCAATGCCCAGAGCGTGACACCAGCAAACACCGACGCTACTCTTGCCCCACGCGCATGACCACCCTCGCTTCCACCCAACTCAACACCTACCTCCCCGTCTTCCTCATCATCATGATGGCCGTGGGCTTTGGCGTCATGAACGTCGTCCTCAGCTCCATCATCGGCCCCAGCCGCCAGGGCAAAATGAAGGGGCAGATTTACGAGAGCGGCATGAACCCCATCGGCACCGCCCGCAAGCGCTTCAACGTGCGGTTCTACCTCATCGCGATGGTCTTCCTCGTCTTCGACGTCGAAGTCGTGTTCTTGTACCCCTGGGCCGTGACCTTCCCCAACATCGCCGCCGGCAGCCCCGAATCACTCACGTGGCTCATCCGCATCCTCTTCTTCCTGCTGACCACAGTCGTCGCCTACCTCTACGGCTACCGCAAGGGCGTCTTTAAGTTTGACTAATCGGGGGCAGGCCCGGCGTCTCGCCGGGCACACGCTGAGGATTCGCATATGAATTCCGCGCTCGATGTCCGGCGAGACGCCGGGCCTCCAGAAAACCGCCTCACCTACCAAGGCCGCATCATCGCCGCCGCCATCGCCGCGTGTTGCCTCACTGTCCTCATCCTCGCCGCACGCCTCAACCCCAACCCCGCCGGCATCGGCACCCACCGCCAACTAGGCCTCCCTCCGTGCGGCTGGGTCGTCATGTTCAACCGCCCCTGCATGACCTGCGGCATGACCACCGCCTTCGCCCACGCCGCGCACCTGCAGCCGTGGCTCGCACTCAAAGCCCAACCCTTGGGCGCACTGCTCGCCTTCGCAACACCTGTTGCATTCTTTGCTGCCCTGCACGCCAGCATCACCGGCGCACGCCTCGACAAAGTCATCCTGCCAATCCTGAGACCAAAGTCTCTCTGGCTCGTCGGCGCGGCGGTCCTCGCGGCGTGGGGGTACAAGCTTGTGGTGTCGTGAGACAAGAGGCTCGTGACACGCACCGTGCCATCAATCCGCTGGCTTTGAAGCGGATTGATGCGAATGGCATGTTGATGTCTGGACTTGAAGTCTGCAGTTGCCCCCAAAGCTGTTCGTATCAATCTGTCCGCAAAGCAGGACAGATTGAAGGCACGGCGTACGCAGCTGGAGCTACTGCACCTCCGCCCGCTCCTCAACTCGCGGCATCTGTGCCTTTGCGACGCGCGTCCACTCCTGCTGCAGCAACCCGTCCACGCCGCGATACATCGCAAACTGCGTAAATAAGTCCGCGCTCGCCGTGTAGCGCTTCCAGCCCAGCGCACTACGCTGGCTGCTGCGGCCTTCGCCGTATGCGCGGACGTCCATCAAGACTTGATGGTTCTTGCCGTCGAGCCGGTCGCTCCACACCGCGAGCGGCCTGTCCGCCCATGTGTTCGCAACTTGTGCTTGCTCTGACGTTGAGCGTTTCAACTCATTCGGGTCAAACGTCTTCGCTTGTTCGTTCGACATTGTTCCAGGTCTCGCGTAGAGCGCGAGTGACAGTCCAATCATCGGCGTGTAGGGGTCGTACGCCGTGACCGAACCGACAACGATGCCATCAACGCCCAACGTCTGCGCGAGCGAGCGCGCCTCGGCGGGCGTGCGCACTCGCTGCAACTTGAGCGCTTCCATCGCCGCGAGCGTGCGGTCAATCGGCAGGCACCGCAGCCCCTGCGCCTCTTCAATCGCGCCGACGAGATGGTCGCTGACGACCAGCGACTCAATCAGCGACGTGCCCGACTCATTCCGCAGGGGCACGACGGCCCACAGCACCTCGCCGTTGATGGTGTTGTAGGGCGTCGTGAGTGTTCGGGGGGCGGTGAGCGACTCGGGGGAGTGCCGGCTGCCCGCGCAGCCTGAGAGCAGTCCGCCAGTCCCCAGCGCACCAACAAGCACGACGCCAAGCAGGGCGAACATGGCTCTGCACCGTGATGCGACAAGTGCGGACGGAACGAAGCGATTCGAGACGAGTCCCATGTCAACACCATCGGCAAACCACGTGCGTCCGAACGCAATTTGCCTTGCCGGAGGCCCCCCGGCGTCCTGGCCGGGCCAGCTCGAGAAGGCTCAATCATGTGAAGAACGCCTGCCCGGCCAGACGCCGGGCCGACAGCATTGCCCACTTGCCAAATCGCCCCAAGCGCACTAGCCTTACCCCCACCCCCCGAGCGACGAACCACAGGTTCGCAGCCCGTCGGGGCGTGACATCTTGCGGGTGTAGCTCAATTGGATAGAGCACCTGACTACGGATCAGGAGGTTATAGGTTCGACTCCTATCACCCGCGTTTCCCCCCGAACAGCGATATAGCTGTAAAGCGAAAAACGAAAATGAAAACGGGCCGGAGGCTGCCCATGACCTCCGGCCCGTTTCCTATTTTCGCTTTTCGCTTTATTGCTTTTCGCTGTGCGACTCTTTACGCGGCCATCTTCAACTTCGCGTTCGTCGCCCCCCCGACATTCGCGATCACCATCCCGCCCCCACCATCAATGCCAAACTGCACGACCACCGCGTCGCACGGATCGCCGACGAGCGTGCCGCGTTGGCCTTGCATGATGTACTGCGCCCCCGAGCCTGCGGCACTCGTTGGAATCGTCGCGTCGGTGAAACTCATGCGCCGCGACTGCGTGGTCGCGCCCGGCGTGCCGCCGATGCCGGTGAACGCAGTCTGCCCCGGCAGCTTGCGATAGATGTTGTAGAACGCGCCGCTGCTCGCCGCCGCGTTCACCGCGTCCCACGACAACGTCACCGACCCGTTGGGCTGCAACGTCACTTCAATATTCGTCGGCCTCCCCGGCGCCGGCAACGGCGTCGGCCCACTCGGGGGCGGAATCTGTGCCAATGAATACACGGCATCCGGATTCGCCTGATTCTCCGCATAGTTCTTGATCGCGCGAATAAGATCACTCGCGTTCTGCCGCATCAGCGTCGCGTCCGCCTTCATATCCACCGTCGCCGCCTTCGCCGCTTCACGCGCCGCGATCGCCGCGTTATAGGCTCCGCGCGCATTCGTCACTTTCGGCGAAAACGCCGTCAACTGCGCGGCTGTGAGTCCAATCGACGTCGCCACTTCATTCCACACGGGAAGATGCGCCTCGCAAAACTCAATCTGTTCAAGAATCGTTGGGGGAAGCACTGCCATAAAGACTCCGTATTCCGTCGCGAAAAGCCCAAGCCAACCATTGGCGCAGCCCCCGCGATCCTGTACAATGTCCGTCGGCCCCCCGAGCGGGCCACTTCAGGTCCGGGAGGAAAAAATGCCCACAAACACAAAAATCCCGCCCGCCAACGGAGCGTTGACGCGCACAAACGGAGCGTTAAAGCGCGTCAACGGAGCGTTGAGCCGCCTCAACGGAGCAATGACGAACACCAACGGAGCGCTGAGCCGCGCCAACGGGGCGTTGACGCGCTTCATCGGGCGGTTTGGGGGCTCGGGGGGCGGCGCGCTCGTCACTGCGATTGTGCTCACGATGCTGGCCGCGTCGCCGGCTGTCGCGCAATTCAGTGACGCCTGCGCTTCGGGTGGTTCCCTGGGCGTGGGCAGCAACGTGAGCGTTGTGTTTTCGACTCTTGGCGCGACGACGGATGGCCCTGCGCACGCGGCGTGCTTGAGTTCGGGGTCGGGGGACAATCAGATCTACAACGATGTCTGGGCGACGTACACGGCCACCGCTGGCGACTTCATCCTCATGGTGGACTTGTGCGACAGCACGTTTGACTCGCGGCTTGCGATTTACGCCGGCGCAAGTTGTCCAACAGCATCCACAGTGCCGCTCGCGTGCATCGATGATTCCTGTTTCGAGAACCCCACGCGCCCTAACTTCAACTTCCGCGGCACCGCTGGGCAGACCTATCGAATACGGATTGGCTCAAAATACAACAACGCTGTGCCCGGTGAGGGCGTTGGCACTGGAACATGCCGCATCATCGTGACGCCGCAACTGACGCCCTCGATCTGGACGGTGGAACCCAGCGTCTTGATTGGCTCGAATACGCCGCAGGCTGTCACGGTGGTGGGCAACCGATTTGTGCTCGGGCTTCAAATGTGGTTTCAGCGACCGGACAACTCGTTCTACACCATACTGCCGACGTCGCTCAATCCCACACGGATTGTGGCCAGTCATACGTTCGGCACGGATCCCCAAGATTGGACCATTGAGGTCATCAACCCGGGCGGTGCCCACTCAAACGAATGGGGTCCGCTCAGCGTGCTGGCCCCGTTTCCCGTCATCACGTCACTCAGCCCATTCGGCACGAGCGCGGGCGGACCCGCATTCATGCTGACGGTCAATGGAAGCACATTCCATAATGGCTCGGTCGTGCGATGGAACGGCGTCGATCGAGTGACAACACGCATCCTCACACCGGGAACGCCATTTGTCGTGGGCTTGCGCGCGGCGATCAGCGCGGCGGATATCGCGACGGCGGGGACAGCAACCGTCACGGTGTTCAGCCCGGGGCCGGGCGGAGGACATTCAGTTGGCGTGGGCTTTCCAATCACTGTGACCTGCGACTCCATCGATTTCAACAGCGACACCAGCGTCTTTGACCCCATCGACATCGACGCGTTACTGAGCGTGTATGGGGAAGGGCCATGCATCCCTGCTGGAGCGACTTGCAACGACATCGACTTCAACAACGACACGAGCGTGTTTGATCCGTGTGATATCAGTTCGTTCCTTGTGGTGTACAGCGAAGGGCCTTGCACGGCGTGCGGGACGTAATTGAAAGCTGACAGATTAAAGCTGAAATGAACAGGAGGTGGAACTCACACGCGAGGTCCGCCTTTCGTTCATTTCAGCTGTCAGCTTTCAGCTGTACGCTCGCCGAGACCTGCCGAGGGCTTGCGCCCTTTGGCTCTTGTTCTTGGGGCATTTCGCTGGTGGGAGGCCCGATAGCGATTGGGGCTGTGAAAAATTTCTTTACAAAAGCTGCCCAGTCCGGGATACTGGTCGCTCCTCCCCTAGTCAGCGGGTGATTGGGGTGTTCGGGGCTGCTCGGGGGGTGCTGCTTGCTTCAGTAGGAGGCACTGCGGCGGCCGCTGGCTTGTGGAATGGGCTTGTCGCGGTTCGCGTTGTGTCAATCGCGGCTCAACTTGAGTGAGGAGTCTTTGTATGTCTCGTGTTTTGATGAATTGTGCTGGTGCTGGTTTGTTGACGCTTACGGCGGGGTCGGTTCATGCGGCAATCACGATTACGTCGGGCGCGGTCAACGCGTTTGCCAATGGCACGGTTGGGCGAGCCGGCAGCACGACCGGGCTCATCACTGATGATCCGGCGGAAGTGGCGGGTACGAGCGGGACACTCACGCTGGGTGCGAGCGTTGCGGGCGGGCCGGTGGCTCCCGGCGATATTCCGTCATTGCCCGGAACAGCAGCGTCGTTTATGTGCGACATGAGCGCGTCGGAGCAGTGGGTGGGCGATGCGAACGGCGTGATCATCACGCAGCACTTCAGCGCCGTGTCGAGCATCATCAATATGGATGGTGGAGTCGCGGGCACCAACGCCAACGGGTACACGCGCTGCACGTTCACCGTGAGCACGCCCACGCCCTACACACTGACAGGCACGGCGGCGTTTGACGACGAGGATGCGGCGGGGTCGATCCGGTTGGGGACGATTTTCTTCGCCATTCACTTCCTGACCCGTGCGCAGAACGGCGACTTCTCGTTTTCGGGAACGCTCAATCCAGGAACGTACACGTTCAACAGCAACGCAAACATCGCGGAGTCGATCGGCGGCGGCACCGGTGGATTCGGTGAGTCGGGCTCGTACAGCGCCGTGCTGACACTGGGGACACCTCCAACGGGTCCGACGTGCGACTCGATTGACTTCAACAACGACACGAGTGTGTTTGACCCGATTGACATCGACGCGTTCCTGAGTGTGTATGGCGAGGGGCCTTGCATTCCGGAGACGGCGACGTGCAACGACATTGACTTCAACAACGATGGGTCGTTGTTTGACCCGTGCGATATTGATTCGTTCCTGCTGGTGTTCAGCGAAGGTCCTTGCACGGCGTGTGGTTCGTAACAAGAGCCGAGGTGCGCAAGCACCCGGCGCGTGTACGAAGATGGTCGCGGAGCTCGCGGAGAGTGCGGAGAAACGCGGAGCGAGCATTCTGCTTTTCTCTCCGCGTTCCTTCGCTTCTCTCCGTGCCTCCGCGATTGGTTTTGTAAAGAGCTGCCATGTGCTTGCGCACTGCGGGGGCGGCTCTTGCAGTTGTCAATCGCCCATGACTTTCAGGCCCATGAGTCTCAATTCAAATTCACAACGCTCGTGCGGCTCACTGGGCGGTGGAACATGAGAGAACAAAGCGCGGAGTTGTTCTTGGGCGGAGACAGTCGCGCAATGCCAAGCGCATGCCATGACGTCTGAACAGTGGTAAGGGTCCGCCTTGTATTGAAGGAGAATGCGGACCGTTTCGAGGAATGAAGCGGGTAGGCCCGAGTAAAAACTGCACCAAACCACACACTCCTGCAGTGCGCTGCACCCGCTGTTGTTCTCGGTATTCGGACTCGCGCCGAGTTTCAGCAGCAATTCAACGGCGTGGCAGTGCCCTTCGACTGCAAGATAGTGCAGCGGTGTTTCGCCATTGATTCCTTGCAACTCAAGCAGTGAAGCGTCCGCCTTGAACAAGCGCACCGCCTCGAACGGGTCGCTGCAGAGTGCGTCAAGAAAAGTCGACCAACGCTCGGAAGCGGGCATGTGCGGCTCCGGGGGAGTTTGTTGCTGTTGAGCGTTCGGGTGTCTCTCGCCGGCGGCTTGCGCCGCGTGGGGGGCGGCTCTTGTTACACGCGCTCCACGACCATGCCGACTGCATTACCACCACCAAGGCACAGCGCCACCACGCCGCGTTTGCCGCCGGTTCTTTGCAAGCCGTGCAAAAGCGTGACGAGGCATCGCGTCCCGCTGGCGCCGATGGGGTGGCCGATTGCCACTGCGCCGCCGGCGACGTTGACCTTCTCTTCCGGCACGCCGCCCTCGCGGATGTTTTGGAGCACTTGCGCGGCGAACGCCTCGTTCAATTCAAAGAGGTCAATGTCGCTCATCTTGAGGCCGGCCTTGGCGATGACGGCGGGGACGACGAGCGACGGTGCGCGGAAGATTTCCTTTGGTGCAACGCCGCTGGTGTGATAGGCGAGGATTCGTGCGATGGGTTTCACGCCGAGTTTGTTGGCTGTTGCGTCACTTGCAACGACGACCGCTGCGCCGCCATCGCTGATTTGCGACGCGTTGCCCGCCGTGACTGAGCCGTCTTTCTCGAACGCGGCCCGGAGTTTGCCGAGGCTTTCCATGGACGAGTCGGCACGCACGCCTTCGTCGAAGGCGAGGCCCGGGCTCTTCTTGTCCATGCATTGCTCGCCGGTCAACGCGACAATTTCATTCTTGAACCAGCCGTTCTTCGCGGCTTCGGCGGCTTTCGTATGGCTGCGGACGGCCCAACGGTCCTGGGCGTCGCGCGTGATGTCGTACTTCTTGGCGATGTAGTCGGCGCTGTTGCCCATGAGGCAAGATTCGAACGCGCAGCGCAAGCCGTCGTACTGCATGTGGTCCTCGAAGGAGCATGGACCAAACTTGGGGCCGCCTGCGCCGTCGCGAATCTTGGCAAAGTGCGGGGCGGCGGTCATGTTCTCAAAGCCGCCCGCGAGGACAAGGTTGTTGTCGCCCGCTTTGATGGACTGAGCGGCGAGCATGACAGATTGCAAGCCACTGCCGCACACTTTGTTGATGGTCTGGCAACTGGTGGTGTCGGGCAGGCCTGCTTTGAGAGCGGCTTGGCGGGCGGGGTTTTGACCGAGGCCTGCCTGGAGCACGCAGCCGAAAATCGCTTCGTCAAACTGGCCGTTCTTCGCGGCGGCGGCGAGCGAGGAGTTCTCCGCGAAAATGCCTTGTGCGGCGTAGGCGCCCAGCAGAGGCGAATGGACTTTGGTGAGCGAGCCGAAGAACTTGCCGACGGGGGTGCGCTTGGCCGCGAGGATGACAGGGTGGGACATGGGAAAACAACTCCAGTAGGGGTGAATGCAATGGTATACATTGCTCCAGCAGGTACGGTGTTTTGCGTTTGGTTCTTGGCTTGGTCCGAGGTCCTTGGTCCTTGGTCCTTGGTTCTTGGTCCTAGGTCCTTGGTCCTGGGTCCTTGGCTCTAACGGCGAAGCCGTCATGGTTAATAGCCGTGGGTTGTCGCGAAGCGACACCCACGGGACGAATGACAACGAGCGTCAAGCACCACGAAGTGGTGCGGGTGCATGACTTCACAACCTGCACCACTGCGCGGTGCCTCGGTCAACATTGGTCCTTTTCCGTGGGTGCCGCGTTCGCGGCGACCCACGTCTATTGACCATGACGGCTTCGCCGTCGAAGACAAGGACCAAGGACCAAGGACAAGAGCAACCGGCGTTCGCCTCCGCTGGCGCGGAGGTCTCGTTGGACGCGAGAGGGTTCGTACGATGCGTCATGCCCCGCATCGTCCACCACACCTCAACCACGCCCATCAAAATAGACCCCAATCTCAAGGAGGGCGACCCGCTGCCTGCGCCCAACTTCATGCCCTGGCCTCGTGACGAGCAGGGGAACCTCAAGGTGATTTCGATTTGCACGTGCGGGGTGAGTGCGCGGTATCCGTTTTGTGATGGCATGCACAAGGTGTGCAAGAACGAGGAGGCGGGGAAGCTGTATGAGTATGACGTGGAAAAGCGAGAAGGAAAGGTTGTCGACTAAGTCCAGCGACCAGCGAGCAGCCGTTCTAATGGGTGAAACGGAAAACGACCCCATTGCTTCTCATCATCTTCGAGTAGCGATCCGGAGCGAAGTGGCACAAATGCGTGTGCGACGCTGCGTGAAAATTGATACGCACTCCAGAATCCACTGTGAACCAGTTTCGTATTCGCATCTGGTCGCCGAGACGATTCACCGCTGATGCTGTCGGAATAGTGCCATTCAACTCGAAGGCTGTCACCACTTTCACGTTCTAACACCAACAAGTACTCGCCCGGCTCTTCAGGAAAACAAACTGCTCCTGATTTGTACCCGTTCTTCATCGAGCAAGCGGTGGAGACGAGTTGCACCAGAGGATCGCAAAAAGTCGCGTTGCTTGCCCACATCTCAAAAGTTCCCCAGTCGCCATGAAACACGACATGCGCCCATTGGGCTCTTATCTCACCAATGTCAAAAAGCGGATCAGACTTGAGTGGTGGCAATCGATCCATGCGGGGTGTCCATCAACTCGTTGTGGTGGAACGGTGAATGCCCCCGCCCAGATTCGAACTGGGAACCAAGCGATTATGAGGCATCATGGCAAGTCCATGATTTCAGCTAGGAAACCGCAGTTCTTGCAAGACAGTGACACACAGAGTGACACAGCCCGATGTCACACCTGCGTTCGGATGGCCATGGCGTGGCTGGCGGAAGTGTCGGAGGTGCGAGCATGAGTGCCGCCGCCGAACATCCAGAAGGGTCCGCAGCGGCATCCGGGGGCCGCACCTCAGACGGTGGAACCCGCCCTGCTGCCCGGCCCGTACCCGCGTCGCCCGATCCACCAGCGATGCAATGCGCACCAAGCCATGTACAATCTTCCACCGGCTGGGGTGCGGACCCCTCCCCGGACCGCCCTGCCGGTGCGTCGGGCACGATTGACGCGGCGGCACTCACGGCGGCGTGCGACTTGATGCTCTGCCATCGTCTGATGTGCGAAGTGCTGCGTTCTCTGGGGCTGTGGCAGCGTGTCATTGGGCCATCGCTCACCCAGCATATCGGCTACCACGTTCGACGTGCAGCGGAGTGCCTCGAACAGACATTCGGATATTGCTCTTGCCATCGTGAGAAGTGCATGAGGGGTAAGAGGTGTGAACGTTGCGGAACCAAGCACGCGGGCGGCGGGTGTGTCGCGGGCAGCGGCACGCCCGCCGCGGCTGCTTCGGGTGAGAAGGCGGTGGAACCATGACCCCCAATATGTATCACGGGGGTCAGATTCACAAGACAGGTGAGTCCGTAGAAGAAACACCCCTCGATGTAGTGGGAATCGATTGGCTTCGCATGACGGGCCTGTACGCGGACTGGCAAGAGAAGGCGGACGGGCTGCTCCGGGAAGTGTGCGAAGGGAATCCAGTGAACTCAGGCGGTTTGCATGGCTTTCGCGGGTCGGTGAAGTGGCCCAATGGCGTGCGGTTGTTCTTCGGACATGCGACCAGTGCGGGCATGGTGGAGATTCCGGGTGCCGCTTGTTCAACGCTGGGAACGGAAACAGTCAAGCGTATCGGGATTGACTTGCTGCTCGGCGGTCGATGCACCAGAATCGACATTGCACGGGACATGCGAGCCGTCGATGGTCAGCGGCTCACGCTGCTCGATGACGTGTGGCAATCGTGCGAGCGGGGCGAACTCTGTGGCGCCAAGTCATACGAGAACCACGAGCGGCGTGATGCGATGACTCACGACCGTCTTGGTCAAGGCGTGTACCTCGGGTCGCGAAAGTCCGAGCGGTTCGTGCGGGTCTACGACAAAGGCTTGGAAACCACGACGTGCGACAGTTGCAAGTGGATTCGATGGGAGGCTCAACTGCAAGGTGATCATGCGAGCCAGGCGGCGATGAGCGTGCTGATGCCGACCGAGTTTGGGCCTGCCGCGCTCGGAATCGCGCATGGATTCATCGACTTTCGAGAGAACACGGGCGACCCGAACCTCAGTCGTCGTCCCCGCATGGCGTTCTATCAACGCCTGCTCTCCACAGTCGAGTGTGTGCGAACCCGGGGAGTTGAACGCGGCAAGGACTTTGAGCGGTGGCTCGTAGCGTTTCAGACGCAGTACGGCGGGATGATCTCGGCGATTGCAAAGCACAGCGGAAGATCGATTGAGGCGGTCGCGGCGTTGCTGCTGGGTGGAGTCACACCGAGCGAAAGCGCCGAGCGGAACCCGGTGCTCTTTCAGGCGGTGGAAGAATTTCTCAATCTTGAAACAAGAATCGGCTTGACAGCGTAGTAACGGTGTTGGTACACTCTGGTATGTCGCGACCTAAAGAACTCATCACCTTTCGACTTGATCCCGGGCTCATCGAGCAGCTTGATGAGTTCGCCCGTCGAAGTGGCACAACGCGTACTGACATGCTCGAACGCTGCATTCGGTTCGGGATTCGGGAGTTCGAGGACAAGCTCAAGTCATTCGACGATCCGTGGCAGGGACCGATTCTTACCTGGCTTGGTGAAAAACCTGAGCGAATTCAATTGCTCGCACGGCTGGTTGGAATGAAAGTGGACGACGAAGAAGCGAAGAACTCTTCGGAACTAAATCGGAAGATCGCGAAGAGCAGACCAAAGAAGAAAGGCGGGCGGGATGAGCGTTGATTTCACGGATGAAGTTTGCAAGTCGATGGCGGAAGTTGCGAAACTTCTGCGCGTCAGCGTTTCAACCGTCAAGCGGTTGGTTCGTGCCGGTGGTTTGCGGGGTGTCAAAGTCGGGCGGCAGTGGCGGTTCACCATGCACGAGATTCGTCGGTACTTGTCGCTTGAAGCGAAAGGGGTGCACTCGTGATACGCATGCATCTATCGCTAGGTGAACGTGATATTTATGTGCGGTGGCCAAGTTGTCCGGATGAACAACGCGTTCGTGCGAACATTTCAGCACTCGCAGGAGCGGTCCGGCACAATGTCGATCCTTCTGCGCAAGTACTCGCGTGGATGGAAGGTCTGCCCGAGCAGTACCACACGAAACTCGTGAACTATGGGCTGATATCTGCTCGCCGCGTTGTGCGTTCGATGGCGGTCGGTGAACTGGCTGGGCGGATTCACGACTGGTTTGAAGTTTGCACTTCGAACACGCATCGGTTGCATCGCAACGCTTTGGGCAAGTTGTTGTTGGCAGTATCGCCAACGAAGCGAGTTCGTGACTTCACGGAAAGGGATGCACAAGCCGTCGAGCGTGCATTGCGCAAGACGCGCCTGAGTGAAGCATCGATACACACGCATCTACGCCATCTGCGCAGTATCTGGGCGAAAGCGATCAAGCACGGGTTTGCCAAGGTCAACCCGTTCAAGGGCATGCAATGTGCCGCAGTCGCATTCGACGAAGGAAAGCGGCGGTATGTCTCAATCGATGATGTTGTCACCATGGCCCGTCACGTGCCATCGCTTCTCGTTCCCCTGGCATTGAGCCGTGGTGCGGGACTGCGTGTGCCCTCGGACCTCGAAGAGTTGCTTGTCGGCGATATTGATGCGAGTGGTGGAAGGATTGCATTCACAGAACGCAAGACGAAGCGGCATTCCGAGCGCCCAATCTCGCAATGGGCCATGGATTTGCTCCGTGAGGCTGGAGTTTTCGCTCGCGACCCTGCTGAAAAGTTGTGGCTCACGAGCCGGCACAACTTGCACAAACAACTGCACGCTGCCATTGCAAGCATCGGGCGGCCTCCCTTAGAGCGGCCGTTCGACGGAATGCGTCGTTCGCATGAACGCGATCTCTTGAACCGAGGTGTCGATGCGGTGAAAGCCGCCAAGTGGACAGGCCACACGCCGGGCGTAAGTATGAAGCACTACGACGTTGATTCGCCCGACCTGTGGGACCTTGCAAGAGGGGTGACACACAGAGTGACACATTCGGAACCATTTTCGACGGTTCACGTCGTATCAGAGCGTCCACAGAATGTGAACGTTCGTCATTCCGAATCCAGCATGATCACGCGGAATTTCAATGGTTTTGCGGCACTTGAAACAAGTGCCCCCGCCCAGATTCGAACTGGGAACCAAGCGATTATGAGTCGCCTGCTCTAACCGTTGAGCTACAGGGGCGGAGTCGAATTGGAACAAGCGTATGGGGAGGGGAAGTCCTGGGTCCTTGGTCCTTAATCCTGTATTCAGA
>CAZEZV010000029.1:0-22503 GCA_964516725.1 uncultured Phycisphaeraceae bacterium
TACCCCACGCTGGAAATCGCCAGCACCATCGCCGCAAGGTCATACGGCTCATGCCGCCACGCAACCAACTGCGGCTCTTCGTCCTCGTCGATGGCCTCGTCGATCAACGCCTCGAGTTCGTCAAGCTCCGCATCGTCCAAGGCCGCTTCTTCTTCGGGCTCGGGTTCGGGCGGTGGTGGCGGCGGAGCAGCTTTCTTGCCCTTGCCCTTCTTGGCTGGCGCAGCCCCCGCAGCGGGCTCGTCAGCAGCAATCTCGGTCTTCGCAGGTGTCGCGGCTTTGGCCGTCTTCTTTGGCTTGATTGCAACCGGCTCGCCCGCGGGATCAATCAGCTTCACGGTCGCCGCGCACACGGCGGTCGCATAAGGCGTCAATCGGTGCAAGTACGCAACCGGATCCTTAGCGGCCGACGCAACTTCAAAGTCCGGATAGGTACCGATGCGGAACCCGCCCACCTTCTTCAGCAACTCCGTCACGCGATCAGGGCGCTCAGTCAGGCCTTTCTCAGGCGAGATGAGAAGATTGATGTCAAGCTTCTCGGCACGCTCAACCACGGGCTTGAGCGCCGCAGCGACGCGCGTCAGCGTGTTGTCGTCGTCCGACGCCTTCACCTTGATCGCCGCAGCCGAGCAGCCCAGAATCTGCGCCGCTTGAACAACCCGCGATGCCCGCTCAGTCGCGGCACCAACGACTGACTCACTACTTGAGCCAAAGTCCTGTGGATCATGCTCAACAAGCAGCAAGCACGCACAGCCGCTGCGATCAGCGCGTTCGCGGATCGCCTCCAGTTTCGCCCGATCCGCTCCCGCGAGCAGGTCAGTCGAAAAGTTGACGCCAGACAGCCCAAGCGTCTCGCGGGTGTACTTGGGAAGGTCAAGCAAGTCCAATTGAGACTTCTTGCCCTTGCCGGTTGGCAGAAGCATCGAACGCAAGCATCGAGCCGAAAGGGTGAGAATCATGGGGGAGCAGGAGTGTACAGGGGGTCGGGGGTCGGGGCGCGGCGTGAGTTGGAAATGCGGATCGCGGAGAAACCGAGGGAAGAGGAGAAACGCGGAGCGATTTGGCGGAGTGATTTAGACAGTGACCGCTCGCGAATGCCACTGACGAAAATGGAACCCGGTGCTCATTCCCCGCCCGCCGCATTTCCGCGTTCCTCCGCATCCCTTCGCTCATCCGCGATCCTTTCGACCCCTAACCTGTGCATTCGTCGATTGATCCTTCGTTCAATTCTGGTTTTACTGAGAATCACCATGTCCACAACCCCCACCGATCGCGTCTACTCCGAATCCCACGAATGGCACAAAGTCGAGGGTGACACTGTCACGCTCGGCCTGACCAAGTTCGCCGCCGACCAGTTGACCGACGTGACCTACGTCGAAATGAAAAAGCCCGGCTTCAAGTTCAAGGCCGGGGACATCGTGGGCGAAGTCGAGTCCGTCAAGACCACCAGTGATATTTACTGCTTCGTGGACGGCGAAGTCACGGCGGTCAACGACGCCGTGGTGAAGGACCCCAGCCTCCTCAACACCGACCCGTTCGACAAAGGCTGGCTCATCAAAGTGAAGATGACGGGCAAAGGCAAGTTGGATTCGTGCGTGGATGGAAAGACGTATGACAAACAGCACGGGTGAGGGGAAGTGACGAAGTAATCGAAACGTTGTTTTGTGCGTTTGCGAAGAACAATCGACATGCGGCCTTCGTAGTCGCCTCGTCTCACCGTCTCACCGTCTCACCGTCTCACCGTCTTTCCATTCGCCGCTCCCCGTTCCCCGCTCGCCGTATGGACCACACGCGACTTCGGATCGGCGGCGGACCCCCGATCTACCCAAGACATGCTCCTCGCCTGCTCCAACCTCCACAAAGCCTACACCCTCGGCGAGCGCACCGTCCCCGCTCTCCGCGGCGTCGATCTCACCATCGACAAACCCGGCTTCTACGGCATCATGGGTGCCAGTGGCTCAGGCAAAAGCACCCTCCTCCACCTGCTCGCAACCCTCGATCGACCCGATTCGGGAACGATCATGCTGGGCGATCGCGCCCTGCACTCACTCTCCGAAAAAGAAGCGACGATTTTCCGCCGCAAACAGATCGGCATCGTCTTTCAGCAGTTCAACCTGATTCCCACGCTCACGGCCCAGGAAAACGTCGAATTGCCCGGTTTGCTCGATGGTGACGATTCCGAAAAACTTCGCGCGCGCAGCACCGAATTGCTCGCGCGCCTCGGCATCGCCGAACGCGCCCATCATCGCCCGGACGCACTTTCCGGCGGTGAACAGCAGCGCGTCGCAATCTGCCGAGCACTGCTCTATTCACCACCACTCTTACTCGCCGATGAACCCACCGGCAACCTCGACTCCGCAAGCAGCGCAAGGCTTTGGGCCCTGCTCGCAGAAATCGCAAAGGAACAGGACATGCTCGTGCTCATGGTGACGCACGAGCCCGCCGCGGCGACGTATTGCTCAAGAGTCTTTGTGCTGCACGATGGCGTAGTGAAAGCGACTATGGAAACGGAGGGCTTGGATGCGGGCGGCGTGGCGGCTCGCTATCAGCAACTTGCGTCAGCGGCGCGCTAGAAACGTGCTGCTGATCCTGGTGATTGCATTGTCCGCCGTGCTCATCAGCGCGGTCAGCGTCGCAATGGGATCACTGCGCCACGCCATCGAGCAACGCGTGACCACACTCGTCGGCAACGCCGACGCACGCATCCAGGCACGCGGCACAGGCCAAACGCTCGACGCCTCTCTTCTGCGAGAAGTCCAGAAAATGCCCGGCGTCGCCGCCGCAGCCCCAAGGCTCGAAGCCACCATGTCGCTTCGCTTCGGCAAACCCGTCTGGAAAAAACCAAAGTCCGCCGACGGCACCGACTCCCCCATCGACACGTTTTCACTGGGCGTAGAGGTGTATCAAGTCTCAGCCCGCGTCACAGGCATCGACGCACAGCAAGACGCAAAAGTCCGCCGCATCGAACTCCTCGCCGGGCGAATGCCCGTTGACGACAACGAAATCGTCATCGACAAAACCCTCGCCAAGCGACTGTCCGAAGAAAATTCCGCCGTGTCCTTAGCCCAGCAAGGCTTGTCGCTCCTCGCCCGAGGCTCCGGCGCAATCACGCGAACCGACCCCGGCCCCACAACCGTCGACAATCCCGCCGAAGCAGCAAAGCTGAACGAAGACAGCTCGCCCCGACCCGGCGACTGGGTCGAAATGGTCCGCTTCGGCGAAAAACCCCAACGCCTCACCATCGTCGGCATCGCAACCGCCCCGCCACTCGGTGGTCAGCCCTGGGCCTACATGACGATCCCCGGCGTCGAGAAGTACGCGAAGATGCCAGGCCGCCTCTCCCGCATCGACATCGTGCTCGATCAAAGTACTGGCATCACCTCGCAGCAATTCGTCGATCGCGTCACCCCAAAGCTGCCCGCCGCCCTCATCGCCGAACCCACCGAACGCGTCACCAGCGGTTTTGAAAAAGGCTCGCAAGCAAACAACATCGCGTTCCTCGTCGCCAACATGATGGCCTTCATCGCCGCGGGCTTCATCATCATGACCGGCCTCTCCACCGGCATCACCGAAAAACAACGCGAACTCGCCATGCTCCGCTGCGTCGGCGCATCTCGCTGGCAACTCGCTTGGTCACAGCTCTACCTGGGCCTTGTGCTGGGCATCGCCGGCTGCCTCATCGGCCTGCCGCTTGGCGTGAGCGCCGCATACTTCATGCTCGATCACTACAAAGACAAGTTGATGTCGGAACCTGTGATCCTCTGGTGGCGCGTCGGTTTCGCCGCGTTCGGCGCAATCATGTCAGGCCTGATCGGCGCATCCCTCCCAGCCTGGCAAGCCTCGCGCGTCTCGCCCCTGAAAGCCCTGAGCGCACGAGCCATCGGCCCAAAGCTGCGAACCACGCTCATCATCTCAATCCTGGGCGTCCTCGGCGTGCTCACCCACTGGGCAATCATGCTCACCGCAAAGGACCCCGACACCACACTCTACCTCTATCTCGCCATCGGCATGCCGGGCCTCATGCTCGGATACTTCTTCCTGGGCGTGCCCTTGGTCATCATCATCGCAAAGATCGCCTCCCCCATCATCGAAAGCCTGCTCCGCCTTCCCCCGTTGCTCCTCACGCGCAGCGTCCGCGCAACCCCCTACCGCTTCGGCTTCACCAGCGGCGCGATGATGGCCGGCCTCGCGCTCATGGTCGCGATCTACACGCAGGGCGGCGCGCTCATGCGCGACTGGATCAACCGCATCCAATTCCCAGATGGTTTCGCCGCCGGAATGGCCATGCCTCCCGAAGCCGAACGCGCCCTCCGCGACCTGCCGTTCGTGACAGGAACCAGCAGCATCAGCCTGCATCCCGTCGAAACCACCGCATTCGGCATCAAGAGCATCAACAAAGTCAAAACCTTCTTCGTCGCCTTCGATCCCGCAACATTTTTCAAGATGAGCACGATCGAATGGATACAAGGCGACGAACAGACGGCCGTCAAGCGCCTCCAGGAAGGCGGCTGCGTCATCGTCGCCAAAGGCTTCCTCGTCGCGCGAGGCCTCGGCATCGGTTCAAACTTCATCTGCTGGGACGACGCAGGCAAAGAGCACCAATTCGAAATCGTCGGCGTCGTCAACAGCCCCGGCCTTGAGTTCGCCAACAACTTCTTCGACGTCTCCGCCGACTTCGCGATGGAGCAACGCGTCCACGCCGTCTTCGGCAGCCGCGATGACCTCAAGAACAAGTTCAATACCGACACCATCGGCCTCATCCAAGTCTCCCTCAAAGATGACATCGACGACAAAACCGCCCTCCGCGAAATCCGCGAAACGCTCCAGCCCTACGGCCTCCTCAACGCCGGCAGCGGCCGCGAAATCAAGGAAACCATCATCGGTTTCATGAAGACGACCATCAAAGTAACCACCGCGGTCGCCATCTTTACCATGTTCGTCTGCTGCTTCGGCGTTGCAAACCTCGTCATCGCCGGAGTCCACGCGCGCCGCTACGAGTTCGGCGTGCTGCGCGCCCTGGGCGCACAATCCAACCTCCTCACCCGCCTCGTCCTCGCCGAAGCCATCATCATCGCCATCGCCGCGTGCATCCTGGGCACCTGCCTGGGCCTCCAAGGCACCTTCGGCGGCATGACCCTCGACAGAATCATCTGGGGCATCACGCTCACGTTGCGCCCACCTTGGCTCGCAATCGCCGCAGGCTGTGCCTTCGTCACGCTCATGTGCCTGGCCGCAGCTGCACCCGCAGCTATCTCCATCGGCAAACGCAGCCCACGCGAGTTGCTCGCGGCGCGGTAACAGAACGCCGTGCCACCGACTTCCGCTTTGCGTAGTCGGTGGTACGTGTGTTCTGCTGAAGCGATAAACTGACCAGTGCAGCCCATCACAAACCAGACACAGATTCAATGGGTCAGCGATCGCCACCTGCTGCTGCGCGTGACCGATCACCACCATGTCCACCACGCCGCACAATGCCTGCAACAAGCCGCCATCCCAGGCCTGCTCGACATCACGCCCGCCGATTCAACCGTCCTGCTGTCTTTCAACGCTCGCAACTTGACCTACGAACGCGCCGAATCTCTCGTGAAACACGCTCTCACGAACGCGACCGCGCACGCTCCGACTGAGAACGCCCGAACAATCGACATCCCAGTCTGCTACGACGCCCCATTCGCCCCAGACCTCGCAATTGTCGCCTCGCTCCTCAACATCGATCCGCGCGACATCATCAACCTCCACACACAAGCCCAGTACACCGTGAAGTTCGTCGGCTTCGTCCCGGGCTTCGCATACCTCTCGGGCCTGCCGACACAACTCCAAGTGCCACGCCTCGACTCTCCCCGCCCGCGCGTCCCCGCCGGCAGCGTCGCCATCGCCGGCAACCAAACCGCCGTCTATCCCCTCGAAGTCCCCGGCGGCTGGCGACTCATCGGCCGCACCCCGCTCAAAATGTTCGACCCAACCCGCGCAAGCCCCTCGCTCCTCCAACACGCCGACCACGTGAAGTTCGTCGAAATCAGCGCCATCGAATTCCAACGCCTCGCACAACACACAAAGGAGCCGCGCTAAGTGGGCACACTCCGCGTCATCAAAGCAGGCATGCTCACCACGGTCCAGGACCTTGGCCGCCCCGGATTCGCGTCAATGGGCGTCCCAACAGGCGGCGCGGCGGACACGCTCTCTCTGCGAATCGCCAACCGACTCGTCGGCAACCCCGACAACGCCGCAGGCCTCGAAATGACACTGATCGGCGACGTACTTGAGTTCCGCGACGATGCCCTCATCGCGTTCGCAGGCGTTGATGCAGACATTGAAGTCAACAGCACAACTTGCCTCGTGCCGATCTGCACCCGAGTTACTGTCCGCCGCGGCGACAGGCTCTACATCGGCCCCTTCATGCGCGGCGTGCGAATCTACCTGTGCATCGCAGGCGGAATAAACGTGCCGCGCGTGCTCGACAGTGCTTCAACGCTGCTTAGCGCGAGGTTCGGAGGCTTTCAAGGCCGTGCATTGAGCACGGGTGACGAAGTGACTTGGAACAACCCAGACGCGCCGATCATCCCAAGGGTGCCACCGACGACGCGAAGCGCGGTCGGTGCGAAAACTGCCATGTCACAGACATTGCCGCTCACCCATCTCACCACCTCAGATACCAATGCCTCAACACAACGCCCACACATCATCTGCGAACAAATCGCCACGCAACTGAACGCCTCCTTGCTCGCTCGCAACACCCTCCGCGCGCTCGACAGCGCACACGTCAACGAGTTTGACCCCGCCGCCAACGACGCATTCTGGAACACACCGTTCAAAGTCTCGCCGCGCTGCGACCGCGTCGGCGTCCGCCTCGAACCTCTTGGTTGGCAAATCGCCGACGCCAAGAGTGCCGGCCGCATGCCCAGCATGGGCATGATGCACGGAGCCATCCAAGTCCCTCCAGGCGGCGAACCCATCATCCTCATGGCCGAACACCCAACCACCGGCGGCTATCCGGTGATCGCCTGCGTCGCAACCGTCGACCTGCCCAAACTCGGACAACTGCGACCCGGCGAAACCATCCGCTTTTCAAGAGTCACTCGCGACGAGGCCTTGCAAGCACTTCACGAGCAGGAAACTGTTCTAGACTCGCTGAGGTGCGACGCATGACTCAACGTCTCTTTCCAAGTTCACCCGCACCAATCAACACCATCGACCTCAACTGCGACATGGGCGAAAGCAATGACGAATCGCAAATCGCAATCGATATCGCGCTTCTTGAATCTGTCACGAGCATCAACATCGCTTGTGGTGGTCACGCAGGAGATAACACAAGCATGGAACGCACAGTCCAAGCTGCCGTTGAAGCGGGTGTCGCCGTGGGAGCCCATCCGAGCTATCCAGATCGTGCAAACTTCGGACGAAAATTCGTTGGAATGCCTGTTCGCGAGATCGAGAACTGTGTATATGAGCAAATCGCTTCGCTCGCGCAGGTGTGCGCACGTGTCGGCGTGCAAATGACACACGTGAAACCTCATGGTGCCCTGTATCACTGCGCCATGACCCGACTTGCGGTCGCGGAAGCAATCGCACGGGCCGCAAGGAAGATTGATGCCTCTTTGATTCTCGTGGGCTTGGCAGGATGCGGAGGATTTAGTCGATGGAAGACGCTCGGATTTGACATAGCCGAGGAAGCGTTTGCTGATAGAAACTATGAAAATGACGGATCACTTCGAGAACGTCTGTACGCGGATGCGATCATCATCGATTCTCGGGCAGCAGCGGCGCAAGCAGTCTCAATCGCGACACAACAGACTGCAACAGCGGTGGACGGAAGTGTTATTTCCATCAAGGCTGACACGCTGTGCATTCACAGTGACACGCCGGGCGCTGCCGAACATGCGAGAGTGATTCGATCAGAACTTGAGCGATCTGGCGTCCGTGTCGCACCCTTGCGATAAGCCAAACTACCAACTCCCATTCAAAACCCGCTCCACCGCCCTCGCCACCCCATCCTCGTCATTCGTTCCCGTCACGCGCTTCGCCACATCCCGAATCCGCGCCACCGCATTCCCCATCGCAATCCCCAGCCCCGCCCCGCGGATCATGCTTTCGTCGTTGACTTCATCGCCAATCGCAACAATGCGCTCGCGCGGAATGTTCCACTTGTCCGCAAGGTGACACGCCCCCGACCACTTGTTCGCCCGCGCGTCAAACAGCTCCAGAATGTGCATCTTCCCATCACCATCCCCCTTCGTCGCATGCGTCGGCGCAACCACCGCAGGAAAGTGATGCACAATCCCCCGCCCATGAGCCGCCGCTTGCAACCGCTCCGCAAGCTCCGCCAACTTCGTCGACGGCGCACACGCCCCAACCCGCACCGTGTGGTCCTCGTGCTCGTCCTCATGCACGTGATCAACCGTCTTCACCCGCACACCCATCGTTTGAAACCACCACGCCGTCACCGGATCAAGTTCACGCCGCTCGCGCCCATGCACAACAAGATACTCGTACCCCACCTCATGCGGGTCCTTGAGCACCAGCGCCGCATGTCCCGCATCATTCACCGCGCCCACGGCTTCATGCACCAGCGACAACTCCATCGCCTCCCGATGAATCGTCGCGCCCGAAACCGCCTCCGCAACAATCGACCCGCCCGCCACAATCACCGGATCAACCTGTTCAATCTGCCTCAGAATGTGCCGACACTCCGCCCAGCCCCGCCCGGTACACACCACAACCCGCACATTGCTCTCCCGCGCGGCGTGCAGCGCAGCGATATTCGCCGCCGAAATCGACCCATCCGACCGCAACAACGTGCCGTCAAGATCAAGCGCGAGCATGGAGTAACGACAAGTCATATGCATTCTTATATCGAAGTACCGCGTTCTTCGTCTTTGACCCGAAGGGTCACAGGAATGTAGCCACGGGCAAGCGAAGCGCAGCCCGTGGTAGCCAGTGTCGAATCTCAAGTGCCCCGGCAGGGGCACAGGAAACCCCGTTGAACGCGCGACATCCACAATCAAACTACTTCTTCTTCAATCGTGCTTCGTCAAGAAATTCAATCCCCCGCCGCAAGTGCGGAATCACAATACTCCCACCCACAATCAGCGCCACATCCAGCGCCTCCCACACTTCCTCATCACTGCACCCCGCATTCAAGCACTGATCAATGTGATACGCAATGCAGTCATCGCAGCGCAGCACCGCACTCGCCACCAGCCCAAGCAACTCCTTCGTCTTCGCATCCAGCGCCCCCGCTTCATACGTCTGTCCATCCAGCCGAAAAAATCGCTTGGTCACCAGCGTTCCACCCATGGGCGGCTTCCCATCGCCATCACGCCGAGGCGTCGCGCTGCCCCGCTCCTCATCACTCCCCAGAATCCGCGCGTTCATCCGCGTGCGATATGCCTGAAACTCCTCGTATCGGCTCATACCAAAGCGTAGATGGCCCCGTGCAAATACGTGCGGGCTCTTTGGCGGGTTTTGTTCACCACAAAGACACAAAGAGCACAAAGAAGTCATCATGATAAAAAAGTGAAAAAGACAAGGACCAAGGACCAAGGACAACGGACCAACGCCACCGAGCCAACCCACTCTCCGTTCACCCTTCTCCACTCCCTCCTTTCTTTGTGATCTCCGCGTCTTTGTGGTGAAATATCGAATATACTTGGCGCGCTTCGCCTCGCCACTCCCGTGCCGCGTCGAATCGCTTCACTCGCCACCAGTTCAATCACCGCGCCACACGCCGGTCGGAGTCTTTCTTGCCCACCCCTTCCACCAACACACAGGCTCTTCACGCCACCTGGTATGGCGGCAACGTCCACCTCTGGGCCGAAGACACCAAACTCCTCAACGCCGCGGTCGCTCAAGCATCTTTGTCAGATGCTTCCGAATCACCCGCAACACACGAACCAATCTCGCACCCCTTCGCCACCAACACACTCCTGACCGACTCGCTGCCCGCACACATCCGCACCGTGCTCGCCGCCCTCCCGCAAAGCACCCTCCGATTGTCTTTGCCCGCCCAGCAAGGCCGCCCCCTCGCCAGCCCCGCCCTCACCGCCGCAACCCTCGCCGACCTTGGCGACTCAGACGATACCGACGACAGCGTGGACTTTGAAGACCCCACAGTCGCAATGGAAGAAGCGCCCGCCGCACCCGTTGCCGTCGTTGAAGCACCATCACACCTTGCGATCAAGCCATCACTCGCAACGTTTCAAGTCTCTTCCCTTGCGCTCGACCCAACGCTCGCCCTCACCATCCTCCCCGAACTCTTCGACGCCATCGACGATTCGCACGTTCATTCGCAGGACGCCAGCAGCGCAACCTCCACCGCCCAGCTCTCCGCCAGCACCGACCTCGAATACTTCTCCCTCGCCGCCCGCTTCGCGCGCTTCATCCTCGCCCAGCAGCGCTTCGTCCCGATGCTCGTGCAAGTCGTCACCGGCGAACTCCGCGGCTCGTGGCGTCCCTGGCTCTCCGACGAAGCCATCGCGCAGCGAACCTCACTCCTCGTCGCCGCCATGCCCCCCGCCGCACGCGCGTCCATCGACGCGCACGAACACGACCCGTGGGCCATCACCGAAGACTTCATCGCCGCCCTCGTTGATGCTGCCTGCCGCAAGACGCTCACCGCAGAAAGTTTCGCCGACGCCCTCGATGGCCAGGACGCAACCACCGACGCGCACGTCGCGCTCTTGTCAGGCCTCCTGCAAGACAAGGCCGACATCAATGGCACACTCTCCCTCCGCCAAGACCTCACCAAGCGCATCCGCACCTGGATCAGCACCCTCGAAGAACGAGGCGTCTCCGCCGCATGGCGACTCATGCTCCGCCTGAGCGAGCCCGACGTCACCGGCCTCGCGCCCGACGCCTCCCCCGACCCCGCCCAAGAAGCCTGGAACCTCTCGTTCCACCTGCAATCCGTCGACGTCCCCTCCATCATCGTCGACGCCTCCGACATCTGGCTGCTCAAAGGCGACAGCGCCACCATCATGGGCCGCCGCATGGATCAGCCGCAGGAGTTGCTGCTGAAAGAACTAGGCCGCGCCGCTCGCTTCTACCGCAAACTCGAAATCGCCCTCAACACCACCGACCCCGAATCCATCAAACTCTCAACCCGCCAGGCGTACGAATACCTCCGCGAGGTCCGCCCGCTCATGATCGAGCAAGGCTTCGGCGCCGAAGCCCCAGTCTGGTGGGATTCTCCCGCCGCGCGCGTCGGCGCAAAGCTCAAGCTCGAGAGCGACGAATCCAACAACCCGATGAACTTGAGCGGCCTCACCGGTGCCGCCAGACCACAACTGGGTCTCGCCACCCTCGTCAACTACAAGTGGGAAATCTCCGTCGGCGACATGACGATCTCTCTCGAAGAGTTCGAAGCCCTCGCCGCCAAACGCACCCCACTCGTCCGCGTCAACGGTCGCTGGGTCGAAATCCGCCCCGAAGACGTCCACGCCGCGATCAAATTCATCCGCGAAAATCCAGGCGGCAAAATCCGCCTCAGCGAAGCCATGCGCCTCGCGTACTCGATGGACATGCAGCAGACCGGCGTCCCCGTCGTCGGCATGGAAGCAACCGGCTGGCTCGCCGGCTTCATGAACAGCGAAGCCGCAACCAAGCAACTCGAACTCCTCCCACCACCCAAACTCTTCCGCGGCACACTCCGCCCCTATCAAGCCCGCGGCGTCAGTTGGATGATGTTCCAGGAACGCCTCGGCTTTGGCATCTGCCTCGCCGACGACATGGGCTTAGGCAAAACCGTTCAGTTGCTCGCGCTGCTCTCCTACGAACGCGAAGGCCAGGAAGAAACCCCCGAAGTTGCACAACTGCGCAGCGACGAAGTGCGGAACACTTCATCGGAAACGTCGTCTCTAACAGTTCTTCCCACGCTTCTTCTCGTCCCAATGTCCGTCGTCGGCAACTGGGTCCACGAAACCCGCCGATTCTGCCCGCACCTGCGCGTCATGGTCCATCATGGCCCAACCCGCAAGCAAGGTGACGCCTTCCTCGACGTCGCCGCAAACGCCGACCTCGTCATCACCACCTACGCTCTCGCGCACCGAGATCGCGAGACGCTCGAGCGTGTCAAGTGGGGCCGAGTGGTCCTCGATGAAGCGCAATACATCAAAAACCCAACCAGCAAACAAGCCCAAGCCGCCCGCGCGTTCGAAGCAGATCACCGCATCGCGCTCACCGGTACCCCCGTCGAAAATCGCCTCGCAGAACTCTGGTCCATCATGGACTTCCTGAACCCAGGCTATCTTGGCGGCGCGCAAGGCTTCCGCACTCGCTTCGCGCTCCCCATCGAACGCTACCGCGACAAAGCCAAAGGCGACCAACTCCGCGGCCTCATCCGCCCCTTCATCCTGCGTCGCTTGAAGAGCGACCCAACCGTCGTCGCCGATCTCCCGGCCAAACTCGAGTCCAAGGAATTCAGCCACCTCACCAGCGAGCAGGCCGCGCTCTACGAATCCTGCGTCAAGCGCATGCTCAGCGAAGTCGACGCCGCCGAAGGCATCCAGCGCCGTGGATTGGTCCTCTCCGCCCTCATCAAACTCAAGCAAATCTGCAACCACCCCGCACAAGCAACCAAAGACTGGGACGAAACCGGCGCAAAGATCCCCGACCCGACACGCTCAGGCAAGTGCATCCGCATTCTGGAAATGCTCGACGAGATCATCTCCGAAGGCGACCAGTGCCTCATCTTCACGCAGTTCCGCCAGATGGGCCGCATCCTGGAACTCATGATCCGCCAACGCTTCGCCAAAGAAGTCCTCTTCATCCACGGCGGCACCACCATGGCCAACCGCCAACGCATGATCGATTCCTTCCAGCGCGGCGACGGCTCGCACCCCGTGCTGCTCCTAAGCCTCCGCGCCGGCGGCGTCGGTCTCAACCTGACCGCCGCAACCCACGTCTTCCACTTCGACCGCTGGTGGAACCCCGCCGTGGAAAATCAAGCCACCGACCGCGCCTACCGCATCGGCCAGACGCGCACGGTCCAAGTCCACAAGTTCGTCGTCCGCGGCACCCTCGAAGAACGCATCGACCACATGATCGAAAGCAAAACCGAACTCGCCGAGAACATCATCGGCCAGGGCGAGCAGTGGCTCAGCGAGTTGTCCACCGACCAACTCCGCGAAATCCTCACGCTGCGCAACGATGCAATCGACGATTTGGATTGACCCCCGGAGTACATTGGCGGTCCCCGCCAATTCCCCCGTCTTCATCGACGGTCCCCGTCGATGTCTGCCAACACGCAGCATCACGCCTTCGCCCCGCCGCTCCTGCCGCATGGTCGCCAATCGTGCCCTATGCTCGCGAATCGCGTTTTCACCCGCGAATTATTCAAACAGCCGGGAGGTCACATGTCATCAACGAAGTCTCCGAAATGGTCATTGGATTCCGTGCTTGCCGCACTGCGAGCAATTCCAGCACCCATCTCAACCAAAGAGCAGGCAACCGCCTTTCATGATGCGGTTGCGCTGTTGCAGGAAGCCCCGACGCCTGCGTTGCAGAAACGAATCAGCGCGCCGGCGACAAAGGAACTCCTGCGTGTCGTGAAGACGACCATGGCCTCCAAACGTGCCGACAAATTCAGCGACGAATTGCTGTTCGCTCTGAAGATGCTGGCGTACATGGGCACGAAGGAAAGCGTCACGTTCATCGTGAAAGTCGCAAAGAGCAAGTTTGAGATCGATGACTACATGTGGTCCATTGTTCTTGAGCCATTCGGCCAAGGACACGTTGGTGCCGCCTCGCTTTTTAAGAGCCTCAGCAACCCGCTCCCGGAAAAGTTTCTTGCAATCGCGCTGCTGGACGCGGCCAATACCGCCGCTCGCGAGCACAAACTCAAGAAGCATCCCTTCGATTCTAGGGCCGGTGAGGCGAAACTGGCATCCTATCTCTCCAGTCGCAATCCAGACAATTTCAGCTACGCCGTCAGCGCATGCGCATCGCTCCCATTCCTCTCGCCATCCCGGCGCTCCGCGCTTTTCGCGCTCGCTCGCAAGCACAAAGATGCGGAAGTCCGCATCGAAGCGGCGTGGGCAACCGCGAAAATGGGCGATGCGACGGGCCTTGACTATCTAGTGCAGCAATGCCTCGATCGCAATACCTCTGTTCAGGCGTGCGACTATCTTTCAGAGCTCGGAAAGCGAAAACTGATTCCCAAACCAGCTCGCGACCCTGACTTCGCTGCCCTCTCCGAAATGTGCCACTGGCTGCGCCATCCGAACGAGTATGGCGAACCGCCCGATCGCATCGAACTCCTGGACAAACGAACACTCTATTGGCCACCGACTCGTGATACCAGAGAACTTCGCCTGTTCAGCTTTGTCTATGACAAGCGCGGAGACAGAGACGAGCGCACCGTTGGCGTCGGCATGGTCGGGTCGATGACGTGGGCATTCTTCGACCTTACCAAGCCCACGATGAAGCCTCAGGATATCTATGGCTTGCATTGCTGCTTCGAACTCGAAGCGAATGAAGACCCACGTGCCCCCAAGAAGCGTTCGGGCAAGGCGGGCTGGGCACTCATCAAGCAAGGCAAGTGACTCATGCTCGGCTCAAAGGCCTTGATCAACAACCTGCCTCACTTCCCCTTCGCCCCCAACACCGCCTTCCGAATCGCCTTCGCCATCGCGCGATGAATCGGCTTCCCGTCTCTAAACGCCTTTGCGATACTCGCCGATGTGGCAGGCTTACTTCGCGGCTTGGATGATGGTGTTCCACGTTGAGGCATGATGGATAATTGTTGGCACCGACTCGCCGCCAAGCGCGACAAGCCGCAAGTCGCCTCGCCGCGAGTTATCGACGCATATCCATGTCGTTGCGATAGGCATGTACAGCGTGAGAAAGTTGACGAGCCCTGATTGGTAGCGCCGACGAATCGTGTCGGGCGGCACGTTGTGCCCTCCATGTCGCACGCGATGACGAACTCGCTGTATCGCAAGTTCCTGCGACTTCAACCAGACATACACAGCGTGTACTTCGTACCCATCCTCGCGCAGCGACGCAAGCCACGGCGCAAACGTCCGGCTCGCCATCGTCGTCTCAAACGCAAAGTTCGCTCGCTGCTCGGCGAGTTCGTGGAGCCGAGCGAGCATGATGCGCCCAGCCGCAAACGCGGCCCGATCCGGCGCGAACGCAGCAAGCCCCGCGGCGATTGTGTCCGCGTTGACAAACTCGCCGAGCTTCAAGTAGTCTTGCAAAAGCCCGCGAGCAGCCGTCGTCTTTCCGGCTCCGTTGGGCCCAGCGAGAATGATGACTTGCGGATGGGGCATGCAAGAAGGTACGGAGAGAGAATCCATCGTGCCATCAATCCGCTGGCTTTGCAGCGGATTGATGCGACCTTGCCTGAGACTTCCCCGGCCACAAAAAAAAGCTCCGATCGACCGTCCTTGTGCGCAAGTTTCCGGTCATTCCCCGTTTTCCTCTTGCAATCACCCCAATCCCATGTCATGATCCGTCATGCTCTGGGAAACCTCACAACAACTCGCCGACCTTCCACCCATCCCACACGAAACCCGCCGCTTCGTCGCCGCGTTCTTGAATGTCGATCAAGACATCAACGAACTCGCCGCAGAGTTGAACGAAGACTTCTTCGACGTCGTCCAAAAACTCTGCGACCCCGCGATCAAAGCCTGGATTGCCGCCATTAACGCACTCAAAAACAACGAACGCCGCGAGCGAGCTCTCGCCGCACTCGACGCCGCACTGACTCGCGAACACAACCCCGCCGCCATCCGCCGCGCCTCATCCCGCATCCTCCGCCACCTCGAACTCACCCGCCCACGTGCCTACCAACGTGCCATCGAAGTCGGCGGATACCCCGAACCACCGACTTCGATGCGGAATCCTCACGCTTCACATTCCACAAATTCTCTCAATTTTCATGACAATCACAGCCCGGGCCAACACGAGCCCCAACCCACATCGTCCAACGATCAGATGTCGCTCCCAGCACACCCCTACCTTGCGCCGTGCCTGAAGCGCCGCAGACAACTCCCCCTTCCACAGACCACGCCGACCTCCTCGACAAACTCCTCGCCTCGCCCTGGGCCTGGGTCGTCATGGTCGCTGACGCCATCGCCGCGATGGGCAACTACATCCTTCTCAAGATCACCGAGTTTGGCGAGTTTGTCCGCTTCATGTTCTCCGTTTTCCGGGGCGTGCTGTATCCGAAAACTTGGCTCCGGCGTGATCGCATCGGGCGGCAGATGTTCTTTGTCGGCACGATGTCGGTCCCCGTGCTCGCGCTCACCGGCGCGTTCATCGGCATGATCTTGGCGTTCGAGGGCTATCGCCAGTTCGCCGCGATCGGACAGGAAAGCAGGCTTGGCGGCATCATCAATCTCAGCATCGTGAAGAACATCGGGCCCGTGCTCGCCGCGGTGATGCTCGCGGGCCGCGTGGGATGCGCGCTTACGGCGGAACTGGGCTCGATGAAAGTGACTGAACAACTCGACGCCATGCGAGCGATGGGGAGCGATCCGATTCGCGTGCTGGTCGTGCCGCGATTTCTCGCATGCACACTCATGATTCCGCCTCTGATGATCGTCAGCATCGTCTGCGGCGTCATCGGAGGCTGGCTTGTGACAACTCGTTTTTACGATGCCGACCCCGCGCTCTACACGCGCTTCAGCCAGCAGTTCGTCAACTGGTTCGATCTCGTCAACGGCATGGTCAAGACCATCTTCTACGGCATGGGCATTGGATTGATCGCGTGCTGGAAGGGCTTCAGTTGCAAGCCCGGCGCCGAGGGCGTGGGCCAGGCAACGACCAACTCATTCGTGACGAGTTTCATTACCATCATCGCCATGACGCTCGTGCTCGCCAAACTCCTCAACGACATCGACTTCATCATCTTCGGCGGCGTGCAGAGTGTGTTCAGGTAAGTGAAAGTCAGAATTCACCACAAAGACACGAAGAGCGCAAAGAGAGGAGTGAGTGGAGAAGGGTGAGTAGAGAGCGGTTTGTCATGGTGGAGATGGTCCTTGGTCCTTAGTCCTTGGTGCTTAGTCCTTGGTCCTTGGTCCTTGGTCCTTGTGACACCTCTTCGACGTCTGTTCCTATCACGAACCATTCGACTTCAATTGCTCCGGGTGATCTTGCCCATCAGTGGCCCCGCCTGTGTCAAGCGCGGGCTCTGGCTTGATATCTTGAACCACTGCTCCTGTGTGAACGCGAGGAAGCCTCGCTCGACGGCGATCCGCGTCACTTCCGCTCTGCGATGAACGCCCAGTTTGGTATACAACGATCCCACATGGTTCTCAACCGTCTTGTGCGAACGCGTCAGCACCTCCGCCGACTCCTCGATGTTGAGCCCCTTCGCAACCAGGTACAGCACCTCTAGCTCGCGCCGGCTCAGCATGTCAAACGTGCCCCAGACCGGATCAAGGAACGTCGGCAACTGTGCATCTAGTTCAGGCGAGGAGAAGGGGCGCGGGTCAAACACCGTAATGAACGGCGAGCGACCCCCTTTCTCCCGATTTTGATTCCATGTGTGCGTCGTCACGCGCATCCCGCCCCACAGCTGGATGCTCGTGAACATGCCGTGCTCTGCGAGCTGCGGGTCTGTCACGGCCCGGCGGGCGTTTGCGATGTCCTCACCATACAGGTCGGACATGGAACTGCCCACGAGGTCCGCGGGCGTCAGGCGAAACTGCTTCGCAAAGTGCGCGTCACACCATTGCACGCGCCAGTGTTCGTCTCTGGCGCAGACAGCGATGTTTGGCCGCTGCTTGATCATGCGCACCAGCGGCGGGAGGTCCGATTCTGCAAACGGCGCGAGCGGATTGATGTCATTCAGGATCAAACGAATCTCCAAGTCCTTCCCCGCTTCAATCACCTATTTCGTGTCCGACAGGGTCAATACCCTCCTCTGTTCACCTCAGTACTTATGCGACGAAAGATCGAACCATCGAGTGAATTGTCGCATACAGACGCCAAATTGCGCTCGTTTCACTCAAAATCATCGCGAGATCGACGATTCTTTCAGCGGCCATGAGGACGTTGCGGCCCTTTGTTCGAGTTTTGATAGCGCAACTGGTGGGATTACGGCAGCGCTTCCTGCCGAAGCTTTGAAACATCCAGATCGAGTTTGTCGCCGACTTTGAGTTTGATGCCGCCTGGGTTTTCGCCCGCGATGTCGAGCGTGTTGGCCTTGAGTTCGATGACGATCGCCGCGGCGAAACGGCTTGGGTACTTTTTCAGACGCTCCTCGTACGCCTGATTGACACCGTGCCCGGGTTGGACCTTTTCTTTCTCGGTGCGAGGAGGCTCGGGGAGCATGTGATACATCGAGTCGATCCGGCTGGTCGCGTCTACATAGATGATGTCTATGGCGACCGGGCAATCGCGCATCACGAAGCTCTGCTTCGCGGGTGTGCGGAAGGCGAAGATCATGCCGCCGGTGTCGGCGATTTCCTTGCGACCCGAGAGGCCGCCGAAGCGAGTGACGTTGTCAAATGCCTTTTCGAGCTTGAAGGTTTTGTCGCCAAGCTTGACGTCCATTGTGGGCAGGGGCTTGTTGGCGGGCGCGGGCCATGGGTCGACCGACGGCTTGGGCGGATCAACTTTGGGGTCGACTTTCGGGTCGGGCTTGGGGTCGGCGGGTTTGGCGTCGTTGGGCTTTGATTCCGCGGGCTTTGTGTCGGTTGGCTTGGTTTCCTGCGGCTTGGTTTCTGGGGGCTTGGTTTCTGGGGGCTTGACTTCCGCTGGCTTTGTTGGGGGAGTGTCTTGTTTCTTTGTTTCGGGTGTCTGCTGAGCGACTGGTGTTACGGACTTGGAATCCTGCTTCGGGCAGCCTGCGCACAGGCTTGTTGCCGTTCCCAACGCGAGCGCGAGTGCGGATCGAACGGTGGTGTTGCGTGAAAAGAAGCGTGTCATGAGCGGAGCAGCCATGCGTGGTCCTTTGGGGTCATTGTGACGGGTGAGCGGGGTAGTTTATGGAGGTCGAAGCGATCGCGGAACTCTGTGAGTTTCATCGGCCTTGGTGTGGATTCGATGCCCGACCACGCGGCGACGAGTCCGATGACATGCTCGGGCGTTGCGCCGTGCTGGCGGTAGGTGTCGATGCGAGAGTCGCCGTGGCGCTTGGCGAGGCGCTTGCCGTCTTGGCCCACGACGAGGGGGAGATGGAAGTAGGTTGGTGTGGGTGTATATCCGAGCGCGCGGTAGAGGAGGAGTTGCCTCGCGGTCGAATCGAGAAGGTCATCGCCTCGGACGATGTGGGTGATGCCTTGGCGGTGATCATCGACGACGACGGCAAGCTGATACGCGGGCTGGCCCGGTGCCGCGAGATCACGGCGGGTCCAGACGACGAAGTCGCCGATTGTTTGTGCAGGGTTGATGGATTGATTGCCGGCGCACTCGTCATGGAAGTTCACGGTTTCGTTTGGAGCCATGAATCGCCATGCGGGGTGTGCGTCTTCGAAGTGGGTTGGAACTTCGCTGAGATCTGGCCGCAGCGTTGATGGGAATGATGCCTCGTGCGATCCGGCTTGCGGCGCGGACTGAACAGACATGGCTTCGAGTTCTTTGCGGGTGAGGGCGTTGGGAAATGCTTTTCGCTGCGCGACGAGTTTTTGTATTGCGCGGAGATGATGTTCGCGATCGTCGGACTGAATGATGGGGCCGGTGTCCCAGTCGATGCCGAGCCATTGCAGGGTGTTGATGGTGGATTCAACAACAGTACCTCCCGCGAGTTTCACTCGGGGGGTGTCGAGGTCTTCGATTCGGAGGACGATTCTCCAGTTGTTCTGGCGCGCGAGGGCCCAGTTGATGAGGAAGGTGCGGGCGTTGCCGAGGTGGAGAGCGCCGGTAGGAGACGGGGCGAGGCGGGTGATTGGAGGTTGACCGAGTGCATCGGACATGGGGGAGGGTAGAGGCGGATGTTGGGGTAGCACATGGCAGCATGTGCCATCATTCTGCTCGGCGACCGGATTGATGCGGACCGCAGGCGCGGCGATTGACCACGGTGCATTTCTTCACGCGCGATCTGACCGCATCAATCCGCTGCAAAGCCAGCGTATTGATGGCACGAGTGGGGCCACGTGCCGGCTAATGTGACTTGGTTGTCACTTCGCCGGAAAGTAGTTTTTTTTCCTTCGGATCAAACATACGAGCGGATCGCTTGATGTCGAACGCTTCACAAAGTCGCTGTTTCTGCGGCTCTGAAACGCGGAAAAGAAAAAGGTGTTCGACTACAAGGGATCTCAATACTGAACGCACCAAGTGGTTTTTGTGAGAACTTCGATCAAGAGATTCCAGATCGTCACATGGCAAGTTCGGGATCGGGCGATCCAACTTGATGGCAACATCGAATAGTTTGTTCGCGGGCGTACTTTCCCTCGTCAAAACTCGCTGAAGCGCTGATCGCAAATGAGTATCCCCTACCGCGCTTGCCACATGCTTCATCACTGCGTACGTGGAGAACCAGTACAGGTTGTAGATGTGCTCGCTAACGTTTTCTGCCACTTCTCGGTCATCTGCTTTGGGAAATCTGTCGCGATACTGTTTTTCAAGCCGCTCAATGAGCCCTGGCAGCGCCGTTGGTGCCACACTGTACATAAACCCCATCAGCCGTCTCGCAAGTTTGAAGATCACGTCGGCAATTTCACACTTTTCGTCGAGATGTTTTACCGTGGCGCTGTTTCGAAGCACTTGTCCGAGGATCTCAATAGTGCGTAGCGCAGACGTGACTTGCATAGCACCAGTGAAATACGCCGTCTTTTGCTCCGGAGTCAACGGATGAGGATGAGCTTCACTACCTCGTATTGCTTGTGGATGAGTGGCAGCAGCACCATCATCTGCAGCTTCGCGCAGTTTCCGTCGATTTTCTTCGGGATCGCCATCGGGAAGCACTAGGCTCCGCACTGTCTTGCTCAGTTGATTTACTGGCTCGACGTCTATTTCCAGATCCGAAGCCGTGAAATTGCCGAAAAGATCAGCTGCGCAGCTCATCATTTCGCTTACAATATTTCGATTTGTTGTGAGATGGGAGAGAAATACAATCACATCCGCAACGTCTTGCTGATAAAGATTGCGACTAAGCTCCTTCACGTGGTTGATCGCTTCGACCTGGCCGTTGTTGATCCTCTGGGCTAGACCCCACGCAACGAAGAAGCAAAACGTATAACGATGCTGAAAACAGACTCCTTCCGCCACCGAATGGAGGATGGCTGAAGCACCCAACTCCTCACGAAGACTGTCGAAATCGAGTCTTTCCAAGCCGATGTTCATGCAATACTTGGCATGAAAGTGCCTCGCAAGCCCGTCATCAAGCAAGCTTGTGCGACGCAAGAACATCTCTAGCGCAAACTCGCCTAAGTAATTGTACATTCCGTTGATCGGAAGCAGCCTGCGTTTGCATCTGTTCAGAGCTGCAGTGATGATGGCATTCAGATAGTGGCCATACGACCCGTTTGATGCGATCGGCGGCTCTGGCGAATCTGCATTCTGTATAATGACCAAGAGTACCCACGGAAACAATGGTATCGTAACACTCCGCTGCACTTCCTCGACTGCCGCAAGAATTGTGCCGACGCGTTCATTCGAGTTGGGCTCAACGTCCGCACCGCCCAATGTGACCCACTTGCGTACAAGTTCTTCACTTCGCAATTGTCCAAAAGGCAAGAGATACGCGTGAGAGTAATGTGGTAACAAATTTGTGCCACCAGCAGCGTCCGCTTCTGGCTGTTCAACGAGTTCGTCAAAATAAAACAGGTCATCGACGAGCAGCACCACGAAGTCAAATCGGCCATCGAGGTCTGCCAAGCAGGCCGTCATCACGCTTGGAGTACATTTTGTTCGATGGAGATCGTCGAGAATCAGCACTCGCTTGCTGCGCGGTGTTTGCTCATAGGCTTCTGGAGCGAGATCTTCATATTGTTCTAGCACTGACTCACTAAGTCGATCGCGAATAGTGGCCGGATTGCCGCTCGGAGGCAAACGCTCTCCGCGCAAGAGCAAAGGCAGATAACCTCGGTTGTGTAGATCTAGATACAACTGCTTTGCGAAGCTCGTCCTTCCAGCTTTGTTCGAAGCCGCGATCACATTGCGTTTCTTGGCAAGAACATGCTCGACAACCTCGTCCGAGCGCACTCTAACAGAACTGATGTCGTCATACAGCGTGCTCTTGAAAACTCGCAAGTCTGGATAGATGTAGAAGTCGCCTAGCTTGAGCAGTCCGCGGTTCCGATGATGGATGGGAAGTCCCGGATCTTGAAGAAGTTCTTCAAAGGTCTTTCGCAGCCGCTGCGGCGATGCACGATGCGCTGCTGGATCCCAATTGACAGTCAACGGACCAATCTTCTTGGCATAGTGCGGAGAATCCGTACTCGTTTTCCAAGCATATGTGGACATCCCAAAAAGTCGGCGGCCAGCGTCCACGCGCAGAACATGGAATCCGCTCTGGCTCAAGTTCGATCGTTCGAAAAGCACAGCACCCTCAACGTATTGAACTGCACCAGAGCCATGTATTTCCTTGCCATAGACCAAACCAGAATGCTCATGACCAGA
>CAZEZV010000030.1:0-22497 GCA_964516725.1 uncultured Phycisphaeraceae bacterium
GTGCCGTCGTAGGCGATGGTGAGTTTGTAGCGGGGCAATGGGGTCGGGAGAGTTTATGAGCCTAAAGGTGTTCCGCAGGACATGGGTACAATCGCTCGCTCGCTTTGAAATAGCTTGGCAGTTCGCGGTGTGGATTCTCTTCTTGCGTGCTTTTTGTTAACTTGACGGGAGGAAGTGAAGTGATCATTATTTTCAATTGGTCGGGGCTTCTTATCGGCTTTGCCGGATGCGTGATGGGATTGATCGTCGGAGTATTGACCGGATCGCTCGCGGTTGGGTTGCTGGGATTGAGCGCTACTTGGATTGGACTGGGACTGACATGGCGGAACAGCCGGGGCAAGGGCGAGCCGAAGCGGCCTTTCCCGTCCCTGTTCTTCATTCCGCTGCCGTTTCTTGCGATCGTCACGGTGATTCTGGCCTTGCTCGCTATCCCGGTTGACCTCAAGAGCAAAGACAAGGTCAACGATCCCAGAGCACAATCACTCGGCTGGGCTGAATCATCACTGCGGAGCGCCAACGCCAGCGGGGACGTTGACCTGTCGACGGCCGTGCATCAGGTCATTTCCTCGAAAGCGCACTCCGGCGCAATCCCCTCTTCGCTCAGCGTCTACACAGATGCGACGGACAGCGCCGTGCTTGTCTTGGTGAAGGTGGGCAACCTCAAGGAATTTTCAGAGGACGCCCGCCGATCTCTGCTGAGCACGGTTGACACCGCCGTCAAGGCGTTTTCGACGCATCAATCCAAACAGTTGTATGTGGGAATCAAAGGCACGGCGCTGTACGGAGCGATTCAGACTCCGTCGCAGACCATCACAAAGACAACACCAAACACTCCCTTGCTCGACTATTACACCGGCGCTGCGCCCGCGGCGAATCCTTCGCCGTTCCCACCCGTTCCGTCGGACCCAAAGTGACGCACTTGTGTTTCTTGCCAGTCACGTTGTGTACGTGACGGTGAGTTTGTAGCGGGGCACGAGGGAGTCTTTGAAGCGTGCGAGAGGTATGTGAGGAGTGTGCGGCGCGAGTACGCTTCACTCGCATGACTCGCTACTTCATGACTGCCGACTTGACGGCACTGGCTCGCACTGCGAGCATCGCCAACGCCCTGGACAACGCCGCACGTACTGAAGTAAGTACCTGGCGCACACTCGCCGAGGGCGACGCAGACGCAGAATCGCTCAGCGTCCTCATGCTCGAATCCTATCGCGGCTCAATCGACGACCAAGGCGAAACCATCGTCGAAGCTCGCAGCGAAGTCGCAAAGTTGCTTAGGAACGAATACGGCGTGCTTGATCGCGGTTCGAGCATCGTGTGCGACGTGCAGGGCGTGCTTGCGTCGGCGACCATCATCACACGCATTCGAGACGTCCCGTTTCTTGCGTTCTCGATGACCGCGCCGTCGCACAAGAGGCGTGGGCTTGCCCACGCGGGCCTCACACGCGTCATGTCGCTGCTCGCACAGCGAGGCGAACGCTCGCTGAAGCTCATGGTGACGAAAGGCAACACGCCTGCCGAAACACTGTACACATCCCTGGGTTTTGTGCCTGAGAAAACATGATCACTTCATCCGCTCGAGCAGTTGCCGCAGTTGCTCCGGCATCATCACCTTCACCCCCGCCTCATAGTCATACGTCACAATCGTCCCCACCCCAATCGCCGATACCTCGCCAGTCTTCTGGCTGATGATCTCATGCTCCAGCATGAACCGATCCGCCTCGATCCCCGCCACGCGCGACGTCACCGTGATCGTGTCCGGATAGAACAAAGGTCGCCGAAATCGGCACTGCACGTGCTGCAAAATGAACCCAACGCCGCACACCGTTCGCAGGTTCGTCGCCGAGTTCTGGTCTAGGCCAGCCCCGCCGCTCGCCTCGGCTGACTTCGCAATCGCAAGAATGAAGTTCACCCGCGCCGACTCCAAGTATCGAAAAAACATCACGTTGTTGACGTGACCGAGCGCATCCATGTCGCCCCATTGGATTGAAATACTGATCGTCGGTTGCATAACACTTTCTTCGCTCGTTCGCTCGTTCGCTCGTTCGCTCGTTCACGACACATCGCACGCCATGATCAAATCATCCTCAAACACGCCCGGCCTTCGCTGAAACTGCCCCCTGCGAACGCCCTCCACCACAAACCCATGCTTCTTGTACAACGCAAGCCCCGCCGCGTTTGTCGCCGCGACTTCGAGCGTGATCCGCCGCAGCACCGGCGTTGCTTTCCCGAACGCAACCGCGCACCGCATGAGCGCATCGCCAACACCAACGCCACGCAACGCCTCCCCCACCATCATGCCGAGGTACGTCGTGTGCTCACTCCGCCGCCGATGCCCCTGCTTGAGCGTCAACATCCCGGCGAAGCCGTGACCCGACGTCTTCGACGCATCAACCTCAGCGACAATCGCAAGGCTGCCCGGCGTCTCAAAACATTCCTGAATAAACGCCCGCTCCTGAGCCTCCGTGAGTTTCCACTCGTCGGCCTGCGTCAGCACCATATCGGTAGTCGCGAAAGTCTCGGGAACAAAGGACATGAGCCGCGGCGTGTCGTCGGGCAGTGCACTGCGGACGGTGCATGCCACTTGGTTACGGAGGGTGAATGGGGTTGGGGTGATGGAGCCCATGGGGGATTGTTGGGACACAAGGAATGGAACTGTTGAAAAAACCTGAACACATCGAAGCAACAAGAGCAATGAAGCAGTCGGTTTTAGCCTGCGAAGCGTGTGCCGGTCGGTAGCCACCGGCGACAGCCAGTGGAAGTAGCGTAGTGAACCCATGAGCCCCGGAACGGGGCGAAGGAAGTGTGACACACGCTCGCATCAAGTGCAATCGGAATAACGTCACTCACGAAAGCACTACAACTTCAGAACTGACACCACCAAGCACCTTCGCCCGTTTCACGGGCTCCGTTGACTAGCAACCCGACCACCACCGGCTGTCGCCGGTGGCAACCAACCGTCGCCCGCTTCGCGGGCTTGATGCATCGGCTACGTGCGACACAGGCTTTGGCTTGGTCGGTGGAAGAATCCATGCAGCGCCGCACTCGGGACAGAGGGTGCAGCCGTCGTCCTGAGTTGGAAGTGATCCGATTGAGTATCGACATGTTGGACAAGTACACATCTGCAACGACTTGCAAACACGCGCACGTGGTGACGCTTTGTGAAGTGCAACGCAAACTACAACAGGCCATAGGAACACGGGCATTGTCCACCACCACGCCAGCGCGGGTCTGCCAGCGAAGTACAAGGACATGGTGGCGAGCGTGTACAGTGCGAAGTAGCTCCACAGCACAATGATGACCAACTTGGCCTGCGAACTCATCATCTCAAATGCGTACGCGAACCAAGTGCGTTCGTGTGCGCGGGGTGCTGGCCTCTGATGTACTTCGAAACACGGGCAACGCCGCCAAATACGACGATCGTCGACGACCCTCGACACGAACACGCCCTCGACGGTGCGATTTCGTTGCGACTCAAGCCATCCTGCATCTCGGCAAATCGGAACTTGGTTGAGATTCAGGAGTCGCCTGAAGCGCGGGAATAAGTTCGCTGGGTGGGCTGGAACTGGATTCATCGGGACTCGACTCACTCTACCCAAACACCTTCATCTGCTTCGGCTCCACCACTTCCTCCGTCACCGGCTGATTCGGGTCCAGCCTGTACTCGCCGGTAAAACACGCGTCGCAGTAGTGTGTGGGGTCGCGCTCCATGACGCTGAGCATGCCGTCTCGCGAGAGGTACGCGAGAGTGTCGACGCCCAGGTACGCGCGGATGTCTTCGATGCTGCGATTGTGCGCGATGAGTTGGCTTCGCTCTGCAAAGTCCACGCCGAAGTAGCACGGGTGCTTGATGGGGGGGCAACTGATGCGGAGGTGGATTTCCTTCGCGCCGGCCGCTCGCAACTGGTCCATTTTCGCCTTGGTCGTCGTGCCGCGCACCACGCTGTCGTCGACGATCACCAGCCGCTTGCCTTTGACGAGTTCGCCGATGATGTTGAGTTTCAATCGCACCGCCGCGACTCGGCTCGCCTGCGTGGGCTTGATGAACGTGCGGCCAACATAGCGATTAGGCACAATCGCCTCGCGATACGGAATGCCGCTCGCACGCGCGTATCCCAACGCCGCGCTGCGGCCTGAGTCAGGCATCGGCACAACATAATCCGCGGCAAGCGAGGCCGTTTTGCCCGCGGGGGGGGGCGGCGGGGCCTCTCGTGCCAGCGCCTCTCCCAGCAACTCCCGCGTCGCCTGCACATTCTGCCCAAACACCACGCTCGCCGGGTTCGCAAAGTACACGTGCTCAAACACGCAGTACGCGGGGCGCGGCGCAACCTCCGCAAACCGCCGCGACTGAATCCCGCGATCCGAAATCGTCACAATCTCCCCCGGCTCAACCTCCCGCACAAACTTCGCCCCCAGCACATCCAGCGCGACAGTCTCGCTGCACACGACGAAAGCAGGTGCGCCGCCACCCGTCGCTGGCAATTCCCCAATCACCAAAGGCCGCCATCCCCAAGGATCACGCGCCGCCTCAATCCGATTCGGAAACAAAAACGCCAGACTGAACGCCCCCTGCAAGTGCCGCAGTGTGTGCGCAAGCGGATCGGGCGCACGCTGACTCTCCGGCTGCGCCAGCATGTGAATGATCGCTTCCGTGTCGCTGGTTGTCTGAAAAATGTGCCCCGCTTCTTCAAACCGCCGGCGCATCACATCGTTGTTGATGAGATTGCCGTTGTGCGCAACCGCCACCTGCCCCGCGATGTAGTTCATCAAAATCGGCTGCGCGTTGCACGCGATGCTTCCACCCGCCGTGCTGTAGCGATTGTGCCCAATCGCGCCCTTTCCACCTGCGGCATCCAGATCGCTCAGTGTGTCTTCATCAAAGACTTCCGCAACCAGCCCCATCCCGGTGATGCCGGTCAGGTGCTTCCCATCCGACACCGCAATCCCCGTCGACTCCTGCCCTCGATGCTGCTGCGCGTACAAACCCAGATACCCAAGACGCGCGGCGTCTGCCCTGCCCCAGATGCCGAAGACGGCACACTTTTCCTTTGGACGCGCGTCGTGCGAATTGGGCATCAGAACCGGGAGGGAGACGGAGCGATGCTCGGGGGGTGTGGAGTTGAGCGGCATTGAGCCATCATATGAATGAAACAGATTGCCGCGAAACCCCGTTCAGAATACCCAAACCTTCGCTCGAAGACTTGCTCAGGTCCGGCGTGATTGTCAGGCCATTGTGCCAATGGCGGTCCGTTGCCGGCCAGACGCCGGGCCCACTCCTGGATAAAGTTTTACATGAACAAGGCAATTCTCGGATTCCTTTTGCTCATCGCTCTCGCGGGCGGAACGTTTTTCTTGTACGCCAAGCACGCGGCAAAGTCAGAAGCGAACAAAGTGCCCGTTGAAGCAATCACGCAGCCGCCGGAGGGGGCGTTGCTGATTGATCCGATGGTCTCGCCCGTGGGCGTCGCGTCGGACCCGGCGTTCGTCGGCATGTGGGTGCCGCATCCTGAGGGCTGGCCCGGCACGGCGACGAAGATCACGAAGGAAAGCGAGGGCGTGGCGATCCGCATGTGGCAGCCGGCGAGCATCCCCAGCTCGGGCATTTGGATTGTCGTGTACCTCGAAGGCATCGAGAGTCTGGCCGCGATCCCGTTCTATGAAGGGGCACAAGTGCGCGTGGGCGGGCAGGTGAAGTCGGTGGACTATGTCGCGGACGGGCCGGTGGGAACGCCGCGGGTGATCTTGAGGCCCGGGTTTTTGTACAAGCAGTGAGCGACGTGAAACGGTGCTGGCCCGCGAGATTGTGGTCCTTATTCGCGAGTACTCGTTCGTCACTTGTGAAAAGACGATTAAACACAGAGAACGCAGAGAGCACTGAGAAGAAAAAAGAGAAGTCAAAGGGACCGCATCTCGCGCAGTCCCTTTTCCTTCTCTGTACTCTCTGTGTTAATTTCTTCCGTCTACTTCGTCCCCGGCTTGCGCCACGGAATGACAATCAACTTGTGCTCCTCGTCAAATGCAATGTTCGCGTGCCGATCAAGGCAGTCGACCATCGCGCCGAATTCCGCTGCGGAGTCGAGAGCGACTTCGACATTCTCGGCAATCGCGTCGGGATGACCAATGCGGAGATAAATGCGACCCGAGTTGGTCGCGGGCTGCCAGTAGGCGGAATAGCCGAGGATGGGGGTGGGCATGGCGTGTCCTTTCGTGAGTGAAGCGTATTCTAGAAATCGTGGCATCGGGGGCGGACGTGTAGTCGTGTCCGTGCCTTTTTCTTGCACTCTTGCGAATCAACATCAATAGAAGTTTGCACAGACATGGCAACATGTCCGCCCCCGATGCCACTCTTCACGCCCCCTCCTCCTCCGGCTCCTCCACCTCATCAAATCTCGCCGCGTTCGGATTGAACCCGAAAATCGCCGTCCCCACCCGCACAATGTTTGCCCCCTCCGAAATCGCAACCTCGTAGTCGTTGCTCATGCCCATCGAGAGGATGTTGAACGGCCCCTCCGTCAGTTTCAGCTTCGCCATCTCTTCAAACAAGTCTCGGCAACGCGAGAAGCACGGCCGGGCGTTTTCCGGATTGTCCACTTCCGGCGCCATCGTCATCAACCCGCGCAGGCGGATGTTCACCATCTCCGCGATCTGCTCCGCGAGCGGGATCGCCGCGGGGATCGGGCATCCGAACTTGCTCTCTTCGCCCGAGCAATTGACCTGCAACAGGCACTCGATGATCTGATCCTTCTTGACGGCGATGGTCTGGAGTTCTTCCGCGAGGCGCAGCGAATCAACCGAGTGAATCAGGCGGACAAAGTCGGTGACTTTCTTGGCTTTGTTGCGCTGAAGGTGACCGATCATGTGCCAACGAACTGCGTTCGCGCTGTTTGCTCCATCCGAAGCTGAGTTCGCGCCGATGCCGCCGACGCCGACCGCGCTTTCGGAGCGAGAGAACGAACTTGCGTGCGGCGTTGGAGTTCTTGCGGCGTTCTTGCTGGCTTGCGAACTGTGAACAGGCCTGAGTTGCGGCGCAGTCACGGCGAAGAGGCCCGCGTCAGACTCAAACGGCGACTTGCGGGCGCTCGGGAGCAAACGCTGGCGAGCCATGTATTCATCAACAATCGCGGCGTGCTGCACAAGCACCTGCACGCGGTTCTCGCCAAAGTCTCGATGGCCCAGTTGCAGCAACTCGCGGACCTGCTCAGGCTCGGCGTACTTGGTGACGGCACAGAGAATGATGTCGCCCGGCTTGCGGCCCGCCTTGCGAGCCGCGGCTTCGATCTTGCTGCACACAAGTTGGTAGCGCGCCTCAAGAGTCGCGGGCAGCGGCTCTTTCTTCGGCGCTGGCTTGGCACCCTTGGTCTTTGACTTCGGCTTGTTGTTCGGCTTGTTGTTGGTCATGGCGGACACTGGCTACTCCTTTGTGTGATCCGCGAGCGGGCAAGGAAACGACTGTCTTTGCTCGGCTCCGCCGGGCAGTTGGGAAGGATATCTCGGTCGGGGCCAGCGAGATGGGAATTGAACGAATTGCGAGCGATGGAATCGTATGTGATTCCGTCGGCGCGCGTCGGTAGAAGGACATGCTACGTCGTTGTCTCCATATGATGTTGGGGGGTCGGGGGCTGGATGGGCGCAATGAAGATGATGATGAATCGGTGGAACAATCTTGCGAAGGCCTTTGGCGGCGCGATGCGGGTGTGCTTGGCGCTGGGCGTGCTGCTGTGCCTGTGTCTGCCAGCGATTGGCAAACTTGATGATGCGAAGGCGGAGCAAGCAGAAAAAGCTCCAGCTGAAAAGTCAGTGGCGGAAAAGCCACAAGTTACGGATGAACAACCAACGACGCCCGCAAAGGAACTCGCCAAGGATCCGGCAGCACAAGCTTCGGCACAACCAAAGTTGCCCAGCGTGCCGAGCCCGACGGGTCTTGGAATCGTGCCCTCGTATCGCAAAGCCAGCAACGTCGCCATCATCACCATCAAAGGCGAGATCGACGGCGGCGGGCGATTTGGCGAGTCAGTCATGGTCGCGAGCATCGAACGCCGCATCCGCACGGCGACCAGGGCCGGGGCGGACGCGATCGTGTTTGAACTCGACACGCCCGGCGGCGAACTCGGCGCGTCGCTGCGGATCGCGAGCCTGATCAAGGACTCGCCGGTTGCGAATACAGTGGCCTGGGTTCGTCCCAGCGCGTTGTCGGGCGGAGCGGTCGCAGCGATCGCGGCCCGCGAGATCATCGTCGCCGATCCGGTGCAGTTTGGCGATGCGATGCCCATCCAGTTCGGGCGCAAGGGCGTGCAGTCGGTGCGGGATCCTGAACTGCTCAAGAAAATCCTGCCGCCGCTGATTTCAGACGTCGTCGACTCGGCTCGCCGCCACAACGAGGCCATGGCGACGTACGGGCGCGATGAGTATCTCGTGCGTGCGATCGTCGCAAACGACATGGAACTGTGGTGGGTCAAGAACCAATCGACGGGCGTCGAAATGGCCGTGGATCGCCGCGAGTTTCAAATGCTGTTTCCCGGTCAGCCCACAGAAGGCGCCACGCGCCTTGCCAGCACGCAACAGGTACGACCCAGAGCCGAGAATGTCGCCGCGCCGGGCGGATCGCAGAAACTGGCAATGGTCGCGAGCGAGTTGGCGGCGATGGCGCCAACGAGATCGTCCGCTCGACCGGTGCTCACCGAGAAAGACGCGGGTCAGTGGGTGCTTGTTGACAAGGTCATGGACGGGTCCGCCCCGGCGACATTTTCAGCACCCGACATGGCTCGCTACAACCTCGCGGCGAATGTCGTCACGACGGCGACCGGCGAGCGCGTGCTCGTGCCCATCGAGACCGACGAGGAACTCAAGGATTTTTTTGACGCGGACAATATTCGCCGCTTGGACAGCTCATGGTCGGAGGGCCTCGTCGTGTTTCTCACGATGCCGATGGTCAGAGGCGTTCTCATCGTGATTTTCCTGCTCGCGCTCTTCGGAGAAATGAGCCACCCGGGCGCGATCGTGCCGGGACTGGTGGCTCTGGTTGCGCTGCTGGCGCTGCTTGGTCCGCCACTGCTCATCGGGATGGCGAGCTGGTGGGAAGTGCTAGCGATTGTCCTGGGAATTGGCCTGGTTGCCCTCGAGGCATTTGTGATTCCGGGCACGACGGTCGCGGGCGTGGCTGGGCTCGTGCTGTTGTTCGGCGGGCTCGTTGCGACGTTCCTGCCTTCGGGACAGGGCATGTTCCCGTCGAGTGCGCAGCAGTCGGGCGACCTCGCATGGGGTGTTGGAACTGTGCTCGCGGCGCTCATCACCGCGGGCGTGGGGATGTTCTTCATGGCGCGGCACTTCGGCTCGTTGCCATTTTTCAACAAGATGGTGCTGAAGGGCACGCCCGAAGAAGTGGCGGACATCACCACGATGGGCATGGCTGACACAGCGGGATCATCGCAGGTGAAGCTCGGGCAGACAGGCGTTGCGATCACCCGCATGGGACCGGCGGGGCGAGTTGAGATTGATGGTCGAGTGATCGACGCGGTGTCTGACTTTGGTTTCATTCAGCCCGGCACCGCGATTCGCGTGAGCAGCGTGGACGGCATGCGCGTGGGCGTCGAGCGGGATCTGCGAACGCCGCCGACGGCGTGAACGAATGGACGCCCGCCGCATTCCTACGCTTACCCATGCTTCCATCCCGGGACAGCAGCAAGTCCCGCTACCGTCGTTACCTTGATCGGCGCAAAACCGATCCGCGCTGGGCGCAGCACAGGCCCGATGACCCGAACCCCAAGATCGATCGCAGCAAGCGCGACCGAAGTTTTCTCGCGCTCGTCAAACTCTTCTGGCAGCGCACGGGCCAGCACAAGGGCGCGATCCTCTTCGCGCTCGCGACACTCACCATCACCACGATCACGTTTCTCATCATCCCAGCGAGCACCAAGTTCGCGTTTGACTACATTCTGACTGACCACCCCGGCCCCACCGGAATCCCCCGCGAAGTCCTCGATGCGCTCCGCATCAGCCCGCAGGCCCTCGCCGAGCGCATTCCGCTGCTGTGGTGGCTTTCGGCGTTCGTGCTGCTCATTACACTGACCGCTGTCACGCTCGGCATGTTTGGCCGCTGGCAGATGACTCGCGTCACCAAGCGACTGCAAGTCGAGTTCCGGCGCGACGCATTCCAGCACGCCATTCAACTGCCGTTGCATCGCGTGCAGCACTACAAAACCGGTGGAATGAGCAGCCTGCTCCGCGAGGACGCCAGCACCGCCGCGGAGCTTGGGTTCAGCATTTTCTACAACCCATGGCGCGCCGTCGTGCAACTCACAGGAACGCTCATCATCCTCGCGTTCACCGACTGGCGAATGCTCGTGGGCGGCATCGCGCTTATTCCGATCGTGTGGATCACTCATAAGACCTGGGTGGGTCGCATCCGCCCGCTCTACCGCGACGCCAAGCAGGCCCGCCAGAACATCGACGCCAGCACCACCGAAGCCTTCGGCGGCTTGCGCGTGGTTCGCGGATTCGGACGAGGCCGCAGCGAATCAACGCGCTTCGTCACGGGCCAGCACTACATGACCCGCATCGAAGTCTTGACGTGGTTGTGGTCGCGCGTCATCGACGTTGCGTGGAGCTTCCTGATCCCGCTCGCATCGTCCGCAGTGCTCATCTATGGCGGCACGCAGGTCGTCAATGGTCGCCTGACGCTGGGCGACCTCATGATGTTCTCAACGTACCTGCTCATGCTGCTCGGACCGCTCGAAACGCTGACAAGCACCGCGACAAACGTCCAGACGAATCTCGCCGCGTTTGATCGTGTGCTGACGCTGCTTGAAGAACCCGTTGAGTTCGCCGACACCAAGCGGGGTGACAAGGAACTCATCCGCGAGCACGTTCGCGGCGAGATCACGATTGAGAATCTGAGTTTTGCGTATCCCAAGAGTTCGCATACCGGCAGAGATGTGGGCGGCAAGTCGGCGACACAAGCTCGGGTGGTGGCGCAGGCACGGGGGGCGTCCTCGCCTGTGACGGGAGTCGCTCGTAGTTCGGTCACAAGCGAGGACGCCTGTGCGACCGATAAGAACACCAATCCCCTCGTCCTCCACAACATCAACCTCCACATCACCCCGGGCGAAACCATCGCCCTCGTCGGCCCCTCTGGCGCTGGCAAGACCACACTCTGCAACTTGATCGCCCGTTTCTACGACCCAAAGGCTCCGGGAGGTGGCCGAATTCTTCTCGACGGCGCCGACCTCCGCGACATTGACGTTGCAAGTTACCGCTCGCTGCTGGGCATTGTCGAGCAAGACGTCTTCCTCTTCGACGGCACCATCGCCGAGAACATCGCCTACGCGCGGCGCGACGCAACCGAGGCAGACATCATCGCCGCCGCGCAAGCCGCGTACGCGCACGACTTCATCAGCGCGATGGAACAAGGCTACGGCACGCTCATCGGCGAGCGTGGCGTCCGCCTCTCAGGCGGCCAAAAACAACGCCTCGCCATCGCGCGTGCGGTGCTTGCGGACCCGAAGATTCTTATTCTTGATGAAGCAACCAGTAACCTCGATACCGAAAGTGAACAGTTCATCCAGCAGAGCCTCAACGAACTGATGCAGGAGCGCACCTGCTTTGTGATCGCGCATCGCCTCAGTACTATCAGGCATGCGGATCGCATAGTGGTCTTGGACAAAGGCCACATCATCGAGGTTGGCAGCCACGAGGAACTGTTACACAAGCGAGGCTTGTATGCACACTTGTTGCACCTGCAGGTGAAGGGGAGCGAGGAACTGACGGCGTAAGAAGTCGGCGCAATCTCACGTTTGATGAAGAGACGATCAATCACTTGTCGTTCAACATCCGCTCGAGCTCCGACGCTGCAGAATCAATGTCTTGAGTAGTCGCTGACACAAAATGTCCAGGCTTGATGTCGATCGCATTTTGAAGCATCTTCCTGTGCTCGATTCTCGCTTCATTGACTGCCAGCGCGGCTCGCACTAGTTCCAGCCGCATTTCTCGTGTGTCCTGATACTGAAGGGCTTGCTCGGCCGCCGCACGCGCAGCATCTTCGCGCTTCGCGGCCAACATTGCTTGGTAGACGTAGGCACATTCTTCGTGGAGAATCTCCAAAATTCGTTCGTTGCGTCCGAACAACATCCCAGCTCTCGCCTGTTCGCTGTTGCGGTCAGCCTCAGGAGTAGGCATGCGAACAAGAATCTTGTGCTTTGCCTGCGACCGCTTGATGCGGCTAATCGGATCTGTGAGGACCAACCCGAGGTCGCCAATTCTTCCGCTCTCTTTGAGCAACGGCTCCAGAAGCGGCTCGACTTTCGAAAAAGTCGATGAAGCCGTTGGTCGGTGTTTGACTCGGTCGACCCAATCGAGCGTTCTTGAGTTGTCTGCAAGCAAAGTGTTGAGGCATATCCAACCAGTAAGATCGGTAAAGGACTTCGCGTCTCCTTCGAGCCTCGCTTCCGTCTCGTCGCGAAGCTTCAAGAACTCGCGTTTCGCGGGTTCATGCACTTCAGCGAGTTCCTTCATGTCGACAGACAGGATGGCGGTATTGACGTTGACGAGCTTCGGATCCTTCATGGACACGTTCTTCCAAAGCAACACGTACTCCCTCGTCGCGTCGTCATGTTTCTTTGATTGCACAAGTCGACGCGCGAGTTGCAGTCGCTCCTGCATGCTCGTGTCCACTTCGTCGCCCGTGCCTCTCGTTTTGTTCGGCTTCTCATCCGCGATGACCTTTGTCGTCTTGCCCGCCTTGACGTCGTTCGCCCACGACAGCAACTGCTTTGCGCTGCGATAGCCCACGACGCGATCTACTTCCTTGCCATCCTTGAACGCGATCATCGTCGGCATCGCCTGAATCGACAGCCTCCGCGCGACCTTCTCTTCCTTGTCCACATCCACCGCGATCGCAAGCCCATTGTCCTTGACCCACTTCACCACCGCCTCGTCGCGCCACGTCGTCTTGTCCATCTGCTTGCAAGGCCCACACCACTCAGCAGTGCCCTTCACAATCAGAATCTTCTCGCTGCCTTCCGTCGACTTGCGGGCTTCTTCAAACGCCACATTCGAAAACACGGTTGGCTTGCTGTCCTTCGCCTTTGCCTTGTCTTTGCCTTCCTGAGCAATCGCCGCTGCATCAAATCCGCCGCCCACCACGGCGCACGACAAAATCACGGCCGCGACCACGCTCGTCGACGCATTCAAGCACTTCTTCATGACTTTGCTCCCCATTCCCACGAGCCTGAACATCAAGCCCTACCCGTCATACCGCCCGCAAATCAACGTCACGTTGTGCCCGCCGAACCCGAACGTGTTGTTCATCGCGTAGCGGGTCTTCCGCTCCCGTGCATGGTGCGGCACAAGATCGACATCAAAGCCTTCATCGGGGTTATCGAGGTTGATGGTTGGAGGAATGACGCCATCACGCACTGCGTGAACGCATGCGATCGTCTCAACCGCCCCGCTTGCGCCCAGGCAGTGCCCATGCATGCTCTTCGTGCTGCTCATCAGCAACTTTCCGCCCCGGCTCTTGACGGCATGCTCGCCAAAGACCTTCATCACCGCCGCGACCTCGGCCTTGTCGCCCAAGGGCGTGCTCGTGCCATGTGCGTTGACGTAATCAATGTCCGTTGAGTTCAATCGCGCGTCCTGCAGCGCAGCCCTCATGCTGCGCGACGCCCCGCCGCCGTGCTCGTCCGGCGCTGTGATGTGCGAAGCGTCGCTCGAGTTGCCAAAGCCAAGCAACTCGGCATACATCGTGGCCCCGCGCTGCTTTGCGTGTGCTTCGGTTTCGAGCACATACACCGCCGCGCCCTCCGACAGCACAAACCCGTCGCGATCCTTATCGAAAGGCCTGCTCGCCTTCGTCGGCTCGTTGTTTCGTGTCGACAGCGCCTTCATCACCATGAACGCGCCGACGCAGAGCGGAGTACACGCCGCTTCCGCACCGCCCGCAAGCATCACGTCAGCCAAGCCAGCTCGCAAGTACAGCATCGCATCCCCGATGGCGTGTCCGCTGCTCGCGCACGCCGTCGCATGGCAGCTCGCCGGACCCTTCAATCCATACTTGATGCTGATGTTGCCCGCCGCCGCGTTCGCCATCAGCCGCGGCACCGTGAACGGATTAATCCGATCAGGCCCCTTGTGGTCCAGCGACTGCACGCCCTCTTCGATCGTCTTGATCCCGCCCACGCCCGTGCCCACCACCACACCGCAGCGATCAACATCTTCCTTTGAAAAGTCAATCCCCGAGTGCTTCACAGCTTCTGCCGCCGCCGCCAACCCAAGATGCGAAAACCGATCCATGCGCTTGGCTTCGCGATGCTCCAGCACGCTGCCAACGTCCCACCCCTTGATCTGCCCGCCAATGCGGACGGCCCACTTCGCAGGGTCATACGAAAGAAAGTCATCACCCTCGATCGCCGAAACACCGCTCCTGCCCTCGCGCATGGCACGCCACGTCGCGTCTGCATTGTGCCCAAGATTCGTGAGCGCACCCATCCCCGTGATCACAATCCGCTGATCGGGTGAGCGCTTCTGAGAGTTGGACGCTGTGTGTTGCATGGAGCCCGACCGTCAGGAGCGGCTTTCTTCGTTTGAACCCAAACGTTCTGTGATACCACTTTTCTACCACAGAACACATCCGCGAAAAGCCGCGGCGTTGCAGCAATGCCACGCCGCAGTGTGTTTCGGAATCACTGCGATCCGCTTACTTGTTGCCGTGATGCTGCTTGATAAAGTCGATGGCATCGCCCACCGTCTTGAGCTTCTCGGCTTGTTCATCGGGAATGTCCGTCTCGAACGCCTCCTCGAGTTCCATGACGAGTTCCACCTGGTCGAGGCTGTCGGCGTTGAGATCCTCCGTGAAACTCATCGTCCGGGTGATTTTGGCCTTGTCATGTCCCATTTGCTGGGCGACGATGTCAATCACCTTTGCTTCGATCTCTTGCTCAGTCACGTGCCGTCTCCATATCTATGGCGAGTAGTCGCCGGAATAACTCAACGTGAGGGCCGCAGGAAACTCCCACTACACCCACGCCCCCGCACCTGGGACAAACCCTGCGGGAACACCGATTCTAGCCGAACCACCCCCAAAGGCCAACCGGACCCAAACAAGCACCGACGCATCATAAAGCCCTTCCCGCGGGATGGTAAGGGTTGGGGTGGGTGAATGAGCTGCGAGCCTGGCTTCAACAAATGTCTCACGCCACTCGAAATAACTCCCATCTCGCCGCGCGAATACCTCTTCCGCCCCGCGCACGCACTGCGCCCGCTCCCGCCCGGCATCCGTCTATTCCGCCTGCGCAACCCACCCTTTCTCCAAAACCAAACCATCCCTTTCCCGCCGCTCCCCTTCCTCCGATTCCTCCCCTATGCGTCCGCCAAGGACGGCGACGTTTTTTGTTGCGAGAGAGAGGACTTCACATGGCCAGCATGCCCAAGGAACCCGAAGCGTTTGCCGAGTGTGTTGCGGAAATGCTCCGGCGCCTTCAGCCTGAGTACGCGATCGACCTCGTGGGCCCGCGCGAGCTCCTCGTCAATGGCCGGCGCCTTGACCTCGAAAACCTCTACCGCATGGTCAGCCACGAGCCAGGCCGCGGCACCGAAATCGTCGAGCACTACTTGGAACAACTCTTCGCAGGCGAAGCGATCCAACTCGGCAACATGAGTTTCGAGTTCGCGCGCAGCAAGATCATGCCGCGCATCCAGCCCGAAACCATCTTCGAGCATCTCTCTCGCGAGCAGGTCGCGCACATCCCGTGGGTCAACGACACCGTCATCGTCTTCGTGACTGACCTTCCCCACATGACCGTCAGCATCACCACTGAGCAGATGCTCCGCTGGCAAGTCTCCCTCGAAGCGATGGAAGAAATCGCCCGCGAAAACCTCGACAACTACGCCAGCGAACTCGACATACAGATCGTCGAAAGCAAAGAAGGCGGCAAAGCCGCGATCCTGGGCCAGCACGATGGCTACGACGCCGCGCGTCTGCTCATGAGCGGCATCTACGACAAACTCGCATCGCAACTAGGCCGCGACTTCTTCGTCGCAACGCCCGCGCGAGACATGTTCGTCGCCTTCAGCCGAGGCCCAAAGTCGTTCGTGGATCGCCTCCAAGAACGCATCGAAAACGACTACCGCCGCCTCCCCTACCCCATCTGCCCCGACTTCTTCCTCGTCACAAGAGACGGCGTCGCTGGCACGAAGCCAATGCGCATGGGCGAAGCGGCCTGATATTACTCCAAACAAGCCGTGCCATCGATGTCGCGGCTCGGGGGTGAGCGACATTGACACAGTGCGAACAACGCATCGAAGTCGCAAAGCCGACTTCGATGGCACGCACAACCAAGACGCGCGTGATATGGAAGCCCCTGGCGATCCATCGGCTAGAAGCCGATGCTACGTTCCCCCATGCACGCCCCCAGCGAGCCTCATGCCGACCCTTGGACAACCTCCCGCCTCATCGGCCTCTTCCTTGGCCCCCTCGCCGCCGCACTCCTCTACTTCATTCTTCCAACTCAACTCCACAACGCCGCCGGCGAAGTCACTGCCACTCTCACCGCACCCGGCCGCATGACCCTTGCCATCGGCGCGTGGCTCGCAGTCTGGTGGGTGACCGAAGCCATCCCCATCGAAGCCGCCGCGCTGCTGCCGCTCGTCGCCTTCCCGCTCTGCGGCGTTGCCACCTTCAAAGAAACCGCCATGCCCTACGCCGACGAAGTCGTCTACCTCTTTCTCGGCGGCATGCTCTTGGGCTGCGCAATGGAACGCTGGCACCTCCACCGCCGCCTCGCGCTCCTCGTCATGCTCAAGGTCGGCACCAGCCCGCCCAAACTCCTCGCCGGCATCCTCCTCGCCACCGCACTCCTCAGCATGTGGGTCTCCAACACCGCCGCGGCCATCATGATGCTCCCCATCGCCGCTGGTGTTGTCCGCATCGCTCAAAAATCATCCACGCCGGACCTGAGCGAGTCTTCGAGCGAAGGTCCGGGTCGCGCCGCCAAAAACTTCGGCGTCGCATCCATGCTCGCCGTCGCCTACGGCGCATCCATCGGCGGCGTCGCCACCCTCGTCGGCACGCCCCCCAACGGCGTCTGCGCCGCGTTCATCTCCAAGACCTACCAAGACACGCTCACCTTCAGCGAATGGATCAAACTGGGCGTCCCCGTCATGCTCGTGACCCTCCCCATCTGCTGGGCCCTGCTGCTCCTGATGTTCCCAACCCGCAACCTCAACATCCAAGGTGCCAGCGACCTCTTGAAGCGCGAACACGAATCCCTCGGCAAAACCAGTACCGGCGAGTGGCTCGTCATCGCCGTTTTCTCGCTCGCGTCACTCGCGTGGATCTTCCGCCCGCAACTCGTGCAACTCTTCAATCTCACCAAACAAACCGCCGACGGCAAGACCATCTCACTCCTCACCGACGCCGGCATCGCCATCACCGCATCTCTTCTGATGTTCCTAATCCCCGTCAAACCGCGCGAAGGCGTCATGCTCCTCGACTGGCGCACCGCCCGCACCATCCCCTGGGGCGTCCTTCTCCTCTTTGGTGGTGGCCTCACCCTCGCCGCCGCCGTCGAAGCCAACGGCGTTGACAAAGTCGTCGCATCACTCTTCGCAGGCCTCCACGGCATGCACCCGCTCATTGTCGTGCTCATCGTCACCGCCGCCGCGATGTTCATCAGCGAAATCGGCAGCAACACCGCCGTCGCGACCGTCCTGCTCCCGATCGTCGCCACCGCCGCCCCCGCCATCGGCGTCCACCCCTACATGCTCATCTTCGCCGTGACCCTCGCCGTCAGCCTCGCCTTCATGATGCCCAGCGGCACACCGCCAAACGCCCTCGTCTTCAGCAGCGGCTACCTGCGAGTGCCGCAAATGGTCCGAGCCGGATTTTTCCTGAACCTCGCGTGCGTGGTGATCATCACGACGGCGTGTTACTTTGTGGTAAAGTGGATGGGGATGCTGCCGACAATTTCCTGACGGTGGCACCGGCGTCCCCGCCTGTGCTTGAGCATCGCTGGTGGTCCGCCCCAGGCGAGGATGCCTGCGCCACAGTTTCAGCGCACTTCCCAAATCCGATCTCCACTATGCGAGATCGTGACATCTTGCTCAACTCCGTGTTTGGAAAGTCGAAATGTCTCGTCGCGAGTTGGACTCATTGGAAATTCACGCGAACTGCGAGGCGCCAAGAGCTGCGGACTCGTGTGTGGCAGTGCAAGAGGCATCACATACACCGGAGACTCGGTTCGATTAAAGAACCTGCAACGACCCTTAGCTGGTATGTCTGCCGAGTACTCTTCTGACCAAGCTGGCCGGTACATCGTCCGATGCGATTCCATGAACACGATTCTTGCTGGATCATTCGGATCTTGAACGAAGTACAAATCGTGTCGCTCTCGAGATTGCAAATAAATATTCGAAGTTGACCATCTTTGAGTTCCAGCCTGAATCGCTCCCTGAAGTGTGCTGGAATTCGGAATGGCAATCTCCGCTTCACCCCCGGGCGGCAACTGCATCAGAATCTTGGATGATTCCTCTCCATGAATCGAAGCGTCGATTGTGAGCACCTCACGAGAATCGTTGCGCACAAGAACACCTTTCTTCGCGTCAGCAACACGCAGACCAGAACTCATGCACCCAAGCCCGAACGCGCCTATCAAAAAAACCCCAGGAATCACTGAAGAATTCGCGCACGCATGAATGACCCGCCTCATATCGCCTCCATTCTGTCGCCGCAGCATACCAGTTTTCCGGATGAACCACAAGCCACTCACTACAAACTTTCTTCGATACTCTTCCCCATGCCCTCTGCAACCCTCCGCCACATCGCCCTCTACCCCGGCTCCTTCGACCCCATCACGTTCGGTCATCTCGACGTCATCGCACGTGGCCGAAAACTCTTCGACGAATTGATCGTCGCCGTCGGCCGCAACCCCGGCAAAGACCCGCTCTTCAGCCCCGAAGAGCGCGTCGAGATGGTGCAGCAACTCGTAAACGACATGCTCAAGCAAAGGCCCGACGGTGCACTCGTGCGAGTGGAGTCCTTCGACGGCCTCACCGTTGACTTCGCGCGAGAGATCGGCGCGAACATCCTGCTGCGAGGCGTGCGCAACCTCTCGGATATGCAATACGAAATCCAGCAGGCCATCACCAACCGCGAAGTCGCGGGCGTCGAGACGGCGTTCGTCATCGCCGGCGGAAGCTTTGCGTACACCTCCAGCAGTTTGATCCGCCAGATCGCCGCGATGGGCGAAAACCTGGAAGAATCCCTTGCCCCCATGTGCCCGAAACTCGTGATCAAAAAACTCAAGGAAAAGAAAAAGCAAAAACACCCCGGCCTGGAGCGCCTGCGTGCCGCAGTCAAAGACGAAGGTTGATCACCCCTGCCCGGCGAGTTTTCTCACGGTGACATCAAACGTCCGCACCATGTTGCTATGCAGCCCATAGCACAGCGCCGCGAACACTACCGTGGCAAGCACGCCGCCCAGCACGAGCGCGATGCGTGCACTCATCAAACTCATGCTCGTGACCGTCCCGCCCAGCGCATTGTCCGGCGCAGTGATCGCAAACACATACGCCGCGGGCGACAACCCAGACAGCGCGGGGCCGACAAAGTTGATGCTCGTCAGCGCCTGCCAACTGCACAGCCCCACTATCCCCGCGATCGCGCCGACGACACCAACAGTCCATGTAGTACTCGCCAGCGTCCCCTTGCTCTTGAGGCTCCAGTGCAAGCCCACCATCACACAAAATGCCATGAACGGCACAACCGCCAGCGGCGCAATCAACCCGCCCTCAGGCAAAATCACCGGCACCTGCGTCGCCGTGCCTCCCGCAAGCGCTTGCGCCGTCACCATCACGCCGCCGGTTCGACCGATGCCGCCCGCAAGCACATACGCGCCCGCGAGCAACAACGTCCCCATCGGCACCAACAACAGCGGAATGAGGTACGCAACAAGCCCGCGCAACTTGCCCCATACATACGCGCTCGCCGTGATCGGCGTCGTGAGCATCAAGTCCAAGTGCCCCTCCTCGCGCTCTTTGCTGATCGCCGTCGCCGCGGTGTTGATCGCCACCAGCGCAATCACCAGCAACTCCCCCCACACCGTCGCCGAAATCGCAAACTGAAAATCGGGGTGCGCGAACTTGCCGATGTGATAGAAATAAATCAACCCAATCCCAAACGCCAGCCCCAGCGTCACAAACACCCACCTCGCGATGATCTTCCCCGTCGATGAATTGCGACTCGCCGCCTCGCGCCACGCAATGGGATTGTGCCACACCGTCCGCGGCGCCCGATGCACGCCCGCCTCATCCCCAAGCCCCGCCTGCCCAATCACCTTCCGCCCAAACAACTTTTTCCAGATCGGAATCCCATCCTCGCCCTCGCCCAGATGCGCGAGGCCGCCAAGCCGCACCGTGATCGTGCTCGCCACCATAAACAGCAAACTCACCAGCGTGCTGCCCACGCACCACGTCGTGACGGGCGTTTCCAGCAGCCACTTCGTCAGCCCCACATGCGTCCCCTCCGTCGCGCGCGGGTACGTCGTCGGATTGAGTAGCGCCGTCAGCGCCAAAAACGGATTGAGCGCCGTCATCACTGTCACGCCATCGCCCGATGGCCCCGCGCCCTTCCCCGCATTCCGCAACGCCGCGTCCAGCGCAATCGTCACCGCGAGGTACGACACCACCGACACATAAAACGCAAAGAACGCACGCTTCCCCGCTAAGCGAGACACCGCCAACCCAATCGCCACACTCCCCACGAGCAACGCCGCCGCGCCCGCAACCAGGTAACTCGCCATGATCGCCCGGCCCGGCACACCCCCAAAGTACTGCGTCAGCGCAAACAGCGGCATAGAACAAAACAGCAACCCAAACACAAACAGCAGTCGCCCAAACAGATTCCCAAGCACCACCTGCCCCGCCGTTAAAGGCGTCGTCAGCAACACGTCCCAACTCTTGGGGTTCGCCTCCTGGCTGATCGCCCCGCCCATGAACACCGGCGCAAGCACACAAATCAGCGTGATCTGCAAGTACGCGATATACGTGAAACTCTGCGCCCCAGCCGCAGCCAAGTCCTGATACGACAGGTTGCCCGCCTGCGTCCCAAGCAGCAACGACCACAACAACACAATGATCAACGCCCCCAGATACGCCGCCCGAATATACATGTGCTTGGTGCGCCGGACGCCGTTCTGCACCAACCGCACCGCAATCGGATTCGCAGGCCCCAACCCAAGAAGATATCGCAGAAAGACTGGCATAGCCCCGATCATATTCGCACAACTCAGACGAGTGTTCGCGCCACTTTGTCGTCCCACTGACTATCCGGGGCCGCTTTGCGAAATCGGTGGTCGATCAGCGTGCGAGGCTGGCACAAGCACTCGTAGTGCCTGGGGCAATACATCGAATTCGATCGTCCTCGCGCCTCCAAGCCCCAGACTCTCCCCGTCCACCTGCATCACTCTTCCCCCACCCCCGACATCATCCTCAAACTCCACCCGCACACTCTTCCCCCTCGTACCCACACTCCCCTCGCACCTCGAATCGCCCTCAAACTGCATCTTCGCCGCACACCTCGCCAGCCAGACGCCCACCCCCACCGCCGACTCTGCCGGCATGAACACCACATCCAAAAAGCCATCTCTCATCGACGCATCGCGCGCCGGATTCACCCCAAGCGCATACTCCGGACTGTTCGCCACCACCAGCATGCCTCGGAGACTTTGCACCACCTCGCGTCCGTCCACCCACACGCTCAACCTCGGCAGGTATGAGCCAAACAACTCCGCCACAATCGGCCCCACATACGACAAGTGCGAAATCCCACCCCGCCTCACCGCCGCCAATCTCGCCACCACGCTCGCATCAGGCCCGATGCTCGCCATGATGCCAAACAGCCGGGAATGCGAATCCCAACTCGTCCTCGCAACATCAACACACTCAACGCACGGATCAAACCGCGCGAGCACCCCGACCAGATCACCCGCCTCCCGCGTCATGCCAAAGTGCCGCGCAAACAAGTTCTCCGTCCCCAGGGGCACGTGATACACCGGCACCCTGCCCTCCACAATCGCCCCAAGCGCATGATGCACCGTCCCATCCCCGCCCGCAACCACCAGCACATCCGCACCTTGCAAGCGATCCGCGAATGCCGCCGCAAACCTCACCAGATCACTCACGTCCACCGCAAGCCTCGTCACATCATGCCCCGCTCCGCGCAACGCACCCTGCACGCGCTCCACAACCGCCGCGCCGCGACCCCGCCCCGCCGAAGCATTTGTGAGAAGCAGTACTTTCACCGGCGAGCGTAACACCTCAAAAAGAAAAAAAGCCCCTCGCGAGAGGGGCTTGAACGCTCACTTGCATGCATCGCGGTGTTGATGCATCGCTGCCCTTACACCCCGCACGGCGTGCAAGGTCCTTCGCTGAACATCGTCAGGAAGCTGTCGATGTCGCACGGATCAAACAAGCTCGTGTCGTTGTTGAAGTCGATGTCGTTGCACGTCGCGGTGC
>CAZEZV010000031.1:0-22491 GCA_964516725.1 uncultured Phycisphaeraceae bacterium
CCAGCGACATCCATCACACCCACAGATCACGCACAACTTCAAGTCACATCAATCCGCTGCAAAGCCAGCGGATTGATGGCACGGGTTTGGGCCACCAGTCCGGGGCAATCGCGGTGTTTGGTTCGCAGCGACGACGGATAATGAGATTGCGATGGTTTGCGGCGAGGGCGAGAAATGGGTCGGGCAGGACTTGCACCTGCGGGGCGCCTTGCGGCACGAGCGGGTTACAGCCGCCCTCCTTCGCTGCTCGGACACCGACCCAACAAAAAAAGATCCGGGCAGGATTTGAACCTGCGTGGTGCAAAGCACGGCTGCGTTGCAGGCAGCTCCGTTCGGCCTCTCCGGCACCGGACCAAAGAACTGTCTCGGCAGGATTCGAACCTGCAACCTCCGCGTTCGTAGCGCGGCGTTCTCTCCATTGAAACTACGAGACAAGTGACCCGGACTGGATTCGAACCAGCAACAAGCCGCTTCTGAGGCGGCCGCCTCTTCCGTTGGGCTACCGAGTCAAAATGACGCCGACAGGATTCGAACCTGCACCACCTGGCACCTCGGGCCAGGGCCTCTGCCGGTTGGGCTACGGCGTCGGGGGGGAAGCGGTCCCGACGAGGCTTGCACTCGCGACCTCCGGCGTGACAAGCCGGTGCTCTACGTTGATTGAGCTACGGGACCAATCGAGAATTGTGGCTTGTATATCTACATAATAAACTTTCAAAAACGTGCGCATGTAATAACTCATGACGCGAAGAACAGAGCGAACCGCGACAGGGATTCTGGATGTTCGCGACCAGGGGCGGCACGATTTGGCGAGGGAACGTGCCGGAGCATTCGCGAGACGGAATGGCAAACATCAGCGAAGCGAGTGTGCTGGCAAAGCGGCTTGCATATCGAGTGCAGACCCGAGGGATCAACACGCGAACGCGGCAAGCCGACGAACCGGCTCAAAAGGCTTCAATATCTGTGTTTTTGGGCTGAAACCGGCGATTTTGTGCGACTGTCGCCACTCAGGCAAGCAGTCGCCGCGTATCGAGACGACGCAAGTCGTTTGATAGCAGTTCGCGGAGGTCGGCCAGCGAAGAACGGCGACAATACAGGTCGCGCGAAGCAACCAGCCGGCCGGCAAAGCGGCAATTCCCCACGAGACAACACCCGATGCTGCGACGCAGCACCGGGTCAATAAGTCGAAGTTGGAGCATGAAGGGGTTCATGGCTTCAATCCTGAATACAAGTATCGTTCATAAAACTGTGGTTGTCAAGTGAAGTTGCAAAAATTATTACAACGCGCCGACGCCGATTCCTGCTGAACTTGGAGTGGTACACCACGACCATCGCCCGATATTCGCACAACAAGGACTGGCAAGCACGGCTCTCTCCGGTGATTGGTGCCGCCCGGGGATTGCGTTGAGCGAGTAGGTATTCTGGTTTGGGCTTCGTGTGGCGCGAACCGGCGGCGCTTGTCGCGTTGCGATGAAAAAGTGGAGCCGGGGGGAATTGAACCCCCGTCCCGTGACAGTCAGTCCGCCGCTTCTACGCGTGTGTTGAGTGGTTTGATCTCGACCTCGGGACGTTCACTCACAAACTTCCCTTTGGTCCAATCTGCAGAATAGTCTCGCGGTTTGATCCCTGAAGATCTCGGGTCTCCGCCAGCCTGCTGTCTTCGATCTCCCGCCTAGCAGGCGTTGACGGGAGGTCGGGCAACCGCTGGTTAGGCTGCCAAAGCGTATGAACGCTCGTTGAACATTTTTTTGCACGCTTTTTACGTGGTACACGTGCGCCACGACGCGCGACGACGGGCTTCGCATGCCCGGTCGAATCCGGTTCGGCCCCATGATGAGAAAGATCGGGGAATCATAGGCATTGGGGATTGGGCATCGGGCATTGGGGATCGGCGTTATTCTCAACGAGTGATTCACCACAAAGACGCGAAGAGCACAAAGAGGAGAAGAGAGAAGAGAGAGCAGAGAAAGGCAAGTTTCACAACGATCGCACCGTGGGTTGAGCAGCGTGCTGCTCGCTCTCCATGTTCTGCCGCCCGTTCTCGACTCTTGGTTCTTGCTTTCTTTGTGCTCTTTGTGATGACATCTTGAGACACGTTGTACGGTGAATTCGTCGAACGTTGTCACTGCGCCTTCGCGCGCCACTCCGCCGCTTTCTCACCCTGCTTCATCTTCTCATACATATCCGCGAGCCGCGTCCGCACGGCTTTCAGCGTCGCGTGCCCCGGCGGCAGCATCGCCGTGAACTGTTTTTCTGCATTCAGCATCAGTGCCTCCGCCTTGTCATAGTGCCCAAGCAGCATCTCGCAGCCGCCGAGATTCAACTCGAATGTGACGCGGATGTTGTGGCCTTCGGGGAGGTTCTTGCGTGCCGCTTCGACAACTTCCGCATACAGCGGCTGCGCGTCTTCAGGCTTGCCCTTGAGTTCGAGCAACTTCGCAAGGTTGTTCTGCCAGATCATGCAGTTGAGATGATCCATGGTGAGCGTCTTCTTGCCCTTCTCAACCACCTCTCGCATCTGCGGCTCAGCTTTGTCGAACTGTTTCAAGTCCTGATAGCATCGCGCAAGGTTGCTGCGGAACATAAGCGTGTCGCCGTTCTCAGCGCCCATCACGCGCGTCTGCACTTCAACAAGTTTTTCGTAGATCGGCGCCGCCTCTTCAAACCTCTTCTGGTCCTGCAGGATGCGTGCGACGTTGTTCATCCAGTACAGCGTGCTTTGATGTTCCTCGCCCAGCACTTTCAGGCCCGCCGCGTAGGCTTCTTTGTACAACTTCTCCGCAGGCTCAAACTCGCCCCGCTGCTGATGCCAGCGTGCAAGCACGTTCATGCAGTACTGCGTTGTCGGGTGCTCGTTCCCGAGTGTGCGACGTGCGCGATCAAGTGCTTTGTCGGCGTAGGTTTTGGCTTCGTCAACTTTTCCAGAGTCTGTCAGCAAGACGCCCAGCGTGCCAAGCCACATGGGCAATTCACTGTCGTTCTCGGGCAAGACACGCAGCCCGGCATCGCACACCTCGCGGAAAAGTTTCGTCGCTTCTTCGATCTTCCCGTTCTCGTGTCGGAGTTTTGCAAGCGAGGCCCGCGCAATAAGCGTGTCCCTCGCTTCCGCCCCGCGGGACTTCACAAGCCCAGCGATCGCGCCTTGAAGCAGCTCCTCGGCTTCCTGCTCCTTCCCCATGGGTGACAACGTCGGCGCAAGGTTGGCTCTGGCGAGATACGTATCAGGGTGATCCGGCCCCAACGTTCGCGTGCGAAGCTCAAGCGACGCGCGAAACTGCTTCGACGCATCCTCATACAGCCCAAGTCCCTGATACGTCGAGCCGACGACCTCATGCATTGACGCCGCGATCTCCGGTTGCGTGGCAGCCGTGCGTTCGATGGCGACGCCCGCGCGATCCAGCAGGTCGGCGACCTTGACTTGCCGGCCGTCGCGACCAGGATCAGCGGAGCGGAGCATGTCGGAGACAAAGTCGGTCACGGCTTTGGCTTTCTGGGCTTCGGTGCGGGCTTCCGCTGCTGCGACATCAGCAGCGCGCTGCGCCGCACGAGTCTGTGCAAGCAGCACAGCGAGCGCACCCGACGACCCAACCAGAATCGCACCAATAAGTGCGGCGACGCCCACGCCAAAGCGATGCCTTCGAACAAACTTTCGAACGCGGTACGCCGCCGATTCCGGCCCCGCAAGCAGCGGCTTGCCCACAAGATAGTTTCGCACATCGTCGGCGAGTTGTGCCGCGGAGCGATACCGCTCGGCCCGATCCTTGCGGATGGCCTTAAGCGGAATCCACTCCAACTCACGTGTGAGTTCGCTGCACAAGTCTTCCACCTGCGTCTGCCTGCGCTTTGCGATGTCCGACGCGCGCTCGCCCATACTGCTCAGTCGCGTCGCGGGGCGTGGCGGATCAACCTCGCGGATGATCCGCTGAATCTCCGCGTAGCCCGCGGCCCGCAGCGACTTGGAATCAAACGGCAGCGTGCCCGAGAGCAACTCATAGAGCAACACGCCAAGGCTGTAGACATCCGTCCGGGTGTCAATGCCCGTCGCGTCCATCCCGGCTTGCTCTGGCGACATGTACTCGGGCGTGCCCACCATCTGCCCCCGCTCGGTGAACATCGTTCGTTGCTCAGCGAGCGAACTGATGGCCTTCGCGATGCCGAAGTCGATGACCTTGACGATCGCCTTGTCGCTGTCGCCTCCGACGAGAATGTTGGAAGGCTTGAGATCGCGATGAATGATGCCCTTGCTATGCGCGTGCTCGATGGCGTCGCACGCCTGCGCAAAGAGTTCAAGTCGCCTCTGCGTGCTCAGCGTGTTGCGATCGCAGTACGTCGTAATCGGTTCGCCCCGAACAAACTCCATGACGAAGTACGGAAGGCCTCGCGTGGTTGTGCCCGCGTCAAACACACGCGCGACATTCGGATGATCCATGACCGCGAGCGCCTGCCGCTCCTGCTCAAACCGCCCGATGACCGCCGCACTGTCCATGCCGGGCTTCAACACCTTCAGCGCGACGCGCTGCACCATCGGCTCGCGGCGCTCCGCGAGCCACACCATGCCAAAGCCACCCTCGCCCAGCAGCTCGACCAGCTCGTACGGCCCGATCATCTCGCCCGGCCGCTCATTTGGTGCAGGCGTATGCAGAGCGGTTCGCTGAGTCGGAGGGCTTGGGGAGGGGTCGGTGTTCATCGGGGGTCGGGGGTCGGCGGGAGGGGAGGGAAAACAACCGTTTTCACAATAACGATAGAGCAGATACAGAGATGAAGGCCAACAACGCGTAACAACCCGCGTCGGCGGGCGTTGACCTATGTAGTACACTGCCCAAGAAGAGGCGCTTCCGCGCCCGAGACCACACATGCCGCACAAACACCAAATATTCTCCGCCGTCGCATTCGCACTCTTGCTGAGCGCCTGCACACCCAGCGATGCACTCGCGCAGGCGGATCAAGAAAAGAACGCTGCCCAAGGAACGTCCGAACCGCAAGTCGCCCGCGCAAAGTTGATCCTCGCGGACGCGACGAAGGCCATGAGCAAACTCAAAGCGTTCAGCTACGTTGCCCACTCAGAGACATTCGCTCCCGCAACGAGCGTGTTCTCAGCAGAAGTGTGCGGCCAGCGAATCGAGCCGATTCAAGGTGCAAGTGTTGCCGGCGGACAGAGCTGGAAACTGCACTGCACAGGCACAGTCACGGGCGCTGCAGCCAGTGGCGGCGACGCAAAGAAGTTCATCGTGGCCAACGATGGGGCCGCATCCCGCAGCATTTCAGCCGCAGACAAGTCAGTCGTCGAACGCGAAGACGACAACGTGGGCGAGATTTTCTCGTTCTTCGCAAACTTCGCGAAAGACGCGCACGAAACGGTCTTCTGGGAATTCCTGACCGACGACGCGCTCATCAAAAACCACGAGTTTGTCAACGTGACCGCTCTTGAAGCACCACAGACCATCGACGGCAAGGTGTGCGATGCGGTGTACTTCGGAGCAGACCCCGCGAAAGCAGACACAAAGCCAGAAACGAAGAAGGACCCGAAGGACGAAGCGTCAACCACGACCTACGTCAAGCGAGTCTTCATCGCACGAGACGACAACCTCCCCCGCCGGATCGAGCGATTGAACGTGGACAAGGACGGCAAGACAATCACAGGCCGCACGCTCGAAGTTCGCTCGCTCAAAATCAACGACGACGCAGAACTCGCCGCGTTCACGCTCGACGTACCCGACGGCTACCGCGTCAAAGCCGCAAAGCTCACCCGCAGCGCAGCCAAGGGCGAAGACAAGGCTGATGACGCCGCGCTCGCCGGCCCAAAGGGCGTGACATGGACGCACGACAAGAAACTCCTCAAGATCGGTGCGGATGCGCCAGACTTCACCCTCAAAGATCCCGAAGGCAAAGCGGTGTCGCTCAAGGACTTCAAGGGCAAGGTCGTCGTCCTCGACTTCTGGGCCACTTGGTGCAGGCCATGCGTCACCGCCATGCCAGCCCTGCAACGCCTTCACGACAAGTACAAGGACAAGAACGTGGTCATCATCGGCATGAACGCCGAGATGCAAGGCAATGGCGATCCCGTGAAGTTCAAGAAGGACAAGGGATACACCTACAAACTGCTCTTGAAAGCCGAGCCGTCCGCCCAGCGATACAAAGTCTCCGGTCTCCCGACGTTCTACGTCATCAGCCCCGAAGCCAAAATCGTCTGGGGCGGCTCGGGCCTCAAAGCCCCGCCCAACAAGCAGAACGCCGGAGCAATGGACGTCACTGCATACCTCGAAGAACAACTCAGCACGATGATCGACGCCGAGTTGGAGAAGGCGGGGAAGTAGCGGGCCCACGCGACGCGTCGCAAAGCAAACCGCGACGACGCAAGTACTCAAGCCCATCTGACGAATCTGCAATCAAAGCAACCGGCATTATCGGAAGCGTGAGCGAGCAACGTCAACACCAATCATGCCGCGGGCATGTGTTTTTAGTCCACTGCAAGCATTCTCGTTCGTGTTGCGTCAGGAGCGATACACAAATCTCCTGCCCCCTCTCATTTCATGATGTGCTGACCCGCAATCGCTCGCATGAGAAATGTGCCGGGCACGGTGTGCCTGCGTGGAAGGGCGCATCATGTTCAAGTCAGAAGTTCGAAGTTTCGCAAAGCGTTGGGTTCGCCCGACGGTTGTGCTATTGGTTGCACTTGGGGTGGCGCTCGGGTTGCCCAGCGCGGTGCCCGCGCAGCCGCAGCCATTCATCGCGCCGTGTCCAATTCCTGACACAGTTGTGCCGGTCGCTCTCGAAGGAACGATCAACGCCATCGATCTCTCACGCCATGTGATTACGGTGATGCGTGTGCCCGTTGTGATTGACCGCACCACAGTGATTGTGACGCAGTCCGGGGCGATCATTTCAGAACCAGACTTGCTGGGCGACCCCTTGCCGGGCCGCACCGTGCCGGGATTCACGAACGCGCGAGCAACGCTCACGGGCGTGTACGTGGATGGCGTTGTACACGCAACACGCGTGTATGTTGAGCCCAGCGAGGACGTGTTGATCGGGCCCGCAACGTGCGGCCCGGGCCACATTTCTGTGCTGGGCCGGCGCGTTGTCATCACGGAAGACGAGCGAATGTGGGGAAGGGCAACCAATGAGAACGGGTTCACGATTGATCCCACGTCATGCCCCTTGGGCACACCCGTCGAGATCATCGGCTATGACACAGGCGACGTGTTTTACGCAATCGAGTTCGTCTCAGACTTCGCGGCGCTGACGCCTGCGAACCAGACGCTGATCACCCGCGCACAGTGCTCGCCCGGCGGAAACTTCGAAGTTCGCGGCGCCTCGACATCGCAAGCCGGGGAAGTGTCTGTGTATGACGACGTGACGAATCAGTTGCTTGGAACAGCCCCAGTCACAGCGAACGGCGCGAGCGGCGAGTTTCGCTTCCGAATCGCGCACCCGCCGACATGCCCCGCACGCGTGCGGGTGGTGAACAGCAACGGCTCAATCGCGATTGCGTTGGTCACGCCGTAAGACGTGATGAGTGCGCCACTCTGTTCGGCGCGAGCTTGTGCTTTCAGCTGTGGCTGTTGCGCGGCGCAATGTCACGCGTGCGTGCGGTCCTTTCTCCGCTCCTAAACTCCCCGCAATGCGCAGGCGAGTTCTCATCACGGGTGTCGGTGCCGTCAGCGGCTTTGGCGTTGGGGCCAAAGCGCTGTGGGATGGTCTGTGCTCACAAAAATCCGCCATCACCAAGCCCACCCGCGTCAACCTGTCCGGCTTCCCCTGCCAACTCGCCGCCGAAGTCAAGGACTTCTCGGCCAAGGACTACGTCCCCAAGCACTACCGCAAGGCCGTGAAGGTGATGGCGCGCGACGTCGAACTCGCCGTCGCCGCGGCGAAAGAGGCGTTCGAGGATGCAGGTCTCGTGACGCGAGCCAATGAAGGTCAGCCACCAACCTACCCCGGTGAACGCATCGGTTGCCAAATCGGCGCAGGCCTGATCGCCGCCGAAACCCACGAACTCACCCTCGCACTCGCGACTGCCGTCGACGACGACCCCGCCAACGCAAATCGCGGCGGCTTCAGTTACAAAAAGTTCGGCACAGTTACTGAAGCCGGCGGTGGCGGCGGCATGGACAACTTGCAGCCCCTCTGGATGCTCAAGTACCTCCCAAACATGCTCGCCTGCCACGTCACGATTATTCATGGCTGCGAAGGCCCCAGCAACACGCACACCTGCTCTGAAGCGAGCGGATTGCTCAGCATCGGCGAAGGCTCACGCGTCATCGAACGCGGCGCGGCGGACGCCACAATCTCCGGCAGCGCAGAAAGCAAGGTGAACTTGATCGGCGTGCTCCGCATGACCGTCGCGGGCCGCTTCGGCAACGTGCCGGCCGACACGCCAAGTGAAAAAGCCGTCGTCCCGTACGCGGGCAACTCAGGCAGCGTCCCAGGCGAAGGCGCTGGCCTTCTTATTCTGGAAAGTCTCGACACCGCGCAGGCTCGCGGGAAAAGCGCATACGCCGAAGTCATCGGCTTCGGCGCGGCCCACAGCTTCGGCAAGACCACCCCCGGCGCAGCAGTAGTCCCAACAGACGCCGTCAACGAAGGTCTGGCCCTCGCGATGAAAAGCGCCCTGCGCGACGCCGGCATCGACGCCAATGCAATCGACGCCATCGTCCCCCAAGCCTGTGGCTCCGCATGCATGGACATTCCCGAAGCCGGTGCGCTCCGTCAGGTCTTTGGTTCGCAACTCGAAACCATCGACCTCGTCACGCTTTCCCCAGCAATCGGCGACTGCTGCGCCGGAACAGGCGGCGTCCAAGTCGCCGCAGCAGCGATGATGCTCAAACAGCAAACCGTACCATCGCGTTTAGGCAGAAAGGTCGCCGGACTGAACGTCGGCCCGGCTGAAAAGCGCTCCAAGCCGATGCGTCACGTCTTGGTCTGCACCAGCAGCCTTGGAGGCCAAAACGCCGCCCTAGTGCTGCGCTCAATCGCGCCATAGGCTTATGCGTACCACAGGCGTCCTCGCCTGTGACCAATAGTCTGTGGGCTTCCGCGCTGAAAAGGAATTCCGCGCCAGAACACACAAGCATCCCCAACGCGGAGCGACGGGGTACTTCAATCAGACCGAACACAGGAGACTACACATGAGCGGCGACTACGGACACGAGGATCGAAGTGATCGAGGCGATCGAGGCGGCAACTATCGAGGCGGTGGCGGCGGTGGGGGTGCGGGTGGGGGGCGCGGCTACGGCGGCGGCGGGCGAGGCCGAGGCGGGGGACACGGGGGGCACGGCGGCCACGAACGCCGCGGCATCCCTCTCTCAGCCCTCGACGCAACCACCACCGAAGCCTCCCGCAAAGCCATCGGCGCCGCGATCGAAGTCCACAAGACCCTCGGCCCAGGCTACGACCAGTCAACCTACATAAACGCCCTCCGCGTCGAACTCGACGCGCTGAACGTCACCTACACCCTCAAACACCCCGTCGCCGTGATGTACAAAGACAAGAAAATCGGCGAAAGCATCACCGACATGTACATCGACGGCAAGTTCTTCCTAGACGTCCTCGCCCGCCCCGGTCAACTCTCAACCTTCGAGCGCCTCGCGCTGCGAGCCAAACTCAAAGCCCAGGACCTCGAACTAGGCCTCGTCATCAACTTCGCCGAACGCCGCCTCAAAGACGGCCTCGTCCGCGTCGTCAACATCGACAAAATCACCAAGGAAAAAGGCATCAGCCTCGAAGACAGCGACGAACACGACGACGAATTCGATGATCGTGGATAAGAACCACACGCGCGATTGCATTTCTATCCCGCTGATTGCCTTTCTCGCCCACGGCGAAGCCGTGAAAGCCAGTAGCCGGGGGTCACCGCGAAGCGGTACCCCCGGAACAACAATCGAAAAACCCAAGCACCACGCAGTGGTGCAAGTACCGTCGGCTGATGCCGACCAATGTAAAAAACAGCCTCCAGTTCACTACCCTCATTTCACCGCTCTCTGTTCTCCGTCTGTTCTCTATGTCCCGCAAAATCGTCATCACAGGCATGGGCTGGGTCACCCCGCTAGGCACCGACGTCAACCACGTCTGGTCGCGCCTGCTTCGCGGTGACAACGCCATCGCCCCCGTCACCCGCTACGACGCCAGCACCTTCGCCACCAACTTCGCCGCAGAAGTCCGCAACTTCTCCCTCACCGACCACATCGAAGACGCCGCCGCACACGACCACGCCGTCCTCAACAGCCAGTTCGCCCTTGCCGCCGCCGCAACCGCATGGCGCCAGGCTGGCCTGGGCGACACAGGTGGTACCAAGTTCCGCGCCAAACCCATCTCAACGCTCAATCTCGATCGCGTCGGCATGTACTTGGGCGCAGGCGAAGGCAGCCTCGACTACGACAACTTCCTTGCAACCAATCTCGCCGGCTGGAACAGCGACACACGAACGATCGACGAAGTGGCGTGGGCAAAGACCGGTCTCGCGCGCATGAGTGCGTTCGCCGAGATCGAGCAGGAACCCAACATCACACTCAGTCACCTCGCCCAGCAGTTCGGCTGCCGCGGCCCCGCCTTCAACTGCATGACCGCCTGCGCCGCAAGCACGCAGGCCATCGGCGAAGCATTCGAAATCATCAAGCGAGGCGACGCCGACGTCATGCTCGCCGGCGGCAGCCACAGCATGATCCACCTGCTGGGCATGACCGGCTTCATCCGCCTGACGGCCATGAGCACACTCCGCGAGTCACTCCAGACCGCCGCCAGACCCTTCAGCGCCTCACGCGACGGCTTCGTCATGGGCGAAGGCGCAGGCATCTTGATCCTCGAAGACGCTGACCACGCAACACGCCGCGGCGCAAAAATCCTCGCCGAAGTCGCCGGCTACGGCTCCTCCGCCGACGCCTTCCGCATCACCGACATCCAGCCCGACGGCAAAGGCGCCGTCGCCGCGATGTCGCAGGCCTGCCACCAAGCCGGCATTTCCCCCCGCGAGAAAATCAACGGCAGACCCGCCGTCCACTACATCTCCGCCCACGGCACAGGCACCAAGGAAAACGACCGAATCGAAACGATCGCCGTCAAGACCCTATTTGGCGACGTTGCGAAAACCGTCCCGTTCAGTAGCGTCAAAAGCATGCTGGGCCACCTGATCCAAGCCGCCGGCGCAGTCGAACTCATGACCTGCGTCAAAGCCATCGAAACCGGCTTCGTCCCGCCCACCATGAACCTCAGCGATCCCGATCCCGAACTCGACCTCGACTACGTGCCCAACGCGGCAAGAGACCTCCGCCCCCAAGGCGGCGTCGACGTCTGCCTCTCCAACAGCTTCGGCTTCGGCGGCCAGAACAACACTATCTGTGTCCGCCGCTGGAAGCCATGACGTGCCACCGATCAGGGGCTGCTGCTCTGAGCAGTCGGTGGAGCAGGCACGCGCAACTCGATGCCTAGATGCCCCATGCCCCGATGCCTTCCAGATCTTCTAAATCCAATCCACTCTCTAAATCCCTCCGCGCTCTCCGCGTCCTCCGCGGTGAACAAATCCACGCAGATCAACCACGTTTGTGCGCAAGTTCACGGTCACTCCCAACTTTCCCCTTGCATTTCAAAGCAGCCCCGTCATGATACCTCATGCTCTGGGAATCTCACAATCCACTCGACGCTCTCCCCGCTCTTCCCCTCGAATCCCGCCGCCTCATCGCCGCGTTCTTGGACGCCAATCACGACGTCTTTGAGCTCGCCGAAAGTCTCCAGCAAGACCTTTTCGAGCTCGTCCAAAAACTCTCCGACCCCGCCATCAAAGCCTGGCTCGCCGCCCTCACCGCGCTCGAAAATAACGCCCGCCGCGAACGCGCGCTCCGCACGCTCGACGCAACGCTCACGAGCACGCCGCACGAGCCAACCCTCCGCCGCAGCGCCTCACGCCTCCTCCGACACTTCGAACTCACCCGCCCGCCCCGCCAACAGCGCATGCAGTTGGGCCGTCAGGTAGCGGCTCGCTCAGCTCACACCACAGCCTCACTCGATGACGCCAGTCAGCCCCAGCGCAAGCCCCCCCAACACGATCAACGAAACCACGACAAACACCCATTCCCTTCGCCGCACAAACAGCAAGCACGTGACCACGACGCGAAGCACGGGCGTAGCGATGAGCACAATCACAGCCACCTGCATGATCGCGCGTGCATCCAGCGCGAGGGCGTTCGAGATGACGGAGCCAACCGTGCGATAAGCCTCGCCAGTACCTTGAAACGTGCGGAGTGTCGCGGGCTGCGTTGCGGTTCTGGTGATGAGAGCCATGCAGACGCCCACGACGCCAATCACCGCCGCGAGCACTGTGCAGAGTGTCAGCAATCGCGCGATCGCGCCGGTGGGGGTTGGTGTGGGGTTTGGAGTAGCGCTGGTAGTTGGTTGCGTGTTCATCCGTGCAACCCCTTCCAAATCATCTGCACGCCCGCAATCCCCACGATGATCGCAAACAACATCCGAAGCACCTTCACCGGCATGCGCGCCAGCAACTTCGCACCTAGAAACGACCCGCCCAGCGCCCCAATCGCAACCGGCGCCGCGATCGTGGGCTCAATCTGCCCGCGATGCAGGTACACCCCCGCGCTCGCCGCCGCCGTCACACCAATCATGAAGTTGCTCGTCGTCGTCGAAACCTTGAACGGCAGCCCCATGATCCGATCCATCGCAAGCACTTTCACAATGCCGCTGCCAATCCCCACAATCGCCGACAGCACCCCCGCCCCAAACATGATCGCAAACCCCGCCTTCACATGACGAACGTGATACTGCTGCAACCCGCCCTTGCCCGGAAATGTAGAATCAAGCGACAGTCGCGCGGCGAGCGGGTCGCTGTGCGATTCGTTGCCAAAATGTGTCGTCGCGATGGAAGCACCATTGTCAGGAAGCCGAGTCTGCGCAAACGTATTCAGCGCAGTCCACAGCATGACAACACCCAGCAGCAAAGAAATCACCCCGATCGGCAAGTGCGCCGCGACGATCGCGCCAACAACCGCCCCGGCAACCGTCGCAACTTCAAGAATCATCGCGAGCCGCACGTTCGTAAATCCATCCCGCACATACGCCGCCGCCGCCCCCGAACTCGTCGCGACCACAGCAACAAGCGAAGCCCCAATCGCATACTTCATGTCCACCCCAAACGCAATCACCAGCAGCGGCGTGAGAATGACCCCGCCGCCCAGACCCGTGAGCGAACCAACCAACCCCGCGAGCACCGCGGACACAAGGACCAGAATGACGAAGAGTTCGGGAACCATGAAAGGAGCAGGTGACAAAGCGACACGAGGAACGCTATTGATGGTGTTGAGACGCAAGAATCGCACGACACAGTTGATGCGTCAGCGCATGCCCGGAACGCGTCGCTTCCACGCGAGCAACCAGCGGGCGGCCAAGCAGCGCAAGGTCTCCGATGAGGTCGAGCAACTTATGGCGAGCCGGTTCATCCGGAAAGCGCCAGACGTTGTCGATTGGGTTGCCCGTGTTGTCTATGACGAGCAAATCGCGCGACGAAAACCGCTTGAAAAACCCGAGTTGCTGCGCCGCGAGTGCTTCATGTTCAAGCGAAAATGTCCGTGCCGGTGCAACGTCCCGAACATACGCCGCGGCCTCTCCATTCCACGTCGCGCTGTGCGCCGTGATGCACGAATCGCCGCCGTAGTCGAGGGTGTATGTCGCGCCAGGACGCTCGCTGGTTGCAAGCGGATGAGCAACCAAGCTTGCGCCCGACTCGTCGCGGACTGTGATGGGCTTGTCGACGACAATCGAGCGGTGGCGCAGCGTCGTAAGGAGATTCGGATCAGGAGACGAGTGCTGAAGAAGCGCGGTCACGAAGTCCTGAGCGCTGCCATCAAGGATCGGGACTTCCGCGGCATCAAGTTCGATCACCGCATCCGCGATGCCGAGTCCGGCGAGCGCGGAGAGGATGTGCTCGATGGTCGCGGCGGCGTGAGGTCCCGCCGAAAGGACGGTGTTGCGGACGACGCGCCGAGCCACGTGCTCAGGCACGCCCGGAGGCAGACTCATCCACGCGAGGCTCGTCGTGACGTTCGAGATGTGTACAGGAACGTCGATCACTTGATTGTGCGACGTGCGTTTGATTCGGATGCCCGATCCAGCGGGTGCTGCAATCACCCGCACCGTGCAGCTCGCGCCGGAAAACAGTCCAAGACCAGACCATGGTCCGACCGGTGTATGCAGCACGCGGGCTTGGGTGGGCATCAGCACGAGGGGAGAGTAGAGACGTGCGAGCGCGCACGTTCGACGCAGTCCAAACGGGCGCTAGCGCGAACGCAGCGCGTGCGAGAGATGACCGCGAAGCGCGAGGGCGAGCGAGAGGCGATGTTCGTCCGTCAGCGAGCCGCGCAGTTGTTCTTGAGACCAGCCCCACACGGGCTTGAGCGGATCGGGGTCGATCGCCGCGTGACGCGGAATAACGTGCCAGTGGATATGCGGGACGACGTTGCCGAGGCATTCGTAGTTGATGCGAGGCGCTGCGCCTGTCGGCGTCACAAGCGTCTGCTCCTTGCTCGCACTCCACGCGCGAATCGCTTTGGCAACGACGGCGACCTCGCCGAAGATCGCTTGCTGGCTTTCGATCGAGCGCAGATCAAGATGCTCGACGTGCTCTCGCAGCACGCAGACGCACCAACCCGGGCAGCCCTGATTCTCGCCGAGTATGACGTGGGTCTGTTCGAGTGTTGCAATGAGCAGCGGGTGCGTGCGTTGATCGCATCGAGCGGCTGTTTGACAGAGGGGGCAAGATGAGGTCATTAGACGAGTTTAGAGCGATATCAGAACGGCCTCTTCGTCGGATTCACGACGACATTGTCGCGCCCCAAGATGAGCATGTCGGCGACCTCCATCGCTTCTTCGAAGCTCGTGCGCGCGATGTCGATGTCCACAGCGGTAGGGAGGACTTTGCCTTGCTCCAGGTGCTCGATGGTGGGGATCGCGTCGCCGCAGACGACTGTCGTGAAGCGTGCGCCGCTCAGGACCAGGCCGCAGAGGCCCGGCGAGACGCCCGGCATCGGGAAAATGTCGACTCGGTCAGCAAGGGACTGCGGCGCGGGTTCGCAGCGTTGCAGGAGGGCGACTTCGGTGCGGAGCATGCCCAGCAGCGATTCCTCCTTGGCAACGCCGCCCTGGGACTCGGCGCGGGTGACGAGGTCTTTGAGCGCGGTTGCGAGCTGCACGCCGATCGCTTCTCGCTCCTCGGCGTTGATGAGCCAGCGGGCCTTCTCGAACGCGGGCAGCGCCCGATGGGTCTCTGGATGGAAGCTGGTCAGGAAGACATCGGTGATGTCAGACGGAGTCAGATTCGCGCGCTCAGCGAGACGAGCGACGAGGGCTTGCGCGGGCAAGCCAGGATCGACAAGGATGTGGCGGTCGCGCGTGGAGATGAGCGTGGTGGTCGCGTGGCCGGTGCGGGCGCCACTCGCGGAACGACGCTCATTCCAGAGCGGATGAGAGCTGAGTGTGCCGATCGAAATGATGCGGTAGTCCATCGTCATAAGGAGATTGTGTGCATGCTATGCACGAGTCGCCGACGCACGCAGAGAGCAAGCGGTGACACAGCCGTGACGAGCGCGAGTCGATCTCAGGAGTATCAGTAGTGTGCGAATCGCGTACGCCCACGTCAAGCGCCCGCGCCAGTTCGACATGCACGTTTCTTTGCCCAGGAGGTTCCCATGGTGTGTCACAGTTCTGTCACGAATCAGTCAGGTCGCAGGTCTTTCACGCGGCGCGTGCTCGCGGTGTGCGCCCTCGCGAGCGTGCTCGCGTTCTCGGCGGGCAAGGCTCCGGCGTGCCCGCCTGATGATCCGATTGCGAAAGATGCGCCGGTGCGCGTGCCCACTATCAGCGTTGCGTTGCTGCTCGACACCAGCAACAGCATGGATGGCTTGATCGGTCAGGCCAAGGCGCAGTTGTGGAACGTCGTGAATCGCTTCCGCGCCTGCAAGCGCGACGGCATGAAGGATGGGGCCACGCCGGTGCTCCGCATCGCGCTGTATCAGTACGGCAACAGCAGTCTGCCGCAGTCGTCGGGGTTCATCGAAATGGTCAGCCCATTCACGACCGACCTTGACTCGCTCAGCGAGAAGCTGTTTGGATTGCAGACCAACGGCGGCAACGAGTACTGCGGCGCGGTGATCGGGCGGGCGGCGAAGGAACTCGCGTGGGGTGAGTGCCCGGGCGATCTCAATCTGATTTTCATCGCCGGCAACGAGCCGTTCACACAGGGCGATGTGCCGTACGCGGAATCGATCGCGGACGGGGTTCGCAAGAAGATTCGCATCAACACCATCCACTGCGGGACGTATCAGGAGGGCGTTGATGGCAAGTGGCGCGACGGGGCGACACTGGGGCGGGGCAACTACAACGTGATCGATCAGTCCGAGGACGTGCGGCACATCGTGACGCCGTTCGACGATGAGATCTCGAAGCTTGGTGTTGAGGTGAACACGACGTACTTGGCGTTCGGAGCGGAAGGAGAGGTGGCGCAGAAGCGACAGTTGGAGGTGGACTCCAAGACGGCAACGGCATTGCCTGATGAGGCTGCCAGAGGAGCATCTCTACAGCGCTCCATGGCGAAGAACTCGGCCAACTACCGCAACTCGCACTGGGACCTCGTCGATGCGCTCAAGGACGGCAAGGTGAAGTTGGAAGAAATGAAGAAGGAAGACATGCCCAAGCAGTTGCAGGGGCTGACGGTTGTGGAGCAGGCGAAGAAAGTGGAAGAACTGCGTACACGTCGCATCGAGATCAACAAGCGCGTCGCCGAACTCAGCGTTCAGCGCGAGCAGTTCCTCCGCGAGCAGAAGAAGGGCGGCAAGGACGCGACGCTCGGAGCAGCGCTGTTGGAGGCAATCGACAAGCAGGCAAAGGAGGAGGGGTGGACGCTGGGCGAGTGAAGATTGCACGGAGGCATCAACGCTGACGCTTCATCTCCTCAAGAATCCTGTTGTGGCGCTCGTCGATGGTCTGCACCGCGTCGCGCATGCGTTGATAGCGCTGCAAATCGTCCGCCTTGTTGAACACCAGTTCGCCAGTCTTCGGGTGAATCGACCAGCGCCCGAGCGCATTCAGGAGCACGCGCGCCTCTCCCTCAAGAGCGGCGCACAGCTCTTTTTGAGCCACGCGCAGCTCGGTGGTCTTGGAGATGCGCTGATCCGGGAACTCCTTGAGGACCGCCTTGGTGCAGTCCTTGTCGGCAAAGCCCTCGTACCGCAGCAGGTCGCTGAGCTTGCCGGGCGCGCCGGTGTACTCGCGGTCCAGTGCACGGTTCGCCGCGAGCGCCCGGCGCACGGCGTTGATGCGCTGGTCAAGCCCATCCTTGCTCAGGTCGGCGCGCGACTTCTCGAGGTCCTCGAACGCCGCGCGGTGCTCTTCGATCAGGGGCTGCAGCGTCTGCGATACGCCGCCCATCGCGCTCTCGAGCGCGTCGTCGATGGAGCGCGTCGGTGTTCTGGTCACGAGCGGCGCCTGAGTGGCTTTGACTTCTGGCGCGTCGGCAGAAGCGTCCGATTGCGGCAACTCTGCGGGTTTGGCCTGCGCCGTTGTTTCAGGAGCGGAGGGCACTTCGGTGACGGTGGTCTGCGCGATTGCTGTGCGTGGGCCCAGACCCGTGCGCATCAGCTCGCTAATTGCGCCGCCCATCATCATCATGACGGCATTGCCGAGGATCGCAAGGCCGAAGAGCGCGCAGAAGACGATGTTGCCCGCGGCGAGCGAGCGGCGGAAGAGGCGGAACGCGCACCATGAAAGCACCAAGACGATGGCGATGCCGATCAGCGCGCCCAGCGCGATCATGCCGTACGCAAGCATCCCGGCGTCGTCCGGCGCCTCGAGCATGCCTCGGGCCGGACCGATCAGCAGCCAGATGACAAGACCCGCCCACGCGAGCGGGCCAAGTTTGAAGCCGGCGCTTGCGGCGCGGAACTGTGCGTCCGCGAGCGCGTCTGCGCCGCCGATTTTCAGGCGGCCCGCCGCGGCGCCCTTGTTGACGGACTTTGACTTGAGCGCGGCCTCGACCGGGTCTTCGCCGCTCTGGAGCTGCGCCTGAATGCGGCGGGCGACCTCGGTTTCGTCGATGACGGGGACTGGTGGCGACGCGGGGACTGTGTGCGCGGAAGTCGGCGCGATGGGCTTCGTGAGGTCGATGTGCGAGTTGGCTTTGGCGTGCGTGCTGCCGGTCGCGACGTAGCCGCTCACGCCCTTGGTCGCGGGCTTGGTCGAATCGTGCGAGGATGCGTTGGCATTCGCTGGCTGGGTGCCAGGCCGCTGCGGCGGTTTCCAATCTGGGGGAGGCATGTCACTCATGAGCAAGTCTCGAATCGCATCCACGCGCAATCACCGCGCTCAACCGAGTGCATATCGGCCAGAGTGGAGCGCGAATCGATTCGTATATATGACCGAAGTTCAAATTGTTCCGTGTGCACGCATGGCACCGTGTATAGAGGCGGGCCGTGGTCCGAGCGAGCCAGAAACGAGGTGAAAAAGGGCATGTCACCGTGAAAGCCGACAGAGATTTCGTCCGAAAACACCTTTATGAACACGACCAGATTCGTCGCTCTCGCGCTCATCGGGTGCATGTCGTCGCATGCTGCGGGCCAGTTATCGCCGGAGCCTGCGCAGGCGGGGCACGCAACCACGATTGCGGCCGCGCCGCTTTCGCGCGATGTTGAAGCCGCGCTGTCGCGCTATGGGGGCGTGAAGTCTGTGAAGGTTGTGCTCGAGACTGACAAGAACATCGAGGACAAGGCGGTGCGCATGGAGTTGGTGATGACGAGCGACCGCCGGTTCGCGCAGCGGTTCTGGAATCTCTCGGCTGGCGACGGCAGTGCATCGAGCAGCGAGCACGTTGCGGCGCACTACAGCGATGACACCATTGCGTACTTCGCGTTCTGCGACAGCGAGTACATGAAGGCACGCCGGGGCACGCTGGACATGTACATCCGGCATGACGCCACGGTCGGCTGGGAGCCTTCGCCGGGGCCGACATTTGTTGCACTGGCACCGTGGCCTGTGATGCGTGAAGTAGCACAGCGCGTGGCGGGAACGCCATCGGCCACGAAGGAGCATGATGCAACGCTGTTGCTCCTTGGAGACACGAAGCACGTGCTGCGCTTTGGTGCGAATGGCTCGTTGCAGTCGTGGGCAACCGGGGCCGGGCCAACGCAAGAAGTCACCGAGTATGTCGACGCGGCGCAGGGCGATAGGTTGCCGGCGCTTCCGACTAGGATTGTTCAGCGGTATCCGCAGCGCGGCGACAAGACGCCGGCACGCACGGTTGAGTGGCGAGTTGTGTCGGCGTCGTTCAATCCACCCGACGCGGAACAGCGGCTGGACTTTGCGCCGATAGCCGCAAAGTTCAAGCGATTTGATCCGGATACGGGGGACATCACGAATCCCGACGGCAGCATTGCGGGGCGGGAAATCCAGCCCGCAGCGATGGCGGTGGATGCGTGGGATCGGCACACGCGGACGAAGGCGTGGTCAAGCGTGTTCAAGTGGGGGAGCATTGCGACGGGGATGTTTGTGTTGGCGTTTGTGATGGAGTTGATACGCAGGAGGTTGTGAGTGGCGTGCTGACAGCGGCGCAACGTTGTGTCGCTGTCAGTCCAATCGCTTCGTACGCGGTGAAACTTGTGAGAAGTCCGGCGCACCTCACGGGGCACTTGGTTTGTAAGCTTGTTTCCACGGGCGGCGCTTCGCTTGCCCGAGGCTACATTCCTGCGAGCCTTCGGCTCGAAGACAGGCTTATCAGCATCCTGTTTTGCTACGATCAGGAATGCTCGACCGCTCGATCATTGATCCGTATCTTGCAAGCCAGCCTTTTCCGTTGGTGTTTGTCACCGTGAGTGGTGCGCATCTCTACGGGTTTCATTCGCCTGACTCGGACTATGACCTGCGCGGCATGCATGTGACGCCCATGCGTGAGTTTTCTCGGCTTGTGCCGCCTGATGAGACGGTTGAGACGATGGACAAGTCGGGGCGGATCGACATGGACATCGTGACGCATGATGTGCGGAAGTACTTTCAGTTGCTGCTGAAGCGCAATGGTTATGTGCTGGAGCAGGTGTATTCGCCGCTGGTGATTCATTCGACGCCGGAGTTTGAGGAATTGAAAGGGATCGCGCGGGGGTGCATCACGAAGCATCATCGGCATCACTACCGCGGGTTCGCTGAGAATCAGTGGGCGATGGTGATCAAGAATGCGAAGCCGACGGTGAAGGGGTTGTTGTATACGTACCGCGTGCTGCTTGCAGGGATTCACTTGATGCGGACAGGGGAGGTGGAGCCGAATCTGCGGACGCTCAACCAGTCGTTCAGGTTGGCGTATGTGGATGACTTGATTGCGAGGAAGATCAGCGGTGCGGAGAAGCAGGAACTCAAGGGGGCAGAACTTGGATTCCATGAAACTGAATTTGTGCGTTTGAATGCGGAGCTTGATGCCGCGAGCGCGGCGTCGCATCTTCCGGAAGAGCCGTCGTGCCGTGATGCGTTGGATGATTTGCTTGTGAGGCTGCGGATGAAGCACGCGTGATTACAGCAAGTGCGCGGGCCTCGGCGTTTCGTCGCTGATGCGTTCTTTTTTCAACTTGCCGCCGATTGCTTCCAAGGACAGCATGTAGTTGTCTTCGTTCAAGTGCATCATGAGATGCACGGGGCGGCCCCACATCAGGCGGAGACTCTGCATCACTTCGTTTGCTCGTGCGAGTTCGACTTCGACGCCGGTGAAGCGGTGGGCGAGGACGAGTTCTCCTCGGTTCATGTAGTTGGCGTCGATCACGAAGATGAAGGGTTGCCCGGCGTTGGTGAGGAAGTGCAGCAGGGTTTGCTTCACGCGCTGGAAGTCGCGCGAAGCGATCTTGAGTTCGCCGGTGTTGGGGTCACGCTTGTGCTGGTACATCTTGTGGCGTTCGACGAACTCTTCTGTAAGGAACTCGTCGATGAACGACACGTCGTTGTAGATCTTGCGAACCTCGAAAATCTTCTCGCGGCCTTTCATGCTCTTGTCGTCAAAGGCTTCTTTTTCGCCTAGATTTTCGATATCTTCCCAGCGCGGGCCGTGCTGGCCCATGTTCCAGCGGCGTTCGATGTCCTTGAACATTTCGACGCCGATTTTGTAGGGGTTGAAGCCGCCGGGGGGCATGTAGACGACGCCGCTGTGCTGGTCGGCGTAATGGACGATTTCCTTGGCTTCCAAGAAGTGCTGGGTCATGAGTTTGCTGTGCCAGTAGGTGGCCCAGCCTTCGTTCATGATCTTGGTCATGCCTTGCGGGGCGTAGTAGTAGGCTTCGTCGCGCACGATGCCGAGGATGTCTTGTTGCCACTCGGTGAGTGGGGCGTGACGGAGGAGGAAGAGCAGTACGTCGCGTGCGGGCTCGCTGGGGAACTTGTCGCGCTGGGCTTTTTGTTTTTCAACCTCGTCGCGGCGTTGCTTTTCGAGGACCTCGCGCGGATTGATGAACGGGTCCATGTAGTCTTTTGCGGCGAACTTGTCTTGGGTATCCCGGCTCTCCGAGCCGGGTGTGTCGCTATCGGCGTTCTGCAACATCGCCCGGCTCGGAGAGCCGGGGTACCCGCCCGATGCCTTCGCTTTGTACACCGAATGCGGATCGATCAAGTTCTCGATCATGAGCGCGGCGTCGATGAAGCGTTCGACTTCGTCCTGGCCGTGTTTTTCGATGTGGCGGCGCACGCGGGTTGCGTGGTTGGCCATTTCGTCCATCATCTTGCGGTTGGTTTTGCTGAACCAGTAGTTATTCTTGAAAAAGTCGGCGTGGCCATACACGTGCGCCATCACGAGTTTCTGATCGGTGACGGCGTTGCTCTCCTGCAGGTATGCGTAGCACGGGTCGTTGTTGATCACCATCTCGTAGATGCGCCCCAGCCCGTACGCATCGCGCTTGCTCAGGCGCTCGTACTCCATCCCCCACTTCCAGTGCGGATACCGCACCGGGAAGCCCCCGTACGCCGCGATCTGGTTCATCGTCTCGAACGGCAGGACCTCGTACACCACCTCGAAGAAGTCCAGCCCATACTCCCTCGCCTTGGCCTTGATGGCCTGCATGTGGGCGAGCAGCTCGGGCGAAAGCTCCGTGTGCGGCGTTCCGGGCATGTTCCCCCTATCGGCTATCGGCTCCACGGAGGTTGTACGCACCAGCTACCCCCCGAGGTTTGGAGGCCCGCGCCAGGAACCTACACCTCGCGAAAGAACAGGGCAACGAACGCAATTCCAACCAGCGCCGCCCCGGTCGCCATCCCCCATTGCGTCACGCCCGAAAGGCGACGGATCCGACGTCCAAACACCAGCCACACCGCCAGCGCGCCACCTATCACCACCATCCCGCACCCGAGCGGCATGAGCTCCCGCCATTTGCCCCGGGTAGTCAACGTCCCCCACAACAACACGATCGTGAAGAAACCAACCTCCGCAGCCATGACCACCACCCCGGCAACGAACGCCGCCAGGCGAGTGTCGGCCAGCCC
>CAZEZV010000032.1:0-22301 GCA_964516725.1 uncultured Phycisphaeraceae bacterium
CCCCACAACCGCACCGCCAGCGCGACCCCGAGCACGTCCAAACAGCCCAATTCCAGCGGCACATATCCGATCATCATCCGCGCTTGCTTGCCATGACGAGCAACATCGAACCCGCCCACGTTGATCTGCCCTTCATATCGCAGCAATCCCAACACGCAGCGAATGAGTGTTGTCTTGCCCGCCCCGTTCGCACCCCACAGCGCGAGACTTCGCCCCCGCTCCACTTCAAGCGAGACGTTGTTCACAGCGGCAACCTTGCCGAACCGACGCGTAACGTTTGTAACACGAATCATGCGTGGACTCCTTTTCTCGTCCGGTTCGTGATCACTCCGCGTTGATCTCGGGTCATTGCGATCACTCCGGCGCCAATCACCACAAGCACGAACCCCACAAGCGCCAGCGGTGCCCGACTTCCACGATCACTCTCCCGAAGCGAAGCAACCGGCACGGCTCGCATCAGCGGCACTTCGTCCTCAAACTTTGGCTCTGGCCGAACTGCTGGCACCGCGCGACCGACAAACTCCACCGCCTGCTGTGCTGGGCTGAACAAGAACAACTTCAGCGAAGGCTCTTTGTCGAGCAAGTTGTCGAACAGCGTGTTTGACTCATGCACAAAATCGCCGATCCCGTCGCCGTTCTGGTCATACCCCGAGTAATCGCTCCAAAAGTTTCCGCGATCGCCCTTCCAAAACTTGTTTGCTTCAAGCGATCCGCGCCCCGCGACCGCGATCTGATCGATGTTGTCGATGAAGTTGTTGTCGACGAGCTCATTGCCCTTCGCGCTGGGCAGAAACGTGAACCCCACGTCATTGCTCGCGATGGTGTTTCTCGTGAATTCCCCAGGCTTGGTTTTCGTGAAGGGCGATCCGTCAATGTACACCCCGCTGCGATTGCCGACGATCAAGTTGTCTCGCACCGAGAACTGATCCGTCTCTTTGAGGCCAATGCCGTAGCCGCTGGGACCGCGATTGCTGATGAGGCGGTTGTTCGTCAGTTCCACACCCGTGCTATACATGAGGTAGATGCCAACGGAGTTGCGAGTGAACTCGTTGCCATCAATCGTCACATTATCGCTGAACATCAGGTGCAGCCCGTATCGGCAGTCAAAGCCCGTGTTGTTGCGGACAACAACGCCCGTGGAGTACCACAGGATTGCGTCACGACCGTCGTGAATCGTGTTGCCTTCGACAACCGCGCGATCCGCTCGCCAAAGCCGCAAGCCGTCTCCGCGCCGAGCGATGTCGAGTTTTTTCCCGCCGATGCGATTGCGAATGACCTTGCTGTCCGGTGAATCTCGCAGATCGATCCCGAACAAAATGTCATCGAGCACATTGTCTTCGAGCGTCACGCGCGGCGCGATCGCGCGAATTGCTGCGTTCTCTTTGTCGAGGTCAATCCCCGTGTTGCGAACGATAAACCCCTTGAACGTGACATCTGGAGCTGTGATCTCGACAATATCACCGCTGCCCTTGCCATCAATGATGACCTTCCCCTTCGCAATCAGTGTCAGGGGCTTGTCGATGCGAATGTGCTCGAAGTACACGCCCTCAGGCACCTCAACCACCGCTCCGCTGGCCGCGCTCGCGATCATTCGATTGAGTTCGCCGACAAATCGCGGATCGATCGGCGCGAGTTCAACCTTCGCGGGCGTTGGCTCCGCATGATCGCCTTGCTGCGCGGAAACGGGCACAACAAGCGCGGCACTCGTGATCGCGCCCACCATCACCACAAGATGTGCCGCAATCCTGTTCACGCGATGCTCCCAACCTGAGGCTGTTGACTCTGCGCCACCGCTTGCTTCATCCGCAGATACAAAGGCCGGTACGCACGCCGATGGAAGTAAAACCCAACCACCGTCAGCACTGCGCACCCCACTGCCATCCAGAACCCCGTGCCCACTTCCGCATATGTCTTGAACTGCCCAATCCCGCCCTCGCCCAGCACCGTGGGCACAAACGGCTTGACCGAGTTGGATAGTGGTGCCTCCGGATTGAGATTCAGCCCGAAGTTCCTCATCCAGTAATACAAGTCCGCGAGAAACGCAATCGGAAACGTGATCGCCGGTATCGCCAGCAGCACCGCCCACTTGCTATGAATGAACGCTGCGCCCTCAACGAGCAGAAACATCGCGATGATCGCCCACACCGCAATCGTCCGCTCGAACGCCGCTGCTTCACCTAGCGGCCGCATCCCGATGTAGTGGTTGAGCCCGTCGATCTCCTTCACGTCCTCTGTGAGGTTGTTGACATACGCCGTCAAGAACAGCCCCTTGGGATACTGCGGCGCCTCAAGTTCCATCTGCCAGTACGGAAAGAAGATCGACGCCAGCAGCAGAATGCGTGCGAGCATGAAGATGAACGTGGGCGTGAAGTACCGGACACGATGCGCCCGCAGCTCTTCCTCCGGCACACGCGGTCCGATCAACATGGACAAGAAAGACTTCATGAGTGACTCCGTAGGAGAGAGATGATGTGATGATGCGACATGATGAGATGAGTTGTTGAAGCGCTTCTGGGGCTTTTTGTTTTCAGAAGTTCAAGCCAGATGAACACGTTGCGTCATCACACACCGCATCATCACCTCATCCCATCATCTTGTTCTAAACCCCGCGAAGGGCGCTAGCCCTCCGCAGATTGCGTGTTGATTGCGTTTACTTCCCGGCGGTCTTGACGCCGTCGGTCTCGGCCTGTGTCATGTTCTTGGGCTTGATGTGCAGGTAGCCCATCATCTCAAGGTGCAAGGCAGAGCAAAACTCTGTGCAGTAGAACGGATACGTGCCGGGCTTGTCGGCGGTGAACTTGAACTCGGTGTATTCACCAGGCTCAAGCGACAGATTGACGTTGTACCCGCCGATGCAGAACCCGTGCGTCGCATCCTGCGCGGTTTCAATCGCCGTGATGCGCCAGGTGACCTCTTCGCCCTCATTGATTTCAACATGCTCAGGTGTGAAGTGACTGCGCAGCGCGGTCATCTTGATCAGCACCTTGTTGCCATCGCGCGTGACGCCTTCGTCGCCCTTTTTGGGCGCGTTGGGGTCGAGTTTCTGACTGTGCGGATTCCAGCCAACCTCCGGGTACACCGTCCACGACTGCAACTTGTCCGCCTTGATCATCTGGCAGTAATGAGGCTCGCCCACGCCGATGGGCGAGTCATAGATCACCGGCATCGTCGTGCCTGGCGAGAGAATGTCCAGCAACTGGAAGTTCTGAGGTAGCAACGGTCCGGTGGTGATGAACCGATCCACGCTCCACTTGCTCATGGAGATGAGATAGTTTCCATCCGGGCTCACCGTGTCGCCCTCAGCAGCACACAAGTGCCCGATGTTGTACTGCACGGGTGTCTTCTGCACAAGTTTCCAGGGTTGATCGGCGTTCAGGCTGTCGTACTCGCCGCCCAAGCTCCATCGCGCAACCGCCGAATCCAAGAACAGCGACGTATACGCATACCCCTTGTTGTCAAACTGCGTGTGCAGCGGGCCAAGGCCCAGTTCAACCTGCACTTCCTTCACCGCGTCAAAGTCCAGGATCGGAATGCCGTACTCGTCGGTTGACGAATACTTCTTCGCTGCGATCGCTGCTTTGATCTTGTCAATCGAATACACCGTGACGTGCGGATCAAGTTTGCCCGCAACCACCATGTACTGCCCATTGGGAGTCACGTCCACGCCGTGCGGGCTCTTGGGCTCTGGTGCAAAGTGCAGGATGCCGTCTGCTGCGAGCGTGTCAAGCATGAGCACGGAGAAGCCGTTGATCTTCTTCGCCTTGCCTGCCTTGAACGCCGCTTCAGCCTTCTTCCAATCGACGATGTGGAGGTAGTCCATGTCGCGCTTGCTCGCGCCAGCTTCAAAGGGTGGATTGCCCTTTTCCACGCCGCCGGTTGCCATTTCGGCATTGAACGAGTTCACAAAGAAGAATCCATCGCTCGCAAGTTTTCCCGCATCCGCAAGGTCTTGCCAATATGGAGGCAGTTCCAGAGCAAACGAGTTGGCCTCGTCAATACGTCCCTTCACACGATCAAACTTCCACATCGTCACCATGCCGCGGTACTTCGCTTTGTATTCATCAGGCGTCGCGTAGCCGTAGCCAAGAACGGTCGCATACTGCCCGCCCTCGATCACATAGTCGGTATCGGGTGTGACAAACGCTGCGCCGTGATCGCTCACGGTGAGCGGGTTCTTGACGATCTGCTTCGTTTCCCAGTCGCGAAGGTCAATCACGCCCAGGCGCGCGTTGGCCTTGTCGCCGATGAACAGGAATTGGCCGTCATAGTCGCCCTTGGTTTCCGAGAGCGCCGGGTGGTGTGTGTCGCCCCACAGCACGGGCTTGCCGTTGATTTCAAGTGACTTGTGAACCGGGTCCTGCTCGCCAGCAAATCCGTATCCCTGCCAGGACTCGGGTGTGAACACCGAGATCGAGCGCAGCAGTCTCATGCTGGGCACGCCGATGGCAAACACCTGACCTGATTGCCCACCCGATGAGAACAGCACGTATTCATCATGCCGCCCGCTCGGCATGAACGTTTTCGCGCCAGCAACCAGATCGTCGAAGTTGAGCTTGCGATCATTCGCGACCTTCGTCAATTGCGAAATCTGCTCCGCCGTAAGTTCAATCGGCTTGGCTTCCTGCTTCTCGCTGCGACGCCGCCGCCCTTCCTGGGCGTTCGCATCAGGCGCGAAGTAACTCAGCGTCGTGCCCGCAATCAACAACGCGAGCAAGGTGCGAGAGGCGAATTGCTTTGGACTGTGTGAGTGAATATTGGTCATGATCGAATCTCCAAGAGGTCCTGACTGTGAACCGAGAGTGCTTCCGGAATCGCACCCGTGAATGAACGCAAAAACTACTTCGACGCTGTGTCCTTCGGTGCAGACGGCTGCAACGTGCGCACGTACGAGATGATGTCGAGCAGGTCATCCTCCGACAGCGCGGGGTTACCGCCCTTGGGAGGCATCTGGATGCCAGTCTTGTTCTTTGGATCGCTGGGAGAACGACCTTTGCTGATGAAGTCCAGCAACCCGTCTTCATCCAACGACTGAATGAACGCGTTGTTTGCGAGTGCCGCACCATTGCCCTGAATGCCAACGCCGCCCTTGCCGTGACACGCAATGCATGTCGTATGAAACAGTTTGTTTCCGCTCGCGATGTACCCCGCCAATTCCGCATCCCCGCCCGCTGCCTCAAGCGCCGCAGTCTTATCCGCTTCAGTCACCACCGCAGGCACCGCAGCCGCCATCGCCGGTAACTCCGGCGCGCGACGCGGGTCCTGCAAGCAACGCACCCACGCCACGATGTAGCTGATATCCGCGTCAGTCAGATGGTCATAACCGCCCTTGGGTGGCATGGGCGAGGGCTTCGCGTTTGGCCGCCCCGTCACGACAAACTTGTGCAACGTCGAATCGTCCGACCTCGCCACAAAGTCGCTCGTTACTAGATTGCGACCCAGCCCATCAACGCCCAACCCTTGAGGCCCATGACAAATCGCGCACGTCGCCGCAAACTTCTCGCGCCCCAGCTTCGCCGCGTCCACGCTGATCGCCGATCCGGCGGTTCCCGCGACAAGCACTTCATACGCCTGCTCATCCGCGATCGCCTGCTTCCGAGCATCATTCATCTCTTTCCAAGTGGCATACGTACTCGCACTCAGCAACGCCAACAATGGCACCGAGATTCCAGCAGCCATCATCAGGGCCTGTGCAAAGTGCCTGAATCTTGAAACATCGCTTTGCTTTCTTGAACTTGATTGAGCTGGGTTCTGGGAGGTGTCTTGCATAAACGAGTCCTCGCAATAACTATATCTAGAGATGTATATATGTATATCGACCATAATCTTGATCGTCAAGCTGGGAGGCATCTACAAACGCAAATAAACTACCATTTATAGTTATTAGACCTTCTGACTTAGAGATTGATCGCATCTGGGAGAAGCTTGGGCTCATGCACTTCTGTGCAAACCGACTCAACAGGTTCCGTCGAGCGTGAGATCGTTGCGATGCCCGACCTTGCTCGGACGATGTGTAACGGTGCTTCAACTTGGGCTTGGGCAACTCAGGGACGGCTGGAATGGTCAACTCGAACGCCTCAGCCAAAATTGGAGGCAATGCCACCCGCTCGTCGAGTGGCGGGATGGACCCTCTTCAAAACGTTGATCGCAATCCCGAGGGTCGATTGACCTCTACTGATTTTGCCATTTCACCCCGTACTCCCCCGTTCCATCCCGCATGCGCGATTCGTCTGGCCACAAGCATGCGCATCACCAGGCGTGATGTCGCTGTGATTGGGCTACGCGCCGTGTTGCGTGGCTCTGGATTGGTGTGGGTGTTTGCGGGTCGGCTTCCGGGAGCCTGAGTGTGCTGACAAATGCAATGGATAGAAGCCGCCTGCAACCCTTCCAAGGTGATTGCTCGAAGCGTGCCCGCACTTGACCGTAGTTCGATTCTGGCGCGTGCGATGACCAAACAACCGCGACCGCCCTCTTGGGTGTGAACACGCCCCAGCGCGCCGCTATTGGGCGCGTTGGTGTATATCCAACGGACCACTCGCGTCCACAAGTGCCACGATGCTTTGTCGGATGTGTTCGGGCAGTGATGCTGTGTCTTTAACACTCCGACAGGGACTTACACCCCGCACAAAGTGCAAGGCCCCTCGCTGTACATCAGCAGGAACGAACTGATATCGCACGGATCAAACAAGCTCGTGTCGTTATTGAAGTCGATGTCACCGCACACCGCGCTTACTGGCACGCAAGGCCCTTCCGAATACACCGACAAGAACGCTTCGATGTCCTGCGGATCAAAGACGCTGGTGTCGTTGTTGAAGTCGATGGAATCGCAATAAACTGGTGGCATGATGGTTGCAACAAACGCAACGTATTCGTCCTGAGTTGCCCCAGCCGGCCGATGCGTGCCCCAGCCAGTAATTGATGATCCAGTATCAGAGATTCCAGAAATCCAACGCGGGATCACCCCTTGGAGATCGACGCCGCGCGAGGTGAGGTATGTGTCGAGGCGAGAGTGAGTGTTTCCGATCCAAAGAACCGGCACGTTCTGCGTCACTGGCATGATGCTTGGCAGCCCGATTGGATAAGACGGCGCGGCGACACCTCCAATCACCCGGCCATCGCCCGAGAGCGCAATGACCCTTACTTGGAATCCCGAGACGTTGAATCCAGTAGTCGGCAACACAGTGATCGACGCACCGAGCCAGACGCACGGAACTTGTGCCTCCTGAGGAGGCTCGACGATGCTCGTGCTCTGTTGTAGCCAGCCGCCAGCCACCATCCCGTCACGAGACACAACTTGGGCGATTCCCGCGTTGCGGTTTGACTGCGGCTGTACTTGCAATTGTGTCACGCCTTGCCCGCTATCCCATCGGAACGGACGCGTCGGATCGTTAGCACCACACATTGTCACTCCGCTTGGCTTTGACGTACGACGGCAATGTTGCTGTGGGCATGGTCGGGCCTCAAGTCACACCGTCGGCATTGAACTACGGTCAAGCCGCGAGATGGGATGGCATTTTGGGCGAAGTTCCGGTCGCGAGCGTCGTGCTTCCGGACCCTACTTATGTCAACCGGAGTTATGCGATCGGAGTTTCCGATGACGGGCAAACGGTGGCATATCACTGGCAGGCGAACGGAACTGGCTTGCCACGAGAGTTGCGTCTTGTCAATGGGTCTGGAACAACGACAATTTCTTCAGGATCGCAGGTGATTTCATCATACTTGTTCACAGGCGGCGCGTTGTCGGGAATGGACGCCCAGCTAACTGCGCCTGCGGCTGGGGCACGCCATCACGCCCGAGACGCGGCAACTCGATTCGCAACCAAGTCCCATTGTTCTGCTTTCGCCATGCGTATGCGAATTCCACATCCGGGCCGAACCGGGCAGAACTCCCGACGACCACCATCCCGTTGCCCGAGATGGCCCGCCCCATGATTCCCCGACTCCCCACGATTCCTGTCTCCGTCGAGTCAAGCACTGTGAATGCGGGTGCTTGTCCCCACGCCGCCGAAACAATAGAGCACATCAAGAATCCGGCAAGCCGTTCAAGTTTCATGTGAGTTCTCCGACTCTGCAATACTCCAAGGGAAATTGACCACCAACGCCTGCGCCCAACGGTTCCCTCCCTTTCCTGCGGTAAACAAGAGTGCAAAAGGATAGGGCGAAGAACTTATTGAAAGACCCGGTTCATTTGATTGCTCACATCCGAGAACGTCGATTGATACCTACTTCCCTGTCCGATTCCCCCCGTACTCCCTGTCTGTTGAGCGCCGCCACTTGCTAGATGCATGGCCCTTCGCCAAACACCGACAAGAAAGCGTCGATATCGATTGGGTCAAACACGCTCGTGTCGTTATTGAAGTCGATGTCATTGCAGTTCCCTGTACTGCACTCCCCTTCGCCGTAGACACTCAGGAAGTCGTTGATGTCGAGTGGGTCGTAGACGCTGCAATCGTTGTTGAAATCGAGATTGTCGCACGGGGCGGGAGCGACTCCCAGCAACACCAGCGTAATGGGTTCGCTTATCGCCGAGCCACACGCATTCCACACGCGACACCGATATTGCGACGCAACCGTGATGCTGTCGGCCAAGGAAATAGAGAGTTGTCCCGTTTGCGTACCTGTCAGAGTTGAAACGCTGTCGGGCAAGGGGCCATCGACCAACGTCGAAACCAATCCTTCTGAATTGACACGTTCCCACTGATACTGCACTGTTCCGAAACCACTCGGGTCTAAGTCAACGTGCAGATTCGTGACACCTGACGGACACGCCGATACGCTGGTTGCTCGCGCCGATGGCACAGGAATCGAACGTAACGCAAACGCTCGGGACACGCCATTGACCATAATTCCGCCGACGACAATACAGCCATCGAAGGAAACGGAAGAGGCCTGCCAGATTCGGTCGGATGTCGCAACGCTTGCCACGTCGTTCAGGCTTCTCATCCCACGAGACTCGGACCAGATAAATCCACGATGGTCGGTAGTTGAGGAGTTGTAAGAGATACCCACAACCGTTGTTCCGTCGCCGCTTACCGCGTACGCGCCGGAACCGTAATGATTCGGCAAACACCCAAGGTCCATCGCGTCTCCCGCTTCATTCCACAAGGTCGCGCGACTCAAGATAGGTGACGCGAGGATTGCCGTCCCACCAACGACCACACTCCCATCCGCCGAACAATCCGCTGGGTTTGCGTTTACCGCGCCGAGCAAATTTTCCATGTACTCAATTCCGTCGTCGCGCTGCCGGAACGGCACCGCGACGGGTGGAGTAAACGAAACCTGATACACACCGGCAAGCACAGACCCGTCAGCATTGACTGCCAGCCAGTCATGACTTACAGGGGCCGCTTGCCACGGGCCGCCGTTTCTCCACGTTGCCGAGGCATAGGGATTCACGCCGTCCGTGAAACTGCCCACAACCACCAAACCATCATCGCTCAATCGTTTGGCATGTGAAAAAGGTGCTTGCCCTTCAATGCCTAGCAACTGCATCCCACCACTCGCCGTCCACTTGTACCCCTGTTGTCCAGGCACGCCAAACTGCGAAGTGGTTCCGACAACCATGGAACCATCAGCAGAAACGTCATCGGGATTTGTACACCCTGACTGCCCAAAGAGCGTGACGCTTTCACCAAGCCGCCACACGAACGTCTGACACCCCAGCGAGCCGACAATCGTCGAACCGTCAGCACTGACTGCGCGCGCTTGCGATTGGTCGGAAACATTGGGCAGCGTGAACAATGTAACTTGTGCCCGACACAAGGCCGTACCTGACAGTACCGCGACAATCGACAATACAGAAATGCAACGGCTCATGCGAATCCCCTTTTCTAGCGCATCCAGCGTTTGTTGCGGTCCTCGGTCAAAGGATATGGCAATGTGTGTTGGCTGTGACCCGCCTAATTCCGTCAACAACATCCGTGAGCGTCGATTGATACCTACGTCTTTGTCTGTTTCCCCCCGTACTCCCCCTTTCCTCTGGCATCCGGCGATTCATCCCACCTAGAACATGCCCACCACCCGGCGCGCAGTCGTTGTCAGTGACTCCGCAGCGTGCCGTCCGCGCATTGAGGCATCACGTTGCCGTTGGTGCTTGGGGTTGTTGGAAGGGTTCAATGTGCCCTGTCCAATACAATGGATACAAGCCACCCGCAACACTTCCAATGTGCTTGCCGCCAGCGTGCCCGCATTGGCCCGTAGGTCGATTCTGGCGCGTGCAGGGACCAAACAACAACTGTTACCTTCTTGGGTGTAATCGCGCCCCACCAGATGGCTACAGCCGTCGTCTTGGGTGTTGGTGGGTCAATGCTTGCTTGCCCACATTTGCTCGTGGTTCGATTCTGCCGCGTGCCATGACCAAACACCCGCAACCGCAGTCTTGTGTGTAAACACGCCACAGCGCGCCGCTATTGGGCGCGTTGGTGTGTGTCCAACGGACCACTCGCGTCCACAAGTGCCGCGATGCTCTGGCGGATGTGTTCGGGGAGTTGTTCCCATGCGTTCGCCACTCGTGCCAGTCGGGGGTCGATTGGTGCGATTTGACGTTCGGTTACGCCGGATTTTGCACCACCACCAGTCGAAACGTGCATATTTCCCGTAGGAAACGCCGGTTGTTCGATTCCTGTTGCGCCCATTTGTTGTTTGCACCTGCGATGCAGCGTGGTGCGTGCATCACTTCATAACTTGGATTAGTGCTTGAATTGCTGCGAACATGGCTGGTGGCTTTGAGCCGTGTGCCGCGCGGGATTGCCCAAACATTTCCCTTGCAGCAGTCGCCAATACCTTGGCTTGAACCTACTCTTGCCACCCTATGGCAAAGACTCGCGAGATTAAGAAACGCATCAAGGCTGTCGGCAACATCAAGCGCATCACGAAGACGATGCAGATGATCGCGACGGCGAAGTTTGCAGCCAGCCAGCAGCGAGCGGTGGCTGGTCGGCCTTACACCGACACGCTGGTTGAGCTCGTGCAGCAACTGTCTGAGTCGATCGGTGGCGATGCGACGCATCCGTTGCTGGACGCAGGCTCCAAGAAGGGCGCGAAAGAAGCTGGCAAGGAATTGACGCTGGTCATCACCAGCGATCGCGGCTTGTGCGGGCCATACAACGCGGGCGTGCTTCGCACGTCGATGGCGTTCCTCAAAGCAAACCCCAGCGCGAAGAGCGGGTTGATTGATCTCGTCGGCAAGAAGGGCACGGGCTTCTTCAAGTTTGGCGGCGTGCCGATCGCGCAGCAGCACACCCAGTTTGGCGACAAGCCAAAGTATGAAGATGTGCAAGCGCTCGCAGAGGAATACACACGCCGATTCATCTCGGGCGAATTGTCCGCCGTGCGTGTGGTGTACATGAAGTTCCTGAGCCCGAGCAAGCAGGTGCCGACAGTTGCACAGCTGCTGCCGTTTCAGTCGAATGCGTCGGGGAGCGGCAAAGGTGCGAAGGATGCTTCATCAGCGTCGGCTGCAAAGCAGGTGTATGAGTTCGCGCCGAGTGCGAATGAGTTGTTGGATGCGTTGCTGCCTGCGGCGGTGAAGGCGTTGTTGTTCCAGGCGTTCAATGACGCGGTTGTGAGCGAGCACGTTGCACGCATGATCGCGATGAAGAGCGCGACGGATGCGGCGGGCAAAATGGGCAAGCTCTATACCCGCAAGTTCAACCGTGCTCGCCAGGCGCAGATCACGACGGAACTTACCGAGATTATCTCTGGTGCGGCGGCGTTGGAGTAGTGCTTCACGAGCCCTACGCGCGAGCGTGGGTGGCCGTCAAAATCTTGAATTACAAGGAAGGTCGTTCGCCCACGCTTGCGCGTGGGGTTCGTTATGCTTCGATAGGCATCGCCAGCGGCGTGCGATCCAACTTCCATTCTTTCTCGCGTGATTTTTCAAAGGCGTATGTTGCTTTGTGTTTGCCATCAAGCAGGCTTCGCCATTGCCAGGCTCTCAGAAACGCGCGGAATTCGAGGTCTTCGTAGCGGGGTTCGTTTTTGAGCATGCTGCGGACGTAGCCCCACCACATCGCCACACCGCCGATGATGTAGGGCTTCTTGCTCATGCGGAAGATGGCGCTCGCGGTCATGTAGGGCAGGCTGGTGCCCATGAACCATTGGCCAAAGCCGTGGCGCATGCGGCCTGTGAAGATGCCTTTGTGGCTCGAGCCCATCGGGCGGAGATGTTTGAAGCGCAGGTCGGGATCGTCCCAGCTAGTCGCGATCCAGCCCAGCATGCGGCAGCGGTGGCAATCGATGCCGTCCCACATGACCTGGCGGACGAAGCCGCCGATTTGCTTGAAGCAGGCGGTCTTGAAAAACTTGGTCATGCCTGCGCTGGTTTCGTCGCCCAGGAATTCGCTGACGTATTCGCCATCGACGTTGTTGGGATCGACGGGCATATAGGCCTTGCCGCTGCAGGTGCCGAGGCGCGGGTTGGCGAGCATGCGCTGGTGGAGGATTTCGAAGTAGCGGGGCGGGAGGTCGAGATCGAGGTCGAGTTTGGTGACGTACTCGAAGTGGTCGAGGTTGATGGTCTTGAGGCCCGCGTAGAAAGCTTCGATGACACCCGGGCCGACTTTTCGCTTGCCGCGATTTTCGCGGGTGATGATGCGCACTTCGGTTTTTGATCCAGCGGGATGCTTGCTCGCGTACTCAGCGAGCACTCGGGGGGTGTCGTCTGTACTGCCGTCGTCGACGATGATCCAGAGCGTGGGCGGCAGCGTCTGCGCGAGGACGGTGTCGAGCGTGCGACGCATGTAGATCGCTTCGTCGCGGCAGGGGGAGATAATGACGTGGGTTGGTTGAATCGATGTGGTCAAGGATTGAGATTATCGTGCGTTTTGGGGGTTGGGTTTGAGTTTGGCAACTCGTGGCTGAAACTTGTGTAACCACCTGAGTCTTTGAGGATCGCGGTTTGCGACCTTCTATCCAGCAATGTGAACGCTGTTGCGAGAGCATCGACAAGTGCTCCGTTTGGTCCGGTGACGGTCATGGGTACGCTGCCGACCGCGCCAAGACCTGTGCGAGGATCAACGATGTGGCTGTAGCGGATGCCGCCAATGTCGATGAACTGCTCGGCATCTCCGGAAGTTGAGACGGAAGCATTTTCTAACCGTAGTTTGTAGTTCCGCCCCATCCGCTCTTTCGAAGCCATGAGTACGTTCCACCGAAACGGCGCGGGTTCACCTTTGTTACCCATGAGTGGACCGTCACCCGCGGCGGCATCGCCCGCGAGCGCGACGAGGCATCGGGGGAAACCTTCGGCTTTGAGGACTTTGGTTCCTGCTTCCGCGGCGTAGCCCTTGGCGATGCCGCCAAGGTCGAGTTTCATGTTGTCCGCGAGGAGCGTGACGGTCTTCGTGGCTGCATCGAGTTTGATGAGGCGGTAACCGACGCGTTTCTTTGCTTCGCTCAGTTGTGCTTGGGTTGGAAGAGTGTTCGACGCGCGAGCGGCGCGCCACAGCGCGACGTATGGACCGACGGTGATGTCAAACACACCGTTGGTTGCGCTGCTGACGTGCTGGGCTTGCGAGAGGATGAGGAACAAATCGTCGCTCACTTTGACTGGGGTGTGCGACGGCTGGCGGGTGAGGTTGTTGAGTTCGCTGTCGCGTGTGTAGTCGCTGAAGCTTGCGTCAAGTTGTGCGAGACGGTCAAAGCAGGCGCGGGCGGCTTGTTCAACTTGGTCGCCGGGGAGTTGCGATTCGATGGTGATGTTGGCTTCGACGCCCATGATGAGGCGTGTGAAGTGGTGGCGGGTTTGAGTTGCTGGAGCAGGGGGTTCTGAGTCGGCAGAGTTCGAAGCTGGCTCGGCACGTGTGGCTTGCGGCGGGGAATGGTGAGTTGCTGTGCCGCGGGTGTTGTAGCACGCTGAAAGGCCGAAAAAGTGGCCCAATGCAAGTGCTGCAATCGCTGCGGTTCGCGCTGCTTGACTGTACGAACGGCTGTTTGCTTGCATACCACTATTGATCAACGCGTGCTGCGATGAAACTTGTTCGTTCCGGCTGGCGTGCGTGCGATGATGGAAGGGAATTGCCATGCGTGCATCGTTGGCTGTGTGGAAGGCGAGTGCGTTGAGTGGTGTGGTCATGCTTTCGGGGTGTGCGCATGAGCCAGTGACGGCACCCAGTGCGTCGCCTCAATCGTCAAAGAGTGTTCCGCAAGATCAGCCAATCGTCGAGCACGCGCGGAATCCACAGACGACCAATGAAAACGATTCAACGCAAAGGCAAGAGCAATTGTCGCCCGGATCAGCATTTATGTCGCCCAGTGTTGATCAGAAGAGTATAGAAAAGTTGAATGCGACTCTGAAAAACGCATTGCCGGAAGCGCTCATCGAAGACGTGCCACCCGCCGCGTATCAACTGAAGTTCCGTCTGATTCCCGGTTCCGCCGACGGCAGCATAAGACCTTTCTATATCAGCGAAACCGAAGTGCCGTGGGATGTCGCGGACATTTACATTTTCAAGTTGGATGAGAAGAGAGAGGACACCGGCAGTGCGCAAGGCGGCGGCAGCGCGAACGCCGACGCCGTGACGCGCCCGACCAAGCCGTACCTTCCGCCCGATCGCGGCTTTGGGCATGAGGGTTACGCCGCGATCACGATGTCATTTCACAACGCGAAGGAGTTTTGCAACTGGTTGACGAAACGATCAACGAACGGCAGAGTGTTCAGGCTGCCAACAGAAGCCGAGTGGGAGATCGCGTGCGGCGGAGATGTTGACGCGAGCCAGTTGGCGGAGTACGCATGGTATTCGGAAAATGCGAATGACACGCCGCACCCAATTGGCAAAAAGAGGTCAAACAAGTTCGGGATATACGACATGCTGGGCAACGTGCAGGAGTGGTGTGTCGCGCCGGACGGCACGGGCGTCACGCGTGGCGGCTCGTATCGGGATGGCGCTGACAAGGTACATTCAACGCATCGCGAGCCTGCACATCGAGCATGGAACGCAAGCGATCCGCAGATTCCCAAGAGCAAGTGGTGGCTGGCTGACGGGCCGTTTGTGGGGTTTCGGATCGTGTGCGAAGTGGTGGAGGAAAAGTGACTGAGTGACAAAGTGACGACGTGACGAAGTAGTACAGCGATACAAATCTCTGATGAAATGCGTGCATGCAGCACGCCGGACCTGAGCGAGTCTTCGAGCGAAGGTCCGGGTCGATCCCGCCTTACGCTCAAGCGTACTGGTTCCCATCCACTCTAAGCAGAGCACAACCTCTATGTCCCACCTTCCACAATTCGACATCCCAATCACTCGCCGCACATTTGTCCTGACAGCCGCATCGCTCCCGCTCGTCGGGTCGCTTGTCGCGTCGCGCGAGTCGCTCGCCGCGGCACCGCTTCTCGACGACTCCACGCGCACTCTTCGCGTCGGCCTCATCGGCTGCGGCGGTCGCGGCACAGGCGCGGCCGTGCAAGCACTCCGCGCCGATCCCAACACGACGCTCGTCGCGATGGGCGACGTGTTTCAAGATCGTCTCAAGACTTCACTCGCGGGTATCACGGAAGAGATGGCCGAAGAAGCCGCGAAGCGCGTGCAAGTTCCCACCGAAAAGCAATTCGTGGGCTTTGACTCCTACCAAAAAGTCATCGACTCAGACGTCGACGTCGTGCTCATCACAGGCTACCCCGCATTCCGCCCCGTCCAACTCGCCGCTGCGATCGCCGCTGGCAAGCACGTCTTCGCCGAGAAACCACTCGCCGTCGACGCAGTCGGCATTCGCTCGTGTCTTGAGTCCGCCCGCCTCGCCAAGGAAAAAAATCTCGCGCTGCTGGTCGGCTTCTGCTGGCGACACAACCCAGGCATGAAAGCCGCATTCGAAAAAGTCGCGACCGGCGGCATTGGCGATCTCGTCAGCGTCCACACCACCTATCACACCAGCACACTGACAAAACGCCCGCGCAAGCCCGAATGGACCGAAATGGAATTCCAACTCCGCAACTGGTGGCACTTCGCATGGATCAGTGGCGATCACATCGTTGAACAAGCCATTCACTCTATCGATCGAATGGCCTGGGCCATGGGCGATCGCCTCCCCGCACGCGTCAATTGCCTCGGAGGCCGCGCCGCCCGCACAGGCGAAGAGAGCGGCGATGTCTTTGACCACTTCGCTGCAATCTTCGAATACGACGACGGCACCCGCGCTTTCCACACCACGCGTCAGATTGACTCCTGCCCCAGCGATAACACTGACTACCTCTACGGCACCAAAGGCAGCTGCACGATCAATGGCTGGGCACCGATCTACGAAATCAAGAATCGCGCAGGTGAAGTCCAATGGAAGGGCAGCGGCACGCCCGAAGAAGCCGCGAAGATGTATCAGTTTGAGCACGACGCCCTCTTCGCGTCCATCCGCGCGGGCAAACCGATCAACGACGGCGAACGCAGCGCGAACTCGTGCATGCTGGCGATCATGGCGAGAATGGCGGCGTACACCGGAGACACCGTGACGTGGGACCAGGCCCTCAACGCCGACGACAAACTGGTCCCCGACAACCTCGCATTCGGCGACGCACCACCCGTAATCATCCCAGTCCCCGGCAAGACCAAAATCGCTTTCGGCAAGTAGCGCACCACGAGCCCCGCGCGCCAGCGTAGGCAAACGCCAACATGGTGATACACATCAAATGAGTCCGCCCACGCTGGCGCGTGGGGCTCGTAGGAATCCCGCCATGAACGAGATGAACCGCCGCACCTTCCTCCACACCTCAGCTGCCGCTCTCGCTGCCGCCGCTGCGGGCTCAACCCTTCTCGCAGCCCAAAACGGGACTGCATCAAACAAAAAACTCAAACTCGGCGTCATCGGCTGCGGCGGTCGTGGCACCGGCGCGGCCATCGACTTCCTCACCGCCGCTCCCGACGCTGAACTCGTGTCCATCGGCGACGTCTTCCCCGACCGCCTCGCCGGATCGCGAAACGAATTGCAAACTCAATCGGCAGACATCTCCTCACGCGTGAAGCTCGACGACAGTCGCTGCTTCTCGGGTTTCGACGCGTACAAGAGAGTCATCGCACAGGATGTCGACGTCGTCGTCCTCGCAACACCCCCCCACTTCCGTCCGATTCACCTCGCCGCGGCAGTCGCCGCCGGGAAACACTGCTTCATCGAAAAACCCGTCGCGGTCGACCCGACCGGCGTGCGAAGCGTTCTCGAATCCGCCGCCGAAGCTGAACGCAAAGGCCTGTCCATCGTGTGCGGCACGCAGCGTCGCCATCAACTGTCGTATCTCGCCGCGATCGAGCAGATCAAGAACGGCGCTATCGGCAGAGTCATCGGCGGCAGCTGCTACTGGAACCAGGGCGGCCTCTGGATGCACGAACGCAAGGCCGAGTGGACCGACATGGAATGGCAACTGCGCAACTGGCTCTACTTCGCATGGCTGTCGGGCGATCACATCGTCGAGCAGCACGTCCACAACCTCGATGTCATGAACTGGGCCATCGGTTCCAATCCCATTAAAGCCTCCGGATCAGGAGGCAGACAAGTCCGCACCTCGCCCGCCTACGGCCACGTCTTTGATCACTTCGCGATCGAGTATGAATACGCCGACGGCGTGAAAGTCACCAGCATGTGCCGCCAGATCGAAGGCTGCGACACGCGCGTTGAAGAAGTGATTGTGGGCACCGAAGGCCGGATGATCATGTCCCCAGGCCGCGCCCGCATCGAAGGTGCGAAGCCTTGGAAGTTCACCGGCGAAGACCCAAACCCTTACGAACTCGAACATAAGGACCTCGTCGCCGCGATCACGAGTGGGAAGCCTCTCAACGAAGGCACACGCATCGCCGAGAGCACACTGACGGCGATCATGGGCCGCGTGGCAGCATATACGGGGAAGGCTGTTGCCTGGGACAAGGCGATTGCAAGTCAGCTCGACTTGTCGCCCGCGAAGTATGAGTTTGGGCCCGTGCCGATGCCGGAAGTCGCGGTCCCCGGTCGAACGACGTTTGCGTGAACCTGCTGGCGCTCACGCAATACCAAGGCGGAATGCTTCCCCGCCAACTTGCTCTTGTACCCTAATGCCGAGAGGCGGACTCGAACCGCCGACCTCCGGGTTATGAATCCAGCGCTCTAAACCAGCTGAGCTACCTCGGCTTGCGGCGGGATTATAGCGAGGTTTGGAGAAATGGAAAGTGTGAGACGTGATGCCAGAGGCACTTGGAATCCGGCACTCTCGGCCCAACTGCACCAACCGCGAAACGCAGTCGGTGGCACGGACTTCATTACGCCGCTTCGCGACGGGCTCGATTCGATTCATCGGCTTGGCGGAACCACTCGGGCACATTGTGAGCCTCGATCGGACGCGCAAACAAGTACCCCTGGCCAAGGTCGCAGTCGCAGGCTTGAAGTTGCGCGAGTTGCTCCATTGTTTCGATGCCTTCAGCAACCACTCGCAGGCCCAGATTGTGCGCCAGCATGATGATTGAACTCACGATCGCGGTGTGTTCACGGCGCTGGGTGATGCGGCTGACGAAGGAACGGTCGATCTTCACGCCGTTAAAGGGCATTTCGTGGAGGGTGCTGAGTGATGAGAGGCCTGTGCCGAAGTCGTCCATGTGGAGTTGGCAGCCCAGGCCCTGAATGCTGGCGCACGTGCGAGTCAGGCTCTCGGCATCGGCAACGAATGCGTTTTCAGTCAATTCAACCGTGAGCGACTGAGGGTGGATGTTGGCCGACGCACAGGCCGCGCGGATGTCCTCGACGATGCTGCCTTCTTTGATCTGCCGTCGGCTGAAGTTCACAGCGACGGTCATGCCTGCCGCAGCCAAGCCCTGGGCACGCCAATGCGCGATGTCTTTGCACACTGCAAGCAATGCCTGTTTTCCGACTGGCACGATTTGTCCGGACTGCTCGGCCATGTCCATGAAAGACGCCGGCAGCAACAACCCTTTTGTTGGGTGATGCCAGCGAAGCAACGACTCGAAGCCGTAGAGATTGCCGCTCTCCATATTGACAAGGGGTTGGTAGACAACGCGAAACTGGTTCTGCTCGATCGCGGTGCGGAGGTCCTGCTCCATGCGGAGGCGGTCGAGTGACTCAAGGTGCATCGCGGTGTCGAAGACGGCGTGGCGCCCCTTGCCGGCGTGCTTGGCGCGGTACATCGCCGTGTCCGCGTCGCGGAGGAGTTCGCCCGCTTCGCGGTAGGCGGGGGTGCCGAAGAGCACGCCGACGCTGGCGCTCAAGGTCAATCGCTGGCCTGAGAGGGTGACTGTTTCCGAGAGAGTCGTGCGAATGGCGTTCGCAAGGTTGACGACGTCGTCGGAAGTCTTGATGCTACGGAGCAGCACGACAAACTCATCGCCGCCAAGGCGACACACGAGCGGCGACATCTCCTGCGCCCGCGAACTGACTTCGCAGAGACGCTTCGAGAAGTGCTTGAGCACATCGTCGCCCACGTTGTGGCCCAGGCTGTCGTTGATGATCTTGAAGTCGTCGAGGTCTATGAACAGAATCGCGTAGGTCGCGGCGGTGTTCCCTCGACCGAGGCACCGACCCAGTTCTTCGAGCATCACGCTGCGGCTGGGCAAACCCGTCAAGGCATCGTGCGTCGCGGCGTACTTGAGTTTCTGACTCGTATCGGCGTGCTTTTCGATTTCACTCTGCAGACGCGTGTTGCGCTCGGCGAGTTTGTCCATCAGCGTGCGCATTTCCTTGGATGAAATCTCCATCGCTCGCTCGGCCATTCTGCGTTCATCGTCATTGGACTGATAAATATCAGCAACCTGCGTGACAAAGTCACGCCAGGACTCCAAGCTCGGGAGATCCGCCGGGCTCATGCCCAACTTACGCAGCTGCCTTGCGAGGGTTTTGTGCACCCGTGCTCCTTGTGTGCTCGACGAAGACCGTGAGGGTCATCGTCTGGTTGTGGAGTTCGCAAGCCGCGCCGATGTGCGGTGAGATTTCGCCGTAGGAATAGAAACCAACGTTGGGAGTGCCGGGCGGAAGCACGTTGGCAACTTCTTCGAGTTCTTCTTCGCAGCGGTGCTTCAAGATCAAGCGCCGCCCGACGCAACTGATCGGCACGCACGCGGCTGTAGTGTGTGCGTCGTGGGTCAGCGGGATCATCGCCGCGGCGTCGGCTGCGCCACCAATCAAGCGATCAAAGTTTGCTCGCATGAGTTGCACTGTCGAGCCTTCGGGGATGTCGCCCGCGAAAGTCATTGTGCCGTTCTCACGCGACATACCCAAGATCGTGCGCACGACACTGGTTGATTGCCCCGGACGACGCAGGAGCAACGGGAAGAGCAACGCCGAGGCGGGCAACTGCGCAGCTTGCTCGCCGAGGTACTTTTCATACACGCCGAGTGCCGGCGCGTTGTCGAGTTCGAACAGCACGTTGTTTGCGGATGCAGTAACGGTGCGTTCTGGGCCGAAAGCATCCCAGCCGCCTTTGCAGCCGTGGAGCAGTTCGGCTGATTCGCCATAGACCCCCACTGCTGCGATCAAGCCACGCTTGGGAAGGCTGTTGCAGCAGACCCAGGTGTGCTCGAAGTGATCGCCGTCACCCGCGAGGCCACCTGTGGTGGGCGTGTTTGCGGGGAGTGACTTCGTGAGACCGGCGCAGAGTTGTGTGCCGTTCACGAGCGTGCCGTCGGAGAGCACGAAGACGCCTTTGAGTCCGTTCGAATTGAGTTTCGCGCCGAGCGTTTCGCCCAGCGCGCATGAGTCGCTGCCGTCTTCGATGGGGACGCTCGCAACGCGCAGTGTTGCGGTTTCAAACTTCATGATGAGAGCGTCGAGGCCGCCGTCTTGGACGCTGTCACCAACGATTTGGCCTGAGGTCGAGCAGCCCAAAACCTGCGAGCGCGGAAACGCTTTCAGCAGTTGTGCGATGCCTTCGGGATGGTCGATGCACGTGCGATCGCCAAAGACGAGCACGAGCGTTTGCTCGCTGTCAATCTGCGGCAACGGCGCAGCCCAACCCCGGGATGTGTCATAGCGCGCGATGGCTGAGATCATGGCGTACGCCTCCTCTGCAAGAGTTCATTCAGGAGATCGGCATGAACAGTTCAGTTGTTTAGGAGACTTTGCTACGTCCGCATTTCAACACCGGCCCAGAGGTGATTTCGGAAGATGCGGCGATCTACCGGGCGTATAACCGCGACCCTTCGACTTCTGGAGTGACGCTCGTTGCAGTCCAAGACGTTTTATCGAGAACTATGCAAGCCGAGCCTGGCTAAGAACGCTACTTCAACGAGGATTGGCGCGAGTCCGATACTCCGGACGTTTGCATACCGTTTGCAAAAGCCGGGCGGTCGCCGCGCCCGCGCCACACGTCACTTCGAAGCCACTTGGTTCTTTGCACTCATGCCAACATACCCGACTCAGTATCAACGAACGCGTTCACAATCTCGCCCGCGAATTTCTGTCAAGCTGCTCCTCGCGCTCGGGATTGTCGGGTTCATGGCAATTCGATATTGCTCGTCCAAAGTGACGAATCCGGTTACAGGTCGCACGCAGGCTGTTGCACTTTCTGTGGACGAGGAAGTCACAATGGGCCTTCAAGCCGCGCCAGAAATGGCTCAGCAGTTTGGCGGTTTGCACCACGACACGCAGGCGCGTCAGTTGGTCTCAGCGGTAGGCCAACAATTGGTCGCGACTTTGCCGCCAGAGGCACCGAGGTATCCGTTTGAGTTTCACTTGCTCGCGGATCCGAAGACGGTGAACGCGTTTGCGCTGCCGGGTGGGCAGATTTTCATTACGGCGGCGCTGCTGGAGCGACTAGAAACGCGTGGACAACTTGCAGGTGTGTTGGGGCATGAGATTGGTCACGTGCTTGGACGGCACAGCGCAGAGCAGATGGCGAAGGCACAACTGACGCAGGGATTAGTCGGCGCGGCAACCGTTGGTGCGTCGGATTATGCGAATCCGCGCGCGACCCAACAAATCGCGGGAATGGTCGGCAACATGGTAATGCTCAAGTACGGGCGGGGCGACGAGCTGGAGTCAGACAAGCTCGGTTTGCGATTCATGTACGCGGCTGGGTACGACCCGCGCTCGTTGATTCAAGTCATGGAGATTCTGCGCGAAGCCAGCGGCGGATCAAAGCAGCCAGAGTTCATGAGTTCACACCCGGACCCGGGCAACCGCATCGAACACATCCAGCAGGAAATTCAAGCTTTGTTTCCGGGTGGTGTGCCGGAGGGGTTGACGAAGTAGTGCTCAGCGTCTGCGGCGTGAGGCGATTGTGCCGAATCCAAGCAGGCACACCAACGTCGCCGGTACTGGAACGACCTGCAGCATCGCACCGTCGATGGTTGACGCGTCGCTCTCGATTGGCGGCGAGCCGAACGAGCCGGACAGAAAAAGCGATTGCGTCG
>CAZEZV010000033.1:0-21944 GCA_964516725.1 uncultured Phycisphaeraceae bacterium
CGCTGGACATCGACGCGTTCTTGTCGGTGTACTCGGTAGGGCCTTGCATTCCTGACACAGAGACGTGTAACGATATCGACTTCAACAACGACACGTCGTTGTTTGATCCGTGTGATATTGATAGCTTCTTGATTGTGTTCAGCGAGGGGCCGTGTACTGCGTGTGGGGAGTGATTGAAAAAACATGCAGCCCGACCGTGAGGGAGTGGCTTGGGCCGTCCGTGTGCATCGAGCAAGCCGGTCCCTGACGGTCGGGCTGCACGTTTCCCGCGATCGGTCTTACTTCGTCGAGTCGGGCACGATCACCATCTGACCCATTTCAACCGGCGCGAGGGCGAAGGTGGGGCCTGGGATTTCGCCGAGGTCGCGGATGCGTTGGAGGATTTTGGGGTCTTCGGGGGAGAGGAAGTAGGCCATGCGGAGGCGGCGAACGGCTTGGGGGCGGTCTCCAAGTTCTTTGTAGAGATCAGCGAGGGCGAGCTGCACTGCTGGGGTTTTGCCCTCGTCGATTTTCGCGGCGGTCATGTAGGCCTGCACGGCTTCGTCGGGGTGACCGATCTGCTGCATGTACTTGCCCAGGCGCATGTAGTCGGCGACGCGGCCACGCTCGGACGCAGCGCGAAGGAGGAATGCGGTGAGGGCTTCGCGGTTGCCGGATTGATAGAGGCTCTCGGCGGAGCGATCGAGGATGGCGTCGTTGAGCGGATCAACGTCCAGGGCGATGCCGAAGTTCCAGTTGGCGTCGCGGGTCTTGCCTTGCTCGAGCTGCGACTGCGCAAGGAGGAAGCGCACGTCGTTGGACTCGGGCTTGCGGTTGAGATATTCCTGATAGTCAGTCTCGGCCTTGGACCACTGGCGCGTTCTAAAGGCGTGGTCGGCGTCGTTGCGGACGGTGGGCAGCGGGCGACGGGACGTACACCCCCCGAGACCCCCAAGCATGAAGCTTGCGGTTGAGACGAGCGTGAGAGCAGCGATGAGAGTGATAGTGTGGCGACGCATGTAAACCTCCGTGTTTTTCAGCACCCCCGAGCCTTGGCGACGCGGGTCGCGACGTTGTTTCGTCAGTCGGGGGTCGGCATTCCTTGCGCGGTATAGTACCCGTGGTGTGAAGAAGAGGTACAGACGAGGCGATTTGTTGGTAAAAAACCTGTGCGATTTCAGCGGTTGAAGTGCAGGTGATTTGCCACCCCAACCCACACCCCCCCCCGCCCCCGCCCCCCGCCCCCTGAGGGGAAAGGCTTTTTGGAAGCACCTTGGCGACACATTCTGCACATGTCGAATCCGACGACGCGAGTGAACGGCGCTGGGTGTTGCTGCGGCATGAACTTGCGGATGACGCGGGGGGGGAGTCGCACTTTGACTGGATGATGCAACGCGCTGGGGCTGAAGGGTTGCTGAGATTTCGGGTGATGGTACGAATTGACGAGGAGGGCAGCGGGTTTGAAGCGCAGCGCATCGGGGATCATCGGGAGGCGTACTTGGATTTTGAGGGGGAGGTGCCGGGGGGGCGGGGCGTGGTGTCGCGTGTTGCGTCGGGGGTTGTTGTGTCGATCCGCGACGGGGAAGATGAGCTGGAGATTGAGTTGGATATTGGGTGGTTCTGGGGTGTGCGGGTTGGAGAGGATGAGTGGTTTTTCACACGGGGGTGAGTGAGGTGGGAAAGGGGGCGGGCCAGAGTTCCGTCCCACTGGGTCCGGTGCGGTCAGAATTGACTTGCGGCTTCCGGCGAGTTGCGGTATGCTGAGTGTTCAAGGCTGAGTCGTTTGGGCCTGACTTTTCAGGAGGTCTTATGCAGCAGCCAAACTTGTCGGATCAATTTCCTTCCGCGTCCGCGCCGGTGCCGCCGCCTTCCAAGATTCAGTTTGATCGCGGCGGGATGCACAAGAAGCACGAGGACAACTGGAAGCGCACGCCCAACGCAACAGGCACGGGCGCGATTCATGTGCGGACGTTTCACTGCAAGTTCAGCGAGGATGCGCTGCACTTTGTCGATCAGCAGATCAACGAGTGGCTGGACGCGCACCCGCAGTATGAGGTCAAGCACACGACGAGCACGGTTGGAGAGTGGGCGGGAAAGCTCGGCAAGGAGACGCACCTTGTGGTGCAGGTGTGGGTGTGAGATTGCGGTGCTTGTGATTCGCTTTCAGCACAGAGACACAGAGATCAAGAGGGGGATGAGGGAATAGAGAAAGGAAATGAGAGCGCAGAGAAGAGGTTCAAGAAGGAAGTCGGCATCAAGGCATGCGGCATCGAGGCAATCAGACATTTTCTTTTTCTCTTCTTCCTCTTGATCTCTGTGTCTCTGTGCTGAAAAAGGAGCTTCGATGAAGTTCGAAGCCCTCCCTGACGGTCGGGCTGCATGTACAATTGAGTGATGCAACCGATGTTGCCAGCGCCGAATGGGAATGGGACGCCGCCCGGGCCGATTGCTCGGCTGTTTGCGTCGGTGGTGGGGTTGGTGCTGAGTTTGATTGTGATTGGTGTGGTGGTGGCGATTGCGATCATCGCGATACCGGCGGCGATTGCGATTGTGGTGATTGTGGGGGTGGTGCTCGTGGCGGCGTTGGTTGTGTTTGTTGTTCGGGCAAAGCTGCGGCGGGCGTTTGGAAGTGGGCCTGAGAACGTGCGTGATCAGCGGGAAAACGTGCGGGTGCGAATGCCGGGCGGTGCGCGGGATGTTGTGGATTCTGAGCCGCGAGACAAATCGGCGGGCGGCTGACTACTCTCGCCGACATGATTGCTCCGCATCCAACGTCCAAGATTGATCCGACTCTTGCCCGCGGCACTTTGCTCGAAGTGGTTGCGGCGACGCCAATGAAAGCCGGGTATGTGAAGTTTGGCGTGCCCAACACGAGCTACGAGTTGCATTTGGTGCCCATCGGGCCGGTGACGGCGAAGGTTGGGAAGCGCATGCTGGGCATCATCAAGGCGCAGGCGCGGCGGATAGACATCACGCAGACGGGCGGGCAGTTTGTGGAGCCGGTGTTTGGCAGGCCGCGGCGCGTGCAGGGGACGATTGTTGCGATCAAGGACGGGGCGATTGTGGTGGATGCGGGGGTGCCGATTCACTGCACGCCGACGGATGCGCGGCAGAAGGCGGAGCAATTTGAGGTGGGGCAATTTGTGGGGTTTGATGTTTTGGATGGGGCGGGGATTGATCAGCGGTAGAGCCCACGAAGTGGGCGAAGGTTGGTTGCCACAGGCGAAGCCTGTGGTGTCGCCTCTCCACAGGCTGTGACTGTGGCAACCAACCATCGCCCGCTTCGCGGGCTATGAATGTTGAGGTGTGTATTGAGCCGTGGCGTGAGAGGACGCCATGTACAAAGAGACCGCTCGCTGACGCTCGGGGTTCTTACGATTGGACATGCCCACTCACGCCTTTCAGCGTTGCATGTTTGCTCCGTGCGGGAAGCAATTTCCTGTGACGAGCACATTGGTTGCGTGTCCTTCGTGCGGCAACTTGTTGGACGTGGATTATGACTGGCACGCGCTGCATCCATCGGGATTGACGTGGCAGCGCTTTGAAGAACGCAGTGGAACACATGGATCGCGCAACGCGGCGGGGCAGGCTCCGGCGACGGCTTCGATGCTGGACTTTTCGGGCGTGTGGCGATTTCGCGACTTGCTGCCGTTTTACAATAGTGAGAGCGAAGTTGTGACGATCGGGGAAGGCCGCACGAACTTGCAGAAGGCGGACTTGCTTGCGAAGCAGATTGGGTTTGATGTGCAGGCGGGTTCGGCGGGCGGGAAGGGCGGTTTGTATCTTCAATATGAGGGCTACAACCCTAGCGGGTCGTTCAAAGATAATGGGATGACGGCGGGATTCACGCACGCGCGGATGGTGGGTGCGACGCGAGTTGCGTGTGCAAGCACGGGCAACACGAGCGCGGCGCTCGCGGTGTATGGAACGCTGACGGGCACGAAGGTGTTTGTGTTTATCGGTGATGGCAAGATTGCGTATGGCAAGCTGAGTCAGGCACTTGATTACGGCGCGACGACGTTGCAGATCGCGGGCGATTTTGATGCGTGCCTTGCGCGCATCAAACATATTGCGGAGCACATGCCTGAGGTGGGCGTGTACTTGATGAACAGCGTGAATCCGTTCCGGCTTGAGGGGCAGAAGACGATTATGTGCCGCGTTTTGGAGGGTTTGGATTGGCAGGTGCCGGATTGGATCATCGTGCCGGGCGGGAATCTCGGGAATTGCAGCGCGTTTGGCAAGGCGTTCATGGAAATGAAGGCGCTGGGTCTTGTCAAGAAAGTGCCGCGGCTGGCGGTAATTCAGGCAAAGGGGTCGAGGACGTTGGACAGGATTGTGAATGAGATTGGGGTGAGGTGGAGAGCGAGCGAGCGAATGAGTGAAAGAGCGAGCGAGGGGATAGAACTGCGCGGCACTTGGGATGTTGATGCTGTTGCGAAGGAATATGCGCGGATGGATGCGGCGAATGAGCGGGCGCACACAGTTGCGACGGCGATTGAGATCAATCGGCCTGTCAATCTGCCCAAGGCGCTGCGTGCGCTGCACGAGATGAACGGCGTGGTGCGCAGTGTCGATGACAACACGATTGTTGAGCACAAGGCGATGGTGGGGCGGTATGGGTTTGGTTGCGAACCCGCGAGCGCGGCGAGTGTTGCGGGGGCGCGGATGCTGCTCAAGGAGGGCGTCATCAAGCCTGATGAGCGAGTGGTGTGCATTTTGACGGGGCATCAATTGAAGGACCCGGATGTGACGGTTGAGTATCACACGGGGATGAAGAAGAGCGACGGAGCGACGAAGTTGCAGGCGAACGAAGTAGACGCCCCGCACGGCCTGATCGCGAATCGGCCAGTTCGAGTGGTTGATGATCTTGATGCGATTTTGCGGGCGATGGGGGCGAAGTAGTCAGGCGGTGCGGTTGCTGCGCAGCGATGCAGCGAGCAACCTGTGTGGTCGGAGTGTGCCGCTTCACCGAAGTGATTCTGGACTTTTCAACGCGTGGACAGTTTTGCGCTAGTGCAATTCATGCTCAGCCGCAAAGGGTTGCTCGCGTTCGACGAGCGACTTGTCGGCGCGATTTGCGTTTTCGCCCTTGTGCGATTGTGCAAAATCTGGTACGCTGTTGGGCTTGGGTGTGTGCTTGTTGTTCCGACGTGCCGGTCCTGTGCAATCTCAGAAAGGGAACAATCGTGACTTCATTTTTCACATCGTCTGGTGTTCGCCGCGGCGTTGCGGTTTGCTGGCTGCTTGTGTGCGTCGGTTCGGCGTTCGCGCAGGTGTCCACCAGGCCCGGCATGGGGGCCGTGCCGTATTCGGGCGGCGTGACGTTTCGGGTGTGGGCTCCGAATGCGAGCGGCGTGAAGGTCGCGGGGACGTTCAATGCGTTTTCAGGAACGGCGAATCCGCTGTTTAGTGAAGGGGCTTCGGGCAACTGGTCTGTGGATGTTCCCGGCGCGGCGGCGGGGCAGGAGTACAAGTTTGTCGTGACCAACGGCGCGAACACGGTGTGGAAGAAGGATCCGCGCGGGCGTGCGGTCGTCAACAGCAGCGGCAATTCGATCATCAAGCCCGACACGTTTGACTGGTCGGTGTATGGGCCGACGGTGACACTGTTTACGGATGGATTCGAGTCGGGAACATTCGGCACTGCGTGGACGCGCACGGGCACGAGCACGTGGCGCATTCAGACATCGACCACGTACAAGGCGGCGGGCACACGGGGGTGTACGTTTGACAGTTCCGCAAGCAGCACGTATGCGACGAATCAACTGACGCTGGCAGTGAACGCGGCGAATCACGGGCAACTCAACCTCACGTACAAGATTCGCAACGTGGGCGACGAAGTACACACGCAGGACGGGCTGTACATCTCAAACAACGGGACGACGTGGACGAAGGTGTCTGGCTATCCGGCGATTTCAACGACGTGGTCCACGATCAACGTCAATCTTACGACGGCGGCGACGACGGCGGGCTTTACACCCGGTGCGAACTTCAAGGTGCGCTGGCAGCAGTATGACAACTCGCCGCTCAGCAGCGATGGCGTGGCGATTGATGATGTGTCGGTGACGGGACGCGTCAAGAGCCCGGCGTTTGCGAGCCCGGCGTGGAATGAGATGGTGATTTATGAGATGCACGCGGGCACGTTCAACGACACGGCGGGCGGAACTCCGGGGACGTTTACGAGCGCCGTGGCCCGGCTGGATCAGATTCAGGCGTTGGGCGTGAACGCTGTGAAGATGATGCCGATCAACGAGTTTGCGAGTGATTTTTCGTGGGGGTATAACCCGGCGGACCCGTTCTCGGTTGAGTCGATTTACGGCGGGATGGATGGGTACAAGGCGTTTATCAATGAGTGTCACGCGCGCGGCATCGCGGTGATTCAGGATGTTGTGCACAATCACTATGGGCCCAGCGATCTTGACCATTGGCGCTTTGACGGATGGTTTGCGAATGGGCTGGGCGGCATTTACTTTTACAACGATTATCGTTCCAGCACGCCCTGGGGAGACACTCGCCCTGACTACGGGCGGAGCGAAGTTCGGACGTATATCCGCGATCACGTCATCAATCTGCTGCAGGAGTATCGCGTTGATGGTTTGCGCTGGGACTCAACAGTCAACATCCGCAACACCAACAACGGCGTGGGCACGGATATTCCTGACGGCTGGAGCCTCATGCAGTATTGCAACAACGAGGTTGACGCGACGCAGAACTGGAAGATTTCAATTGCAGAGGACCTTCAGAACAACGAGTGGCTGACGAAGACGACCGGTGCGGGCGGGGCGGGCTTTGATAGTCAGTGGGATGCGCAGTTTGTCCATCCGATCCGTGATGCGATCATCACGGGCACGGACAGCGCGCGAAACATGTTCAGCGTGCGGGATGCGCTGACGCATTACTACAACGGTTCGGCGACGCAGCGCGTGATCTATACGGAGAGCCACGACGAGGTGGCGAATGGCAAGAGCCGAGTGCCGGAAGAAATCTGGCCCGGCAACGCTGGGTCGTGGGCGAGCAAGAAGCGTTCGACGCTGGGCGCGGGCATCACGATGACGGCTCCGGGCATTCCGATGATTTTCCAAGGGCAGGAAGTGCTTGAGAATGGCTTCTTTGCGGATACTGATCCGGTGGATTGGACCAAGCTCACGACGTACGCGGGCATTCAGACGATGTACCGCGACCTGATTCGGCTCCGTCGCAACTGGTACGACACTACGCGGGGCCTGCGCGGCAACAACATCAGCGTGCATCACATCAACGACACCAACAAGGTCATTGCGTATCACCGCTGGCAGAACGGCGGCGCGAAGGACGATTGCATCATCGTGTGCAACTTTGCCAACACGAGTTACGCGAGCTACAACCTTGGCTTCCCGCGCGGCGGGACGTGGCGCGTGCGTTTCAACAGCGACTGGAACGGCTACAGCGCGGACTTTGCGAACACCAACTCGTATGACACGACGGCGAACGTGGGTGCGAAAGACGGGATGGGGTACAACGGCAATATCGGGATCGGGCCGTACACGGTGGTGATTTTGTCGCAGGATAATTGAGCGGGCTGCATGCACAGCAGCGCGTCCTGTGACGCGGGTGCACGCTCTACCTGCCGCGTTGCTTGGTTTCCAGTTGTTCCCAGCGTTCATACAGCAACGCGACCTTCGCTTGCGCCTCGCCGAGTCTGGTCGCGACGTCGCGCAGCGCGCGATGGTCGTTGGCGACTTCGGGCGAGTGCAGTTGCGTTTCGAGTTCCTGCACGTCTGCTTCGCCAGCAAGAATCGCCGGCTCGATCTCGGCGAGTTCGCGTTGCTCCTTGTAGGACAGTTTGACCTTTTTGGCGGCGTTGGATGCTGCGCTCGCGTCTGGTGCTTCGGCCTTTGCGCGCTGTGCCTGTGCTTGCTTGTTCGCGGCTTTCGTCAGTGCTTCGGCTCGCTCGTGAGCGGTTTTCCACTGCGAGTAGTCGGCGTAGTGAGCCGCGTTGCCCAGGCCGTCCAGCGCGAGGAAGTGTGTGCAGACGCGGGCGAGCATGGCGCGGTCGTGTGTGACGAGGACGACGGCGCCGGGGAACTCTTCGAGGCTTTGTTCGAGCACTTCGAGCGAGGGGATGTCGAGGTCGTTGGTGGGTTCGTCCAAGATCAGCACGTCGGCGGGCTCGAGCATCAAGCGAGCGATGTGGATGCGGGCCTGCTCGCCGCCCGAAAGTGCGCGCACGGGTTGCTTCAATTGCTCGACGCTGAATAGAAACATGCGGGCCCAGGTGTTGATGTGCAGCGTCGCGTCGCGGTAGATCACGCTGTCGGAATGTGGGCTCAGCGCGGTCGCGAGTGTTTGTGCGGGATCAATCTCCGTGCGGTGCTGCGAGAACAGCACGACGCGCAGATTGTCGGCGTGCTTGATGGTGCCGGGGGGCGGCGTGCCGGGCGGGATGTTCACGGCACGGGCTGCGTCGGCGAGCGCGCGTGCGGTGGGGGGGTCGGCCGGCATGTCTTTCATCAGTACTTTGATGAGCGTTGACTTGCCCGAGCCGTTGGGACCCATGAGGCCAACGCGCTGGCCAGGCGACAGCACCAGATCAAGATCGGTGAAGAGCTGGCGATCACCCAGGCGCTTGGAGATCGCGCGGGCCACGAGCAGCTTGCGCGTGAGGCGACCCGTCGCGCCCCAGTCGATGCTCGTGACTCTCACGTCCGCGTTGCGATCGCGGAGCACGGCGAGCTCGTCCATGCGGTCGTACGACGCCTCGATGCGGCTTTTGGACTTGGTGCGGCGCGCCTGCGCCCCGCGACCCAGCCAACGCAGGTCCTCTCGCACCTGATTCGCGAGCGCCTGCTCCTGCCGAGCCTGACCATCCAGAAATTCCTGTTTTCGACGTAAGAATTCGCTGTAGTTGCCCTCGACGGTGAAGATGCCTTGCGGGTATTGGCGCGAGAGTTCGGCGATTCGTGTTGCGATGGACTCGAGAAACTCGCGATCGTGCGTGACGACGATGCTGGCGAATTGCCCTGCGCGCAGCGTCGCTTCCAGCCATTCAACGCCTTCATAGTCAAGGTGGTTGGTCGGTTCATCAAGCAGCAGCGCGTCTGGTTCCTTTGCGAGTTCGCGGATGATGGCGAGGCGTTTGCGCTGGCCGCCCGAGAGCAGGCGTGTTGGCTGGTCGAAGTTGGTCAGGTCGTGGCGATTGAGGATAAGTTCTGCCGCGAGTTGGGCTTCGTGTTCATCATGAACGTGCGCAATGTCGCCCGCGTGCATGGCATCGAGCAGCGCGGTGACGATTGCTGAGAGCACGGTTGAGTCTTCCGGGTACTCATCTTTCTGCGCGACATATGCGATGCGCACGCCCTTGCGGACGGTCGTTTGGCCGAGGTCCGCCGAGACAAGGCCCGCGAGCATCTTGAGGAGCGTGGACTTGCCCGAGCCGTTGGGACCGATGAGCGCGAGGCGCTCGCGGTCGTGCAGCGTGAGCGCGATGCCGCTGAAGAGCGTTTTGGTGCCGAAGGTTTTGGAGAGGTCTTGTGCGGACAGCAGGACGGCCATAGGCAGGCGAGCGTAGTCCTTGCTCTTTGGTGTGTTCGCGGGGAGTTGGTGCCCGTGCGTCGAGTGTGAGGCGTGCAGCAGGAGTCAGGTGCTCGGCGCGCGTTCGGCGTCTTCGAGGGATGTGCGCGCGGCGTCTCGCACTTTGGCGTCATCTTCGGTGAGGGTCGCGGCGCCAATGTCATCCAGCGAACGCCGGGCGATGTCGGCGCGGTTCATTGCGAGGGCGGCCCATGAGAGATTTGCCAGGAAACGCGCACGCTTTTCGTGGTCCATGGGGACAAGAGTGTCGCGCTGGGTGAAAATGCGGTCAAGCAAATCCTCTCTCGTGATGCGCATGTGCGGCGCGTTTTCCTCGAAGACTTTGACCGTTGTGTGCGCTTCGGAAGCGGCGGCTATTTGCAGGCGAGCGACGACTGTCCGAGTGGTCCACAGTTCGGCCAGTGCGGGGTCTTGGAGGTCGCGGGCTGCCTTAGCCGCGATGGAAATAGCGCGCTCGGTTTGCCATGTTGAATCGCCCAGGGCGAGCGTGAGTGCTTCGGTTGCGCGGACTGCCCAGTCGAAGGCTTCCTGGCGGTGCCCAATGTTTGTGTGCAGCACGGACAGGTTGATTGCGGCGAATCCATGAGCAGGGTGATCGGGCGGGAAGGTTTTCTTGACCAGCTCGGGCAGGTCCTTCGCGTACTCGAAGGCCTCTTTGTAGCGGCGCATCGAGCGGAGGACTGCGATGAGATTGTTGCGAGCCGCGATGCTCGCCGGGTGTTCCGGCGTTGCTTGTTCGTCGCAGAGCTTGATGGTGGCCCGATACTGTTCTGCCGCTTCGTCGAGCTGGGGTGGTTTGAGTTGCTGGAGCGCGGCGGCGTATTGGACGCGGAACGCGCAGCGATCATCAAAGTCCAGGGCGCTCACGACGTCGAGCTTGGCGACGAGTGGCTTCATGATGGCGACTGACTCATCGGCCTTTCCCATCGAATGCAGCGATGCGGCCAGGACGGCGTCGAGGCGGAGGCGACATGGGTCGTTCTCCGAGAGTGCGCGAGCGGCGCGAGCGAGACCATCGCGCGCGAGCGCCTCGGCTTTGTCGCTCTGGCCTCTGTTCTGGTGCGCGGTTGCCTGCGCGAGCAGAGAAGAGATGCACGTGATGTCGTCTGCGGGCAGCGTGGCTTCGAGCAGTTTCAGCGACGCTTCGCTGTGGGTCAGGGCCTCGTCGTACATTCCCAGCCCGTTGAAGACTGTGGCGAGTTCGTGGCGGACGCGGCCTTCGAGTTCTGGTTGACCGGGGAAGCGTGATTCCACTTCTTTCCCGAGCTTCTCGAGCACTTCTATGACCTTGACGTCCTTGCCCATGGCGTTGGGATTGGCGGCGCCGATGAGGTCTTGCACGAGATAGCCTCGGATTGCGCTGGCGATTTCTCGCTGCGTTTGTTCCTGCTTGCGGGCTTTCTCAACTCGGGCGATCATGGCGAGGGTGGTTGCCAGTCCGGCGACCAGCGCGAACACAAGTCCGGCTCCCAGCGCGCTCACGACGCGATGACGAGAGACAAACTTGCGGGCGAGGTACATCGCGCTGGCGGGCTGGGCGACGACGGGCTCGTTGCGAAGGAATCGCCGGAGGTCGTCGCTCAGTTCACCCGCGCTGCCGTACCGGCGCGCTGGTGTTTTTTCCATCGCTTTGTGAACGATTGATTCGAGATCGCCCCGCAGTTTCGCGTCGTGCTTGCGCAGCGGCGGGATGGCGGAATCCGAAACTCGTCTGGCAACTTCGGAGAGGGGCACACCGGCAAGCGGTATCGGCATCTTGCCGGTGAGGATTTCGTACAGCATCACGCCCATCGCATAGACATCTGCGCGAGTGTCGATGTTGTGCGTGTCACCAAGCAACGCCTCGGGACTTATGTACCCCAGCGTGCCGACGATGGCAGATGCGCCGGGCAGGATCAGCGACTGCGCAAGCGGGCCCTCTGCCAACGGATCAGTGAGTTTGGCAACACCAAAGTCCAAGACACGTGGCTGGCCGACCAGGGCGAACTCATCGGATGGTGTTGTCTTCGCGTCGCCCGTCTGCTCAACAAGCACGTTCGATGGCTTCAAGTCGCGGTGGATGATGCCCTTGCGGTGTGCGTGTTCAACAGCATCGCACACGCGGGCAAGCAATTCAACGCGTTGTCGAATCGTGAGGCGTGCCTCTTGAGCGTACTTCAGCAGACTCCGCCCACGCACCAAGTCCATCACGAAGTACGTGCGATCAGAACTTGGATCAATGCCCGATTCAATCACACGCACGATGCCCGCATGCGCCAACCGAGCCAAAACTCGCGCTTCGCGCCTTGGATCAACGCCAGATTCCTGTGAAGAAGCGTCCCAATGAACGCCCCGCCGCAGCACTTTTACCGCAACGCTGCGCCGCGGCTCCTGCTGCTCGCACTCATAGACGATCCCCATCCCGCCCCGCCCGAGCTCTCGCAAGACCCGGTAGGGTCCGATGGTTTCTGGTACTTTTTCGTCTCCATGCACCACCTTCGCAAGCGCAGAGCGAAGCAACGTCTCAGAGCCATCCGTCCCAATCGTCATTGTCGCGTCAAGCACCGGCACGTGTGCCGTCGTGTCTCCCATCAAGGATTCAAGTTCACGAACCAGCTCCGGATCGCGTGCGTGTTTCTGGCGAAGCAACGCCAGCAGCCGCGCCCCCGTCGCGTCACCTGCTTCATCCAGAGCGCGAGCAACCCGCTCATGGAGCGGTCGGTTCAGATCGGCGTCGCTCTGTTGGTCTTGATGGGACACGTTGTGCCTTTACTCCGGGAATGTGCTCACTCCAATTCGAATCGACTCAACATATGCCAGATCAATGTGCAGCGTCACACCGAACACATCAACCAGACTCATCACCGGCGTCCGCGAGTTTTCGCCGAAGCCATCCACGGGCAAGCGCCCAGTCTCGTTCGACAGTTGGTTCCGCGGTTCCGAGCACAACTGCCGCGTCCTCAACGCTCAGCCCGCCAAAGAAGCGCAACTCAACAACGCGCGCCGCGCGAGGATACAGCCGGGCAAAGTCCTGCAGCGCATCGTCCAGATCAAGCACATCAAGGCGCGAGCCGATTGCGTCGTTGATGTGCCCACGACCCGCGCCATCATCCAACAACCCAGAATCATCCTTGCCTCCTGCGGCGAAGACTCGCCCTCCTCCTCGCTTGTCCGCTCGACGAGCGCGTGCATGGTCGATCAGCACCTGCCGCATCGCCTTTGCGGCGATCGCCACGAAGTGTCCGCGGTCCTGTGCGTCGAGTCCGGCACCTCGAATCAGCCTTACGTACGCCTCGTGTACGAGAGCGGTCGGTTGAAGCGTGTGGGCGACGCGTTCGTCGGCCATCAGCGCTCCCGCCATCGCGCGAAGCTCGGAATACATGACTTCCGCAAGGCGCTCGCGTGATCCTTCACGCCCGAGGCGAACATCGCGAAGCATCATCGTGACGGGCGAATCGGCTTCCATGGCCAACTGTAAGCAACATGCGTCAAAGCACTGTCTTGGCGTGGGATATGAACGTTCTGGACGGCCCGACTCGCGATTTGACAAAAAAAGTGTCTTTGCGTGATGCCCGAGTGCGCCAGGTTCCGCAAGTGTGCATGAACGGGAACCTGTTACCCGTGGATCAAGTCACTTTAGAAGGGAACTTCGCCATGAATCGTTCACTGACCATCGTTTCCGCAACCGCTGCATTGCTCGTGACCCTTGCCGGTGCTCACGCGCAAGTCCTGGGGCCTCGCGTCACCAATCCAGCAACGGGCAACCGGTATTACCGACTCAATTGGTCCGGAGCGACATGGACTCAGATGCGCGACTACGCACGGAACATGGGTGGCGATCTGGTCACCATCAACGATGCAGCCGAGCAAGCCTGGCTTGTTGCCAATGTGCTGCAAAGCAACTCCAAGTACTTCATCGGCCTCAACGACGCCGCGGTCGAAGGAACCTTTGTGTGGTCCGACGGAAGCCCCTCGACGTACCGCAACTTCGCCGCAAACACTGGCGACAACTCGCAAGGCAGCGACTACGCCTTGATGGCCACGGGAAACTCCGGTCAGTGGGATGTTCGCAACGACACGTGGACGGGCGATGCCGTCATCGAAGTGTCGGGCGGGATTTACTACCCAGGCGAAGCCGCAACGCTGTTTTCGGCGATGCAACTCGCGAGCATCTCCGGGCTCGGCGAGGTTCGATTGGCTCCCGGCACACACACGCTCGAAACCGGCATTAGTGTGCCCGGAAACATGGTGCTCCGCGGCTCTGGCGCTGGAGTGACGACCCTTCAAGGGCCGCCCACGGGCGCAGGGCTTACGGGGTCATCCAACTTGACGTTTGAAGACATGACCCTTGTCTCGCGCGACACGCTCGCCCTGATCAACATGCCGAGCGCCGCAGGCGTCAACTCACTGACGTTCCGTCGGTGCGTGCTGACATCGATCCTCGGACGTTCGAACACGACGCTTGTCGCGACGGGCTATGAGAATGTCCTGGTGGAAGGCTGCACGGTACACACGATCGATACGTTCATCGACTCCAGCAACGTTCTGACGGAGTTCCGTGTCGTGAACTCGATCTTCCGCGACAGCAACCGCTTCTTCAACAGCGCAGACAACAACTACGTCGTGATGACCAACTGCATCTTGGCCCGCAACCTGAGCGACATCATCCCCGTGAACTCCTCGGCGTTTGTCACGAACTCCATCGCCTTCGGCAACGCGAGCCTCGCGCGGATGACGTTCTGGGACAGCCTCTCGCCCGCAGCACTCCCCAACGCGAATTCGAACGCGAACAACACCGTCGCCGACCCCGGGTTTGTCAATGCGGCGGGCAACGACTTCCGTTTGACTTCGAGCAGCCCGGCAATCGACCGGGGCAATCCGACGCGGTTCCTGACCTCGGGCGCCTCGGCGTTGCTTGACGCGGCCAACAACGCCCGCATCCGCGACTCGCTGGGCTACGCGAACGCCAACGCACAGAACCCGATCGACATCGGCCCGTTCGAGTTCCAAGGCGACGAAGGCTGCGACGATATTGACTTCAACAACGACCTGAGCATCTTTGACCCCATGGATATCGACGCGTTTCTCAGTGTGTACAGCGAGGGGCCGTGCATTCGATAAGGTGTGAGCGAGGATTGTGAGAGAGTTGGACGGGCCCGCTGAGGAAGGCGGGCTCGTTCTTTTGTCTGGAAGCACGGCGTTTGCTTTGGTGCGACAGGCGCGGACCGTCGCTCAAAGTGTTGGTCGGGCGATCATGTGCGGCTACTTGATGGGCTTTGAGGCGGTTGTGGTTTCCTGCCACACAAGCACGTCATAACAGTCCGCGGCGACGCAGTGGTGGAACTGCTGCTCCATCGCGAGTGCGCCGATGCTTCGCATGTGCATTGATGTGTTGGCCCAGCGCGTGCCGGGCTTGTCTTGCGAGTTGCGGATGTCGACGATCGCGATGGGCAGGGCCGCTCGCTCAAAGATCGCTTCGACGCTGTCTTCGGGTGCGGGCGAGAGTTCGTTGTCGTGCACGAGTCCTTTGCCTTGCTTCATCGCGGTGTACTGGCCCGTGCCGGTCATAAAGCCGACGACGACCATCTCGTCGCCGAACGCGGTTGCGAGGTGGCTGCCCATCGGGATCATGCCGAAGGTCGCGGTGCGCGACACGTGCCCGTTGTGGGCCCAGAGAACGATCTTCTGGCCCGGGTTCTGATCGAGAATCCAACTCACGTTGTCGGCCATGCAGTCATCGCGCACGTTGAAGCCGCGGTCGTCGGCGTACATGCGAGCGCATTGCCACACGACCTTGGCGTTCTGGATGGCCCAGTCAGTGTGCTGCGCGTCGGTCTTTGCGATCAGGTCGTCGCGGCGTTCGAGCAACGCTTCGTACAGGTCTTTGGCGTGCTTGCGGACTTCTTGCCGGTTGACCTTGGGCACGTCCGCTTCAGGGCGGCGGCGGATTTCGAGGGACTTCTTGCCGCTGTGGGCCTGCGTCTCGACGCGCCCGATCTTGTATTCGCCGCTGCCGCCAGAGAGGTACTTCACGGCATCGTTCTCAAAGTCAAAGCTGAACATGTCAGGATTGTCGTACACAACGCCGTCGAGTTCGACTTTCACATCGTCAAACCAGGCCGCGCCGTCGCCTGAGAGGAGGAACCCGAAGTTGATGTTGGAGGTGTCTTTGGGAATGTCGATGGTGAATTCGTGGTGGGTCCAGTCGGTGTCGCCCTTGATTGCCTTGTCCTGCATGTTGTTGAAGCCGTTGGTGCCGCCGGGCGTGTCGCAGCGCCACCATGCGCCGGCCCAGCCGGTGACGCCCTCGGTTTTGATGTATGTCGAGAACCGCAGTTGCTTGCCGCGTGCGGGTTCGACCGGGAAGGTGCCGGTCATGCTGGTCCAGCCCGGCGTGACTGCGCCGAGGCTTGCGCTGGCGGCGAGCGCCTGGATGTCCTTGAGCAGCGGCTTGTGCGTTTCGGCGAGGTCGGGTGCGTGTTGCTCAATGAACTCGCCCGCGATGGACCACGCGACATCGGGCGTCTGCATGTCAAAGCCGGTGAATTGCAGTCGGGGTTTGCCGCTTTGCGGCGGGTTCTTCTGGTTCCACGCGCGCATCCACTCGACCATGGCGAGCACTTCCTGAGTGTTCCATGTCCAAAAGTACATCCCATCGATGAGCTTCTTGGGGTCGCCCTCGCCTCGGATCACGTAGTCGTTCAGTTTGTACGACTCGGGCATGTTGGCCTCGATGGAGAAGATCGAGAAGCCTTTTTTCTCCACGAGGTACTCGAGCACGCGGTGCTTCATCTGGAACGCCTCGCGCGTGCCGTGCGTGGGTTCGCCCAGCGAGACGATGCGGGCATCGCCAACGATCGCATCAAGCCCGACGAGGTCGTCAAAGCCCGAGCCGGCAACGCTGGTCGTCGGCTTCACGGAGTTTGCCGTGATCCATGCAGTGGCCTCGTCGGCGGGTGGCTGGCAGATGGAGAACGATGCGAGGAGAAGGGCAAGAGAACTCGTGAGCATGGTGCCTCCTGGGCTTTGAACATGGTACGAGTTGGCGCGAGTTGCGTTGCGGGCCAGTGACGCGGGCGGTGTGCGCGAACCATCGCGCTCGGTGCAGACGCCGCGGCTTTCAACCATCACTTGCCCGGCAATCACGCCGCGGCGCGGGCAGCGCTCTGCGCAATCACCTGCTTGACCTGCGCGAAGCACTTCTCAAACGAGGTGCACAGATCGCCCTTGTTGAGATAGAGCGCGGCGCCGCTCTTGAGCGCCAGCGACTTGTCGCGCTCGTCGCCGGTTGCGCACATGATGACCACGGGCGGTGCGGCCTTGTCGTACTTGGCCTGGACGAGCTTGATGAAGTTGATGCCGCCAACGCCCCGCAGGTGCAGATCGGTGATGAACGCGCTGGGCGTGGGCTTGCCGGGCGTGTTGACCCACTCCATCGCCTTTTCGCCCGATGGCATGAACAACACGGTCGCGTCGGCGCGCTTGCTGAACAGCAGCTCCAACAGCTTCGACGCGAGCGGGTCGTCCTCGACGATGAGGATCGTTGGCTTGGCGGCGGAGGCGGTGGGTTGGGCTTGCGGCACGGCCGCAGCGGCCCTGGCGGTCGCGGGTGCCGGGGCAGGCGCTACCGCAGCAGGCGGCACAGCTTCGGTAGGAACTTCCACGGGCGAGCCGTTCAAGTTGAAGGTCGGGCCGCCGTGCAATGCGGTGCAGACGCGATTGCGTCCGCTCTTCTTCGCGGCATACACGGCAGAGTCCGCCGCGTGTACGATCGCGTCGCCGTTGGGCAGGTCCATCCCGGGCTGATATGCGCTCGCGCCGGCGCTGATGGTGACGTTGAGCGTGGGCAGGCTCTGGTCGTACTTGGCGAGCTCGAAGGGGAGCGAGCCGACGGTCTGGCGGATGACTTCTGCCAGGCGGGCGCACTTTGCCAAGTCCGCGCCGGGAAGGATCATGGCGAACTCTTCGCCGCCGTAGCGGCAGACGCTGCCGGCCTGTCCGACCGCTTCCTTGGAGCGGTACGCGAGTTCCTTGAGCACGGCATCGCCCGCGGCGTGCCCGTGGGTGTCGTTGATGGACTTGAAGCGGTCTCCGTCGATAAAGATGATGCCCAGCGAAGCGCATGCGGTCTTTGCCTCGGCAAATGCCCTGGCGAGCTCTTCGTTGAAGTACGCGCGGTTGAACGCGCCGGTGAGCGCGTCGGTCACCGTCTTGCGGGTCAGCTCGTCGGTCTGCCGCTGCAGTTCCACCTGCGACATGACGATCTGGTCCTGCGCCTCGGACAGAATGCTCTCGACGTTCGGCGCGACCCCGGTCTTGAGGTCAAAGAGTTTGGCGAGTTCGGTCGCCGCCCTGCCGGTGGTTTGCAGCAGCTCCCGCGCGGTGTCGCGGGTAAAGCCGAACCACTCCTCGCACTTGAGCAGGTACTCACCCATCTTGCGCTTGTTGTCCGTCATCGTGAGCGCGGCGGACGCGCTCTTTCCGAGCACGACGCAGCGGACGATGTCGATGAACGCCGGCGGCGCCTTGCTCTCGGCGTGATGGCAGTTCACGCATGCGACCAGTTGGCCCGGCAAGCGCCAGCGACTCGCGAGCTCGCCTCCGACCTGCGCGTGGTCAAAGCCCAATTCGCTGCGCTCAACTTCGATGAGGTCGTCATGGTCTTCCGGCGCTTTGGCGATGGCTGTGACGTATTCCTGTTTGAGCGCGGCGAGCGACGCGAGCATGCCGATGTCTGCGACCAGCGCGCCGACAAATGCTTCCTCAGGATCGCACTTGCGAGACTCCTTTGCGATGGATCGAGCCGCGGCGGCCGTGTACACCGCTCGCTTCCAGTACGCCGTCATGTCAAAGCCTGCGCTCCCGCCGGCGAGGTTCTTCGTGAAGTCGACGAGGCTGAAGCCAAGCACAATGGACTTCACCGTGTTCAGTCCCAGCATGCTCATCGCGCGGGGAATGCTCGGGCACGGAGTCGCCAAGCCGTAGTAGCTTGAGTTGACGGTCTTGAGAACTTTGGTTGTGAGTGCAGGATCGGTCGACACGGTCTCGGCAAGCGCGGTCATCGACACATTTCTGTCGCGGGTCAATTCCAGCACGCGCATCGCGACGCTTGGCAGGCTCGGCAGCGTGGTGCAGGACAGCACTTTGTCAATGTGAGTCGGCATGGAGACCTCTAGCGGTCCGGATTCGGACCTGCGTGCGAAAGTTGACAAGCCCACCGTAAAGTCAACAACTACATCGTCTGTTCCGGGGGGGGTAAATCAGCCAGACTCTCACAGAAACGAGGGAACAAAACTAGAAAATTATTACGCATCAACGATCTGCAAAACAACAGCTGCCTAACTCCTCTGTGTGCATGGACTTGCTGTCACACATCCGTTATGCGGACGAAAGGGTCGGCCGCACATTCTTTGCTTTGCATCAGGCTGAGTGCTTCGAGAGCAGGTACGCAGCGACGACGAGCGTCGTGAGACCCAGGAGTGCGAGCGAGATTCTCAGCGACAGGTCGAGGCGTTCTCGGTTTGCCATGAACCACATACCCCCAAACGTCAACGAAGCGATGGCCGCGGCTGTGGCAACCAACTGGAGCTGTGTCAGGCGGGCTGCAGCTATCGCCGCCGCGCACAGCACGAGCGTGCAACCAAGCCAGACGGGGAACAGGCGGGACTTTTGCTGGGCCAAGAGAATGGCGCAGCCCGCGACAACGAATACACCGACCACGAGCAGCGTCATGATCGCCGTGTTCCAGAGCCAGGGGATGCGCCATGCGAGTGCAAGGCCAATAAGTGCCGGAGCAAGTGTGACAAAGGGCACGATGACCGGCAGCTGCGGATGGACCTCGCCCAACACGTCGTCGAGAGGTCCCGTGCTCGCGCGGACGATTTTGCCGCCGCCGCGGGGAATCTTGACGCCAATCCGCGACTTCTTTCCTGTGCCTGCGGGCGCGCCATAAGCACAGTGCGGGCACACTTGATCTGAGAGTGCCAGGTAGCGGGCGCAGTTGGGACAACTGTGCGCCGCAGCGCGGAGCCACTCGTCCTCCTGCAGTTCAAGCACGATGCGGTTGTCGCCCTCGACCCGCGCGAGCTCGGCCTGTGTTTTTGCCTCCGCCGCACGCCGGTGCTTGCGGGCTTCGCGGGCCGCCAAGACTTGCCGGGCGTTCTCAACGCAGGTCTCGCAGACTCGCTTGCCCTTAGGCGCGGCGATGCTCTTCTTGGTGCCGATCGACTCACCACAAACGGAGCAGAACGCGTTTTCAACCCCCGCGTGCGTCATGCATCAAAGTCCTGAGCAACTGGGTGCGGCCATCGAGTTTCCGTGAGCTTCACGCGCGCACTGACAGAACGAAAGTGCGACACAACTCCTCTTCCTGCCACATCGTGAGAACGCCCGCGCGACTTACGCGCCAGCCTTGACAGCCTTCTTGCTGATTTCTTCCTGAACTTCAAGGGCTTTCTTGTATTCCTTCTTTTCCTTCTCGTTGAGCGTTGACTCAACCGAGGGCGGGCCAAGATCGACCTTTTCGGGTGCGTTGTTACCGCCGAACAAGCCGAGTTGGAGTGCAATGGCAACGCCAGCGCCCAAGAAGCAAACGACGGCAACCGCGATCAGGACTGTCTTTTTCTTTTCCATTGTGTTCTCCAAGTGCCTGAGGCCTCAATACCTGTTCGGCGATCAAGCCCTCAACTCATTACTGTAGCGGGCTGAAGGACTTTCGGTTCCCTACCCCACGTCACGGCGTTGAAACAACATCACGGCGATGGACAGGAAAGCGACGATTTGAACGCCTGCATACAGCGCATTAAGCCCTAGATAGGTAGCTGGAACCTTGCGATTTTGGGAAACGGCGTCCAGGAGCCAGAAATACTGGAGATTCGGAAGGGCTCCCCAGATTGCCAGGAGAGCACTTCTGGTTTTGGTTGGGGTGGTGAAGATGTAGTCGCCCTTTTCGGGCATTCGAGAGAGACTCACCGAGCGCGATCCGACGTTGTACGCCGTGACTTGCTGGCTGCCGGACGCAAAGGCGAAGATGCCTAAGCCTTGGGCGGCGGCACCCTTGATGTCATTGACTTCGCTCATGTCGCCCGCAAACTTACCTTCGGGGTTCACGGTGTAGTCCTCGAGATGGAGCGGCGGGAAGCCGTTCGGGCTGGAACTAAAGTAGAGCGCATCGCCCTGTTTTATAGGCTTTTGCAGCGCTCTGTTGAGTTGGATGACGATCGGCTCCTGGTCGGTTATAAAGGAACGTGAGATGTCCTTGGCCTGCACCGACTCGACCATCGCGACAGCGTTGTTCACGAAGACGTGCCGGCCCACCAAGAAGTTTGAGAGCAGCGCGGCGACGAAGAACCCGAAGCACACAACGATCGTCATGACTTGCCCAAGACGCGTGGACGCGGCCGTCGCGACCGACGCAAGCACAAGAATTGCAAGACTTAGAGCAGCGCAAGCGGTGACAACCTGAGGCAGGAAGTCCTTGGTGATGGGCTGCAGCTTCCACTCTTTGCCGATGGGCAGCAGGGCGATGTAGACAATCACAGTGACCGGAAGCAAGAGCATGAATGCGGTCTGTGGGAAGCTCCAGCCGTAGAAGAAGTTGGCCCAGGCAGAAAGACCTATAACCAAGAACAGTCCGAGTCCGCCGAAGACGAGGACCGGGGCATCAACATCGTCGGCGGCGGTCTGCATCACACCGTGTCGAACGGCGATCAGGAGAAATCCGAGCATGATGATGCTGGCTGTGAACAGGACTCCAGCCACACCTAAGTACTTGCCAAGTATGATGGTAACGCGGCTGACGGGTTTGCTGATGACTGTCAGAACCGTTTTGTTTTCGATTTCCCGGCTGATGGCGGCGGTCGCGACAAACGCGGCGAGGATAGTGCCAATGACGAAGACGGTTGAGAGGCCGATGTCGAAGAGCAGTTTGTTGTCTGCGGTGACTTCGGCGGTGTCGTCCATCGAATAGCCCATGCTGAAGCCGGTGTTCCAGGTGTTGAAGATCTGGAACACGAGCGAGAGCATGAGGAGTACAAACACGATGGGTTGGCGTGTTGCCTCAATGAAAGTATTCTTGGCGATTGTGAGTGCTTGGGAGACCATGAGTTACGGCATTTGCGTGCACAGAACAACACCGAGCATGCACGATTCAAGATTGCGAGGATAGGACTTTGGAGAGCGAGATGGGCACAATGTTCGCAGAAGGGTCGAACATAGGTGCGGATTTTCCGTACATCAATGGCTCTCGACTGGTTCGATTGCAATTTGAAGATGGGCCAGTTGGAAGTTGGACTGAAGTGGGGGGCTTGAGGGGACGCGTGAGTTCTTTGCGCGTTGTGTCCGAGCAGGAGCGGAGAAAGTTGGATTGATGCGGGTGGACCATGGGCTTGGTTCCGCTCGTGGTGGACAACCGGCTT